>CAZVJA010000103.1:0-18087 GCA_964626885.1 uncultured Planctomycetaceae bacterium | reverse complement strand
GGGCCGATGCCGACGCCTTCTCGGCTTCGATGCAAACTTTCGCCCGCCAGCTGCGACGGCTCGCCGACGACCTCGACGCCGCTCGTCCCAAGATGACTCCGGTCGAGCCAAAGTCCTTCAAATTCGGTAAGTCGGATCAACTGAGCGAGATGAACGACAAAATCTGGGAGCGCTACAAACCACTCGAATTAAGTGCCAACCAGATGAGCTTCTCGGCCTATCCGGCCGAAGGCTCGACGGACATCGAGATTCTGTACAACAAAGCGCAGCCGTTCGAGTGGGCGTGGGTTTACTTCTTCATCGCGACCGTCGTTGTTGTACTGTCGCTGATGGCGCGATGGCAGCGGACCGTCTACGTGCTTGGTCTCGTCGCGACCCTCGGCGCAATTGCCTATGCGACGTGGGGCTTCGCGCTGCGAATCATCATCGCCGGCCGGCCTCCGGTCAGCAACATGTATGAAACGGTCATCTGGGTCTCGTATGTCGTCGCGGTGCTCGGATTCTGGTTCTGTCTGCTCCCCCTCACCTGGCCGGGGCTTCGATGGAGCTGGAAACTTTCCGGGCTGCCGGTGCGCGTGCGGCGAGATTCCGACGGGCGCGCCCGCGGCATTGAATTGGATGACCTGGGAGAGGAGGATGAGAATCGCCTCTTCGCCGGTGAGCAGATTCCGATTCGAATTGCAGCCTCGGTCGCGCGGCTAGCAATTTTCGGAGGGATCGTCTGGTTCCTCACCGCCAGCGAGACGACGTTTCAAATCACCAGCTTGAGGCCGCCAATCGACGGCAAAGCGATTTCCACCAGTTCCTTGGGAACTTGGTTCGTGGGACTGACTACCTCATTACTTTCCGCCTGGTTCGTGTCGCGGGCGGCGTTGGCTGTCGTCGGCGCGCTCGTCACACTCATTCCGGAAGCCCGCCGTGAGAGCAACAAACTCTGGGAGCAGACCTTCACCCGCAGATATTTTCTGCTCGGCGCGCTACCGGTTGCCTGCTTCGGCATGATGCTCGCCTGGTATGTCGGCATTCATCATTCGGACATTCTGAATCCGAAGGTCGGCTCCATCGCCGCGGTGCTGCGAAATAACTACTGGCTGACGATCCACGTATTGACGATCGTGTCAAGCTACGGAGCCGGCGCGCTGGCTTGGGGTATCGGAAATCTCGCGCTGGCTTATTATCTGTTCGGCAAGTACCGCGTCGAAAACGGCGATACCACCGCGCTGGCCGATGCTGAGATGAGCGAAGTTGCGAATGATTCCCTAATGGCGCGGCTTGGCAAAGCCGGGAGCGCGCTCAAACCCGGGGCACTGCGACGAACCCTCAAGGCAGGGGTGACCGATCTTGGCAGCGGCGATGAGCATCTCTCTCACTCCAAGGTTCGTCCACCGCGCGAAGTTGCGACGCTTGCATCTTATTCTTACAAGGCGATGCAAGTGGCTGTGCTGCTGCTCGCTGCCGGAACAATTCTCGGCGGGCTCTGGGCGGATGTCTCTTGGGGCCGCTTCTGGGATTGGGATCCCAAGGAAGTCTGGGCGCTCATCTCGTTATTGGCGTATCTCGTCATACTGCATGGCCGGTTCGCCGGCTGGGTCGGCACCTTTGGGACGAACGCAGGGAGTGTCCTCTGCTTCAGCGCGATTATCTTTTCGTGGTACGGTGTGAATTTCGTGCTGCCGATGGTTTATGGCTGGCTCAACGGCACGGGACAGCCGACCGAAGTCGGCCTCCACTCATACGCGACTGGTGCGGGGGGAGTGGAATGGGTCGCTGGCGGGGTTGTGCTCAACCTTGTCTTTCTCTCCGCCGCCTGGGGACGTTACGTCGCGGAAACGATCCACAAACCCGACTCATCCCGCAAACCCGAGAAATCAGAAGCGGCGGCGGTGGGGACATAGTCGGAACGCCCGGCAGGGACCAATCGATACGTATTCGAAAATACGAAGCCCGGCTTCAGGACATTCCCGTAGCCGGGCTCTGGTATTCATCGGAAAGCCGGTGACTGCAGATACGTCCGTCGTTCAGACGCGGAACTGCTTTCGCTTCGCACGGCGCGCCTGGGCGCTGGCCGGCCGTTTTCCGTGATTGGCTTTCTTGAGTTTTCGCTGCGTTTTCGACATCGAACCGATCCTCTTGCGCTGACTTCAACACCTATCGCATGTGTGGAGAGAGGGCCCTTCGCCCCCATCACGAAACAGAATTGTACCGGTTCGGGCAGTTCACGGAAAGAGAGACGCCGACGGGCGACAAGACAGACGTTGTCGAGAGGACACGAAACCCCGCCCAGACAGCCGATTTAGCGTGCTCCGACAAGAGGGGTGGAGGTCGTCTGGAATTCCTGCTGGTCGAGCGACCGGTCGGGAATGTGGCATTGCTGGCAACGGACCCGTTCCGGATGCGTGCAAACCACCTCGGGGCGCGCCCCCTTGGTGGTGTGGCAGGCAGCACAATCTTCCCGCATGAACAGCGGATGCGGAACCGTCGGCGGATCGGTCACCGGCAGCGATTTGTCGCGCAGGGGTCGGGGTAACAGCCCCACGAAATCGTTCTCCGCGAAGAGCGTGTCCGACTCCTTGAACACGTGGCACTGCTTGCAGCGTGCATCCGCGCTCAACCCTGCGGTTTTCGTGTGTGGATTGGCCGGAGCAACCCCCAATCCGGGCACGACCGTCCCCGTGGCGGAATGGCAGGTGACGCACTTACCGGTCTGCGGCTTGTGGGGGATGACCGGTGGCGCGCCGGAATAGGCGATGCGCTCGGTTCTCACATTCATGGTCTTCGGCAGCGGTTCCGCAGCTCCTCCGCCGATGTCACTGCATCCGGCCGAGAAAAGCAAACAACAAGCTGCAAGCCAGCAGACAATCCGCATCGCTCAAACCTTCTCCACGCGGACGGCACACTTCTTGTAATCGGGTTCTTTGCTGATGTTGTCCATTGCATCCAACGTGAGGATGTTCGCCAGCCGGGTCTCGTCGAAGAAGGGGATGAAGACCGAGCCGCGCGGCGGCTTGCCGCGGCCGTCAACGACCGCGGGGAGTTCCACTTTCCCCCGCCGACTGACGACTCGCACCATGTCGTTCGTGGCGATGCCCAACTCCGCGGCGTCGGAACGGTTGAGCTCCACGTAAGCCTGCGGCACCGCCTGGTGCAGCTGCTTCACGCGTCGGGTCATCGAACCGGTGTGCCAATGCTCGAGCACGCGCCCCGTGGAAAGCCAGAAGGGGTATTCCTTGTCGGGAACTTCGGCGGGAGGATTGTACGGACGCAGCCAGAAAGCTGCCTTTTCGCCGTATCCTTTCGCCTTGTAGAAGTGCACTCCTGACGACTTTTTCACGTAAGGATCGAAACCGGCGGCGTAACGATAGAGCGTCTCTTTTCCATCGACGACCGGCCAGCGGAGGCCGCGCGCCTCGCGGAGTTGATCGTAACTGGCAACATCCTTGCCGATTCCGAGCGTGAAGCTGCGATATTCTTCGTACATCGGTTTATGCCAGTCGTCGTCGGGCCAGGGAAACAGATTCTCGTAACCCATCCGTTTGGCAACTTGGATGATCTGCCAGGCATCCTCGCGCGCTTCGCCCGGGGCATCGATGAGCTTGTCCCACTGTTGCGTGCGGCGTTCCGTATTGCCGAAGACTCCTTCCCGCTCAATCCACGCGGCCGAGGGAAGTACGAGATCCGCGACGGCCGTCGTGGGCGTGGGATAAATATCGCTGACGACAATGAATCGCCCGTCCCCCGGCTTCCGCTCGAAGCGCGTGAGATTCGGGAGCGATACCCAGGGGTTGGTCGTTTGAATCCAGATCGCGCGGACATCCCCGCGGGCGAGCGCGCGGAACATGTCGGTGGCGTGATATCCCGGTTTCGCGGGAATCGTCCCTTCCGGCAGCCCCCAAATCTTTTCGGCCTTCGCGCGATGTTCAGGGTTATTAACAACCATGTCGGCCGGAAGTCGATTCGAGAGAGTCCCCACCTCGCGGACCGTGCCGCAGGCAGACGGCTGCCCCGTCAAGCTGAATGGGTTATTTCCCGGCTTGGAAATCTTTCCCGTGATGAGATGCAGGTCGGTAATCAGGTTGTTCATCCACGTTCCGCGGACGTGTTGATTGACCCCCATGCACCAGGTGCTGACGGTGTTACGCGTCTGGTCGCCATACATGTCGGCCAGCAATCGAATCTGCGCCTCCGACACGCCGGTGAGCTGCGAGACCTTGTCGGGTGAATAGTCCTCGAGAAATGTTTTCAATTCGTCGAACGAGCTGTCGCGGGGCTTGTCCTCGAATGTGTACTTCTCAGCTTGGTCGCCGAAGCAGCCGTAACCGATCTCGGCGGCGTCTTCAACTCCCCGCTTGAAGACGACGTTCTCCTTGATGAACACATCCGCCACGCGCCCGTTCTTCACAAGTAAGTGAAGAATTCCGTTGGCCAGCGCCAGATCGCTCCCCGGCTTGATCTCGACATAAACGTCGGCGAGGTCGGAGGTCTGTGTCCAGCGGGTGGCGATGTCGACGATCCGCACGCCGGGGTTCTTCCGTTTGTTCTCCAGAATTCGGCTGAACAGGACCGGGTGCATCTCGGCCATGTTGTTGCCCCAGAGGACGAAGTCGTTTCCGGTCTCGAAGTCGTCGTAGCAGCCCATCGGCTCATCGCTTTGAAACTGCGTCATGAAGCCGGTGACGGCACTCGCCATGCAAAGCCGCGCGTTCGGGTCGAGATTGTTGCTCTTCATCCCCGCTTTGACCCACTTGACCGCCGCGTAGCCGTCGAAGACAGTCCACTGCCCCGAGCCGTACATCGCGACCGCTTCCGGTCCGACGGTGTCGAGCGTTTTCTTGAATTCGCTGGCGATCAGGTCGAGTGCTTCGTCCCAACCGATGCGCTCGAAGCCGCTGCCGTCGGCCTTCCGCTTCATGGGGAACTTCAGCCGGTCTTTGCCGTAGAGCAGCTCCGGCAGATGATACCCTTTGACGCAGAGCAGTCCGCGATTGACGGGGCTTGCCACGTCGCCGCGCACGGCGACCGCTTTACCGTCTTGGATACCGACTTCCACACCGCAGCCGGTTCCGCAATACCGGCATGGAGCTTTCCCCCACTGTAGCTGCGCCGCTTTCGCTTCGCTGACGGGGACAACCCGTTGTTCCGAACCGCAGGATGACAGCATCGCCGCGCCGGTGCCGACGCCGAGTTGAACCAGGAAATCCCGCCGATTCGTGGTCACGAGGAACAACTCCTGAATGCAGTTACAGGTTGACCAATCGAGTTCACTTCGGTGGCGCGGGGGGGGGCGCTGCGGCCGACGGTTCCGGTTCTTTCGGCTTGGCCCCTTCCTTCCAGGCATGTTCCGGCCGGGCGAGGATTTCGTCGATCACCTTGTTGACCGCGGCGGCCTCGGCCTGCTTACCGGTTTCGGCTCCGTGCTTGGTGATCTCTCGCGCTTGCGGAATCAACCCCATGTAGAACCGCTCGGCCACTTCGTACATGCCGTGCCAGTGGGCATAGTCGGGAGCCATCATCGAGGCGCCGTGCCGTGCGCGGCGTCCTTCATGATGCCACAGGTAGAACCAGGTCCATTCGATTTCCTCGTCGAATTGCGTGGCGGTGATGAGTTTCTGCTTGAGGAGTTCGTCCATAATCGCCTTGCCCGGTTTGCCGAACTTCTCGTTATAGAGCACGACGAAATCGTCATACTGCTTGTAGAACGAATTCACGTAGTTCTTCGTATGGCAGTGCGTGCAGACCTGCTTCATGTTGTCTCGCTTGGTCTCCGCCGAGAGCTTGATCAGTTCCTTTCGTTTCGTCGGGTCGGTCTCGGTGACGACTTTGCCATCGGCGTCGGTGTCGAGCACCTGGCTGATTGGCGGGCGGTTCGTCCAGGAAATTCGCGTTCCGGGGTCGTGTGTGACCACTTCGCCGTTCTGCGTGTTGGCGGACATGTGACACGTCGCACAGGTCGGTGCTTGGGAGTAATCCTTGCCTAGCACCCACTTGTGGGCGTCGAGATTCATGTGTTCTTTCAGGTCGCGGAAAGCCACTCCGTGTTTCGACTCTTCGTAAATCTCTTTTTGCGGATGGTCGGGGCCGAGGTGACATTTGCCGCAATTCTCCGGCTGGCGGGCACGGCGGGGTGAGAAGTCGTGCCGGCTGTGGCAGGCGGAGCAAGAGCCCCTGGAACCGTCCAGGTTCAACCGGCCAATGCCGGTATTCGGCCAAGTGCTGGTATGGAATCTCGGGCGTCCGGTCTCATCCTTGCGAATTTTGTCGAGCACGGCGAGTACTGTCGGCTTGCCGTCTTTATCGGGCTTCAGATCATCGACGGTCACCTTTCCGCCATCTTTGGTTTCGAGAGCCACCTTGCTGCCGTGGCATTGCACGCAACCGACGAAGGCGCTCGCCATGCCGTCGACGGTGTTAATGTCCGGACGGCCGGGGGTTGGAGAATGGGGATTGAACGGCACTCTCGAGCCTTCGACCGTTTCCGCGAGAAAATTGTCGAGCGATGCGAGAATGTTCCCCCCTTTGGCGTGGTGGCTGTGAGCGAATTCTGTGGCTTCTTTCGGATGACATTTCGAGCAGTCGCGCGGGGTAACAATCGTGGCGATTTGGAAACCGTAGTGCTCGAAGCCGTCCACGTCCCCCGATTCGGCCTTATGGCAGTCGACGCAACCGACCCCTTTGGCAGCATGGGTGCTGAACTTCCAATGATCGATGATTCCCTTCGTCAGTTTTTCATGACACTCGACGCAACTGCGCGACGCGACCGGTATCGAAACATGCCCGGCGGCTCGCCCGACCTCACCCTGCTTCCGGACAACTTCCATCCATTGCACAAAAATCAGCGACACCAGGAACAGGGCTCCCAACGCTGCGATGATCCCCTGCTTCGTCTTGAGCGTCATGCGAACTACCCCAATCGTCAAAGTTCGACCGTCAATGTTCGACGGCAGCTTCCCAAACCGTTAGCCCAACAATAAGAAACACACCCACAATGCCGATCCACACGCTGGCCTCCGCGAACCGGGTGGTCCGGCGGATCCAGGCATCAATGAACGGCCAGATAAACATCACGAATACAATGAATCCGCTCGAAAGGACGGCAAACGTCCCCGAGAACAATTTCAACCAGCGGAAACTGACGTAGAAAAACCACTCCGGCTTGATAACTTCCGGCGTGGTCGACGGATCAGCCTGCGGCCCCATCACCGCCGGTAACGCCGTCGCCATCACGCTCAACAGGATCATCAGCACGAGCCCCATGATCAGTTCGGTGTAGAAGTGATCGGGGAAGAAGTTGAATGTTTTCGCCTCGCCGGGGGTCTCATCCTCGAAACGGAATTCCGTCACACCCTGGAGTCGCAGAATTCCGATGTGAATCGACAGTAGCAAGATGATCGTCACCGGCAACACCGCCGCATGCATGATGAAAAACCGGGGCAGAGTACGGTCGTTATATGAATCCCCGGCGAGCATCAGCTTCTTGATAAAGCCCCCGACAATCGGCACCGTGTCGCAGATGTTCGAGCCGACGGTCGCTCCCCAGTAGCTCAACTGCTCGAAAACCAGGCTGTAGCCCGTGAAGCCGGTCATCAACGTGCAGAGCAGCAGGCACATGCCGACCATCCAATTGATTTCGCGCGGCTTACGGTAGGCACCTGTGAAGTAGACCCGCATCTGGTGCAGAATCACCGCGGCGATCATCAAGGTGGCGGCCCATTTGTGCACACTCCGGAAATACCAGCCGTACGCCACCTCATTGGTGATGTAGCGGACCGACTCGTAGGCCGTCGTCGGCGAGGGCTGATAATAGAATGCCAGGAGAATGCCGGTAAAAATCTGCACGACAAACAAATACGCCGGCGTCCCGCCGAGGCAGAACCACCATCGCTTGAGGTGATTGGGAACCGGTTCGTTGGTCAGCTCTTGGAGCTGCGCGCCCGAGATCGGTATTCGTTCCTGGAACCAGGCCCGGATCGCACTCATGCTGTCGACCCCTCCTGAACAGCGACCTCGACAAACAACAGGCCGTTCTCGATCTTCAACGGATAACGCGCCAGGCTTTGCCCCGCCTCTTTCGGTGGGCCGGCAGTTGCTTTTCCAGAAACGTCGAACGCTCCGTTATGGCAGGGACAGAAGAAACGGTTGTTGTTGGACTCCCAATGAACGTGGCAACCCAAGTGAGGGCAAGTGCTCGAAAGAGCAATGAAATCCTCCACCGTTCCACGATCGCCGGTGCGGGTAATCGCCACGCGCTGGCCGACGGGAGTCTGGTAATTGATCGAGGAACCGACGGACAAATGTGCGAGTTCGGAAACGAATTGCCATGCCTTTGGAGTGGGGCGCGCCGGGAACAGAAACCGTCCGGCGAGCGACGCGAAGAAACCGTAGGCACTCAACAGCCCGGTATACATCGCCAGCGTGGAAAGAAACGTCCGACGGTCGTTTTGCTGATCCGTCGGCACTGTGCTTCCGTGCGTGTGCGAACCCAAGCCGTCCGGCTTTTGTTCTGACATGACCACAATCCGTGCTATCCGACTGGCGCGAGACGCGCTTCGCGGTTAAACCCAGATGGAAACAGCCGTCGGCCGTGCAGATCTGTCACTGAATCAATCGAAAGGATGCTGATTCAGTCGCGACATGATGTGCGACAGCACAACGGGGGGATGGGCGCCCGATACTTTAGCAACCGAGCCGCGAATCTTCCAACCCCGGAAATGTTCCTGATGTGACAAATTTTGGAATTTGTCGCACGCTCGAACACAGTGAGAAGGGCAACGCGCGTCTCAACACCGATCCGACGGCTATGTGAGAATCTCGTGAATCACATGACCATGAACGTCGGTCAGCCGCCGCTCGAGGCCGTTGTGATAATACGACAGCCGCTCGTGATTGAGGCCGAGCAGATGCAGGATCGTCGCGTGCAGATCGTGAACCGTCCGGACGTTCTCGACCGCTTTGTATCCGAATTCATCGGTCGCGCCGTAACTCATCGCCCGTTTGATCCCCGCCCCTGCCAGCCAGGCAGTGAACCCATGCGGATTGTGGTCCCGCCCGCTGGCTCCTTTCTGGAAGGTCGGCATGCGGCCGAATTCGGTGCACCAGACGACGAGCGTCTCTTCGAGCAAGCCGCGCTGCTTCATGTCCTTCAGTAGCGCGGCGGCCGGTTGATCGAGAATCGGGCCATGCACGTCGTACTGTTTTTTGAGGGTCTTGTGGCCGTCCCAGTTGCCGACCCCTTCTCCCATCGCATAGGCTCCGTTGAACAATTGCACGAACCGCACCCCTTCTTCAATCAGCCGACGGGCGAGGATGCAGTTGCGCGCGAAACCGGCCTTCACCTTATTCTCGGTGTCGTCGGCGCCATACATCTTTAAGATGTGTGCCGGCTCGCTCGACAAGTCAGTGATTCTCGGGATGCTCAACTGCATGCGGGCCGCCAACTCGTAACTGGCGATGCGCGCCGCCAACTCGCTGTCGCCGGGAGAGCGTTCCAGATGCCGCTCGTTCAGAGTCTTGAGGAAACTCGCCGTTGCAAGATCGGTGTTACGATCGACGCCATTCGGCCGTGCCAAGTGCCGGATCGGCTTTTCCGCGTTGAACGGGGTCCCTTGAAACACCGCCGGTAGAAAACCGGCATTCCAATTGTTCATGCTCGACTGCGGCACGCCGCGCGGGTCGGGAATCGCCACGAAAGCGGGCAAGTCTTCGGTCTCTGCCCCCAGCGCGTAACTCAC
Organism: uncultured Planctomycetaceae bacterium; assembly: GCA_964626885.1. Classification (GTDB taxonomy): domain Bacteria; phylum Planctomycetota; class Planctomycetia; order Planctomycetales; family Planctomycetaceae; genus CAZVJA01. The sequence continues at coordinate 8,362 of CAZVJA010000103.1, read as the reverse complement.
CCAGGAGCCCATACTCGGGAAGCCATTGAGCGTGTAACCGGTTGACATGAAGTTTTCGCCCGGTCCGTGCGTGTTCGTCTTGCTGGTGAGCGAATGCACAAAGCACATCTCGTCAGCGAGTTCGCCGAGTTGCGGCAGCAGATCGGACGTTATCTTTCCGCTCTCGCCTCGCGGACGAAATGCGTACGGACTCTTGATAAGGTGTCCCTGCTCCCCCTGAAAGGTGATCAGCTTGTTGGTGCCGGGCAGCGGCTGGTCGTGCCGTTTGATCAATTCCGGTTTGTAGTCCCAGGTGTCGACGTGGCTGCAAGCACCGGAACAGAAGAGGACGAGCACGTTGCGGGCTTTGGGGGTGAAGTGGGACTGCCTCGCCGCGTGGGGACGGGATGCATCGATGACCGGCCGGATCGGCCCGCCTGCATTCAGCGTCGATTCTCCGGAACGGTCAGTCCCGTTCGCAGCCAGCAGACTCTGCCCGGCCAGCAGGTTGACCAGCGCAATACTCCCCAGTCCGCCGGTGGTGTTCGCCAGAAAACCCCGCCGGTCGAGCATCTGCTGACCGAGACTGGAGAGTGGAATATTGGAAGGTTGATCGTGCATCGTGTCGAGTCTCGCCGGCTCTCACCGTTAAGGCAGAAACAGGAATTCGTTCGAGTTGAACAAGGCGCGGGCCAGCGCGGGAGTTCCGTGTTGATCCACGAGGCGCGTCGCCGCTGCAAGTTCATCCGCATCCGGTTCGCGGCCGAACACAAGCAGGAATGCTTGTTTGACCTGTTCTGCCGCGGGTTTCGTCCCGGTTGCTGATTTCGGTGGACCTGTTTGGCTAATACGCTCCGCGAACAGTTCCGCCTGTTGCATGGTGAATTCACTATTGAACAGGTTGAGTGCCTGAATGGCGGTAGTAGAGCGGGTCCGGGCGGGGGCGACCTGGCCGGCGTCGGGACAATCGAACGCTCCGAACACGGCATCCTGTTCCATGCGAACTTTCGTCATGTAAATCATTCGCCGCCATTCCATCGGGCCGAATTCCTGCTTGGGACGATAGACGCGAACGTAATTGCTGTTCGGCTCGAACGAGCTGAAGCCAGGCCCTTCCATCCGCAGGTCAAGCGTTCTGCTGACGGCCAGCATCGCGTCCCGAATAATCTCTGCTTCCAACCGGCGAGAGGGATAACGCCACAGCAAACGGCTGTCGGCGTCTTTGCGCAATCCGTCGGCGTTCGTCGCAGCGGATTGCCGGTACGTGGCTGACAAGAGAATCAACCGATGAATCGGTTTCATCGACCAGCCGCCGCGCACGAGTTCCCGCGCGAGCCAGTCCAGCAACTTTGGGTGCGAGGGACGACCGCCGTTGCGGCCGAAGTCAGACGGCGTGTCGACGATTCCGCGTCCGAAGTGATGCTGCCAGATCCGATTGACAATCACACGCGCCGCCAGCGGATTCTTCTGCGAGACGATCCACTCCGCCAGCGTGCGCCGACGAAGTTGCTCCGGCGCATTCTCGGGAATCTCCAGCGGGCCGAGCGCCGCAATTGCTCCCGGCGGTACCACTTCGCGCGGCGACATCGGATCGCCGCGATGCAGGCGGCGGGTCTCCTCCGGCTGTTCAAATTGGCCCGCGTATGCAACCGGACCGGCTTCGAGAGTTTTCAACTTCGTCTTTAGCCGACCGGCGCGTTCCGCAAGTTCTCGGACGCGGCGCAACTTCGCCCGCATGTCATCGGTTTCAGAATTCGATTGCTCGGAATTGCTGACAACCGACCCGGATGTCGAAGTAGAGGATTCTTTTTGAAAGGGAATGCGATCGTCCGAGGATGCAATGAACTGCCACGCGCCCGGTTCGACGGCCCCCTCAATAACGTACTGAGTTGGCAGTCGGTCCGCGTAATTTCCTTCTCTGTCTCGAGCCCACTCGATTCGCGAGATGGGCGCCGCTTTCGGAAGCTCAATCGTGACCCAGCCGCGGCCGTTCTCGTTCGAGATCCAGCTTCGCGGATTGCCGTATCGTCCGTCGTTGATGTGCGCCAGCTTGTGCAATTCGCTGCCGGCATACGTTCCGGAGGCGGTCCCCTTTGCGCCGGCTGCGGACAACGCAACGTTGATACCCGGCGAATTGTCATCAGCGGCGGTGAAGATCTCGAGTTCGTCCAGGCAAGGCTCCGAACCGGTGTTCGTTGTGAGGACCGTGAAGCGGACAAAGCGGGTCGTCACGGCGGGAAACTCTTCAACGTTGTGCCTTGGATTGACCGGGACGCGCAGTCCGAGCGACCTCAATTCCGCGTCAACGCGGGCAATCTCAGAGCGGACCGCTTCTTGTTCAAGTTGTTGCGCTGGGGACATCGGAATTCGCAATCGCCGGTCGCCATGCCTGACTCCGGCGAGAATTGCCTGTATGGCGTAATATTCCTTTTGCGAAATCGGATCGAACTTGTGGTTGTGACACTTCGCGCAGCCGAGCGTGAGACCGAGAAACGCCGTGCCGGTGGTGTTGATCATGTCCGCCAGTTCGTCCTGCCGCTGCATGCGGGTCAGCACGACATCAGGACTCTTCACCTTGTCGGTGGGCCCTCCCACCAGAAAACCGGTCGCGGCATCTTCACCGACAACGTCCCCTGCCAATTGCTCGAACACGAACCGATCGTACGGTTTGTCGTCATTGAGCGCGTTGATCACATAGTCACGATAATGCCATGCGTTGGGACGCTCGACATTCGTTTCAAAGCCATCGGTCTCGGCGAAGCGCACCACGTCGAGCCAGTGCCGCGCCCAGCGTTCGCCGTAATGCGGGCTCGACAACACGCGATCGACTAAGCGAGCCCACGCATCGGGACTCTCGTCTCGTTCAAACTCCGCAATCTCTTCCGGCGTCGGCGGCAATCCGAGCACGTCGAGATAGACTCGCCGTATGAGAGTACGGCGGTCCGCTTCGTGTGACGGTCGCAAACCGCCTGCTTGCAAACGCTCGAGAATGAACGCGTCGACCGCTCCGGCGACCCACGGATCACCGATCGACGGAACCGGCTTGTCGCTTGGAGGAACGAGAGACCAGAAATCGGCGGAGGGAATTGTAGAGTCGTTCTTTGAGCCGCCACCAGCTGAATCAGTCCACGCAGCTCCCTGGTCAATCCAGCGTTTTAGCAGCGCGACTTCATCTTCGGTCAGCCGTTTTCCATCTGGAGGCATGACGAGCTTTGGGTCTTGCCCTGTCACAAGGCGAATCAGTCTGCTGGTCGCACTTTTTCCGGGCATGACCGCCGGAATCCCAGAGTCGCCCCCTTTGAGAAATGCATTCCGCTCATCGAGCCGCAACCCCCCTTCCTGGGCGTCCGGGCCGTGGCACTCGAAACAGCGCGCTGCGAAGAGTGAGCGGACGTGCGGTTGGTCATCTCCGACGGTTTGAGCTGACTTGTCAGACGGCTCATCCGCGATGACGGATTGGCATGCAAATGCGTAGATTGCCGTGAGTGAACATGTTGCAAAAAAGAAACGCAACGGCCCACCTTATCCCTTCGGACGGGGACTTTTCCCAATCGGGACGAATGTCAATCGGCGCAAACCCCAGAGGGGACTTCCGTATGGTAGAGATCATTGTGCCCTCTGGGGGGTCCCAAATTCCACCCCAGTTGCGTTTGGGAACTCCACACATCCGCCTGTCCGGCGTGGAGTTCGGACAAATTGGCATGGGGTTTGCGGGAGTTCTACCGAGGTCCAATTGCACGGCCAGAAATAGGAATACCCTTGACTTTCGCCTTCAGTTTCGGTTTGCTGATATTCGTAGAAGTTGATCTGTTTTTCTCGCCAGCGATTGTCAAGACGCGAGTCGGTACGACGCAGCAGATTGTTGAAATCGCGGCTAGAAGGAGATCGACGGAATGAACACCACCCCGGGAACCATGACAACCCAACCTACCGACGGTTCCCTTCGGCACAACAAGAGTGCCCCTGCCCGAAGAGCGACTCGTTTCCAGAGTGACGCCTGAATTAGGAGCCCGTTGACGTCCGCGACGTTGACTTATGGTTCGGCCTAGTCCGAGCTGATCGCTTAATCCCCCTCATTGTAATGGAATTTACCAGGAGTAATTCCGATGTCGTTTCGAAGCACGCGCCGTGATTTTCTGCACGTTGGATTTTCCGCCGGTATCGGCCTGACCCTCGCGGATTACTTCCGCCTGAAGGAAGCCCGCGCCGACATTAAGAATTACGAGAGCAAGGAAGGAACCGCCAAGTCGGTGATCTTCATCTTCCTGCCGGGGGGCATGGCGCACCAGGAATCGTTCGACCCGAAGCCGTACGCACCCGTCGAATACCGTGGTCCGATGAACTCGATCGCCACGAACGTTGACGGGATCATGCTCAACGAATTGCTCGTCAACACTGCGAAGGTCGCCGACAAGCTCGCCTTCTGCCGGGCAATGACGCACGGTGAGGCGGCCCATGAGCGAGGCACGCACAACATGTTCACGGGCTACAAGCCCAGCCCGGCCCTCGCCTTCCCCAGCATGGGGAGCGTCGTCTCGCACGAATTTCCGCCGAAGAACAATCTGCCGCAGTACATCTGCATTCCGGGGCAGCCGAACGAGTACGCCGGCACAGGCTACTTGAGTTCATCGTTCGCGCCGTTCAGTCTGGGCAGCGACCCGGCCGACGGCAGCTTCACGGTGAAGGATCTCAAATTGCCGGGTGGTGTCGATGACGGCCGATTCACTCGCCGCCGCAGCATGCTCGACGCCGTGAATGATTATTTCGTGTCGAAGGAGAAGGCCGATTCGCTGGCTGCCGTCGATACGTTCTATCAGCGAGCCTATAGCCTGGTCAGCTCGGAACAAGCCCGTGAGGCGTTCAACATCGCTGCCGAGCCCGATGCGATCCGAGACGAATACGGCCGCAACACCGCCGGCGCGCGGATGCTGTTGGCACGCCGACTCGTTGAAGCGGGCTCGCGGTTCGTCACGCTGACATACGGCAGTTGGGACATGCACGACAACGTCAACGGCGGCATGCGAGGACAAATGCCGGCATTCGATCAGGGATTTGCAACGTTGATTCGCGACCTCGACCGCCGCGGGCTCCTCAAATCGACGCTGGTCTGTGTTGCTTCGGAGTTCGGCCGCACGCCGAAGATCAACGGCACCGCGGGCCGCGACCACTGGCCGAAGGTCTTCACCGTCGTGATGGGTGGTGGCGGAATCAAGGGAGGCATCGCCTACGGAGCATCGAACTCGACCGCCAGCGAACCAGAAGAGAAAGAACTCGGTATCGAGGACTGGGCCTCCACGATTTATCACTGCCTGGGAATCGTCTCCGATAAGGAGTTGATGGCCCCCGGCGACCGCCCGATTGAAATCGTCAACGGCGGCGAAGTGCGGAAAGATCTGTTGGCTTAGTCCTTCTGACACAAGACGTGTTCCGCGGAGCGCGTGGTTGAAGTCTCCGCCGGCTCGACGTGATACTCACTGGAGTTTAGCGATGCAGCGGTTTGTTTCGGCAGGCGTGTTCTGGATGACCATTCTGGCGGCGACGCTGATTCTGAGCGAATCGCGTGCGGCGTCTCCCCGCCTGAATCTCATCACTCCGCGTGGTATTCAACGCGGTACCGAGGGAACGCTGACGTTTCATGGCGGCCCCTTCAAAGATGCCCAGGAGATTCTCTTTTTCTCCCCCGGCATCACGGTGACGAAGCTTGAGCCGACCGATGGCAACGTCGTCGCCTACGTGAAGGTCGCGCCCGATTGCCGAATGGGAGAACACGTCGCGCACGTTCGCACGGCCAGCGGCATTTCCGACTACCGCACGTTTTATGTCGGCGGGCTGCCGGCCGTCGATGAGAAAGAGCCGAACAGCACATTCGATACACCTCAGACAATTCCGCTGAACGTGACAGTCGCGGGAGTCGTGACCGGCGAAGACGTCGATTACTTCGTCGTCGAAGCCAAGAAGGGGGACCGTATCGCCGCCGAGGTGGAAGGAATGCGGCTCGGGCAGACGCTGTTCGATCCTTATATTGCCATTCTCGATGCCAAACGGTTCGAGCTCTCCGCGGCTGACGATACGCCGCTCGTCAAGCAGGACGCCGTCGCGGCGATTGTGGCGCCGGCTGACGGAAAGTATATCGTGCAGGTGCGCGACAGTTCCTACGGCGGCGACGGCAACTGCATGTATCGGTTGCACGTCGGCACCTTCCCGCGACCAACCGCTGTCTATCCCGCCGGCGGAAAACTCGGCGAGGAAACTGAGGTCCGTTTCATCGGTGATCCTGCGGGTGAAATTGCCCAGAAGGTTAAACTCCCCGGCGAACCGGTATTGAACTTCGGGCTCTTCGCTGCCGATGCGGCCGGCAACTCCGCTCCGTCCGAGAATCCGTTCCGTCTCTTCGAACATGGCAACGTGCTCGAGAAGGAACCGAACAACTCCGTGGGTGAAGCCACACCGGCCCAGTTGCCGCAAGCATTGAACGGAATTCTCGAAAAGGCCGGCGACGTCGACTTCTTCAAGTTCGCCGCGAAGAAGGGGGAAGTTTACGAAGTTGAGTGTTACGGCCGGCGGATTCGTTCCGCGATCGATCCGGTGATGACCGTCTACAACGCCGGCGGCGGCGGTCTCGTCGGGAATGACGACTCGCGCGGTCCCGACAGCTACTTCCGCTTCAGCGTTCCCGAAGATGGCGAATACCTGCTTTCCGTGGGGGATCATTTGGGGCGAGGTGGAAAGGATTTTGTGTATCGTGTCGAGTTCACTCCGGTCCGCGCGACCTTGACGCTCGGCATTCCGCGCGTCGAGCGGTACGGCCAATATCGCCAGACGGTCTATGTCCCGAAGGGGAATCGCTTCGGTGCGATCATCTCAGCATCGCGGAACAATTTCGGCGGCGAACTGGTCCTGGAACCGAAAGACCTGCCGCAGGGTATCACAATGGTCGCGGAGCCGATGGCGGCGAACCTCAGCACCATGCCGGTCGTATTTGAAGCAGCGGCCGATGCACCCCTCTCCGGAAAGCTCGTTGATTTCACGGCGCGACATGCCGACCCGGCGCAAAACATTCGCGGTGGGTATGAGAACCGAGCTGACTTCGTCATCGCGGCACCCGGGCAATCGCTCTACAGTTGGTGCGACGTCAATCGTCTCGCCGTCGCCGTAGTGGACGAGCTGCCATTCAAGCTGGAGATCGTCGAGCCCAAAGTGCCGCTAGTACAGAACGGCTCGATGCAATTGAAGATCATCGCTCACCGCAAGGAAGGGTTCACCAACCCGATCAATGTGCAGATGCCGTTTCTCCCGCCGGGTGTGGGGAGCGCCCCCTCCGTCGATATTCCACAAGGGCAGAACGAGGTGATCATGCCGCTGAACGCCAGCAGTGGCGCTGAGATCAAAAAGTGGAAGATTTTTGCTCTCGGTTCGGCAGACGTCGGGGGAGCTGCCTGGGTCTCGTCACAACTGGCGACTCTGGAAGTGGCTGCTCCCTTCGTGCAGTTCGCGATGCAGCGGGCCGCGACGGAACAAGGCAAGCCGACCGACGTCGTCTGCAACGTGACGGTGGCGCAACCGTTCGAAGGTGAAGCAAAAGTGCAACTGGTCGGGCTTCCGCCGAAAGTCACTGCTCCGGAGATCGCGTTCAAGAAAGAGCAGGCGGAGTTGGTCTTCAAAGTCGCCACCGCGGCGGACAGCCCGGCGGGCAACCACAAAAACATCTTCTGCCAAGTGGTCATCACGGCCAACGGTGAACCGATCGTGCACAACGTCGGCGGAACCGAACTGCGGATCGACCAGCCGCTTCCCGCGCCGGCGGCTCCCGCGACTCAACCCGCCGCCCAGCCCATGCCGGTCGCTCAGGCTCCTCAGCCGGCGCCGGAGAAGCGCTTGACGCGGCTTGAACAACTACGACTCGATGCCAAGAATCGCGCTGGAGCAGCGGCAGCGAAATAAATCGATCGAAGAGCCTAGTCGATCCTGGAGTGCGAATCAGACAACCGATTGAGAAAGCAGACAAGCAGGTCAACCGAAACGAATCCTCGAGTTTGACGATCGGGCGACAGAGAAGGACAACCAACCATGATGCGTAACGGATTTAAGGGGAATTGCCGGATATTGCTGTTGATGGCGGGGCTTTCCTGCGCGACGGCAGTTGCCGATGACGCCAAGCCGGCGGAACCGAAACCGGCCGAGCAGGCTGTTGCCGCACCGGCGTCGATCCTTGTCTCGCCACCCGATGTCAACTTGCAAACACTTCGTGATCGGCAATCGCTGGTGGTACAGGCTCGTTATTCCGATGGTATCACGCGCGATGTGACTACAGAGGTAAAGCTGACAGTCGCAAATCCCGCGCTCGTCCGTGTCGAGAAGGCGACGCTTTACCCGACCGCCGATG
>CAZVJA010000102.1:0-18107 GCA_964626885.1 uncultured Planctomycetaceae bacterium | reverse complement strand
GCAGAAACTGTTCGGCGTCCGGGGCGTTGGGAATGCGCATGTTCTCGGCATCCCATTCGATCTTCTTCTGGCCGGCGCGGTACGAGACGTTCCCCAGGTGTCCGCATTCGGTGAGCAGGCCGCCGTACTCGAAGGGACAGGTCGCCACTCCGCCGGTACGGATCGCCCTTAGCCATTCGGCGTGATGGCCGATCGAATCGGGAATGGACGGCTTCACCATCCGTTCTTCCTTGCCGGCCTGCATGAAGACTTTACGGGTCGTGTAGTCGGCCAGCAGCTTACCGTCGTCTCCTTCGAACAACACGGCGGCTTGCTTGTTATAGACCTCTGCCCCCTCGGGCATTCCACCGCCGTGATACCAGGTGATGTGAACCGGCGGTTTATCGCCGCGCGCTTCGAACTCGTATTCGACCTGCATCTTATCGGGGACGTCGTTGTCGCCGCTGTGCGTCTTCTGGCCGGTGGCATGCACGGTCTTTGGAGCCTTCAAATCGAGAGCCCAGAACGGCAGGTCCATGTAGTGGCAGATAAAGTCCGAAAGATGGCCGCCGCCGAAGTCCCACCAGAACCGCCAGTCGAAGTGAAAGCTCGACTTATGGTAGGGACGATACGGTGCGGGCCCGATCCACAAATCGTAGCTGATCCCGTCCGGCACCTTCGCTTCCGATTCTTTCGCGCGGAAGCAGGCTTTGACGTTCGTGGGCATCCAGATGAACACTCGGCGGACCTGGCCAATGACGCCCCCCTGAATGATCTCGACCACGCGGCGATAGTTGCCGCTCTCGTGATCGTGAATCTGATTGCCGGTCTGCGTCGCGACTTTGGCCTCCGCCGCCAGCTTGCGGATGTACCGCATCTCGTAAATGGAGTGCGTCAGCGGCTTTTCGCTGTACACAGGGATCTTTCGGCGCAATGCCTCGGCTATCGGAATGGCATGCATGTGGTCCGGCGTCGCCACCACCACGCCATCCAGGTCGGTGTGGTCGAAGACGCGGCGGTAATCGTCATAGGTCTTGGCGGAAGGAAACTCGCCCGAGGCCTTCGCGAGGCGGGCGGCGTCGATATCGCAGAGAGCGACGATGTTCTCGGAAGCGACTCCCATCACGTTATCGTGCCCACGACCGCCGACGCCGATGCAAGCGATGTTCAGCTTCTCGTTCGGACCCCGTTTTGTGGCGGTATCCGCGGCCCGTGCCAGGGTCGGGAGTGCAAACGGAACAGTTGTTCCGGCGGCCAAGGCAGCTTGCAGGAACTTACGACGACTGACATGGTCCGACATTGTGTGCGTCCTCGGGTAGGGTTGTGGCAGGTCACGCGGGCATGCCGAAGCCGGGCTACACATGGACGTCACGCGAACGTCCGGCTCCGTCCCCTCATTAGGGCGAATTCGGGGAGGCGAATCAAGGCTCCGCGCAAAACCCGCTCGCTATTCGGAATTCTCCGGACCCGTTGAATGCCGAACCTGCTCCTGATCAAAAATCGAAATCGCAAGCTCCGCACATGATCGACAGAGGAAGACGCCCCCCGCACCGCCAGGCCCTGGCCCTTCCACAAACGGCTCGGCCTCCGATCGTCCCTTCCGGCAGAACGAGCAACAGACCTCGAGTGACGAGGCCCGGTTCCAAAGTTTGCTCAGCCAACGACTCATGGGACACTCCCACTAAAGCAGAATAGTCCTCAAGAATCACAACCGACCTCTCGGCAACATTTCCGGGGGCGGAAACCGGCCGGGTAAATCAGCCCGCGTTGCCGCCGGCCGCATCGGCCGGAGAGGTAACCGCTTTTTCGACCTCGGTGAGTAACTGGTCGAGGCGGAACGGCTTGTAAAGCACCGATTTCAGTCCCTGCTGCCGTGCCTTGACGATCGAGTGAGCCGGGTCGTAACCGAAGCCGGTCATCAGGATCACCGGCAGGTGCTCGTGCATCTGCTTGATCTGGTAGAAGCACTCGAAGCCGGTCATGTCGGGGAGACGAATGTCGGCAATGACGACGTCGTAGTGGAAGCTGCGGACCATCAGGAAGGCTTCTTCGCCGTTGTGCGCCGTCTCGACATCGCAGCCGTAGCGACCGAGCAATTCGTGAGCGGCGCTGCGGACGGAGTCGTCGCTGTCGACGACGAGAATTCGCTTGCGGCGGAGCTTCGGCCGCTCGGGACGCGGCGGCAACTGGGCATGCGCGGTCCCCGGAGCCGCCGTCTCGCCAACGGTCTGAATGCACTGCTTGATATCGCGCGTATGCTTCAAAATTCGCTGCAGGCGCTCGGAAACGAGCGGCTCATGGCCGATGTAGCGTTCGAGAATCCAGGCCGCGTCGTTCAGAATTTCGTCGACTGGGTTGGCCACGCCGCGAAGAATTTTCTCGGTGTTCTCGGTCGCGGTTGTCATTTTTTCGGCGACGAGCAGCTCGAGCGTATTGAGCGCGACAGCCACCTCGCGGCTGAACAGTTCGAGAAACTGCAGGTCGTTCTCGTTGAACGCGCCGGGCCGCGGGCTTTCGACGTTAAACGTCCCCAAAATTTCATCATGCAGGATCAGCGGGACCGTCAACGAACTGCGGGCACCCGGGGCTCCAGGCAAGTACAAAGGATCGTTCGCCGTATCTTCACACAAGTAGCTCTTGCCAGTCGCGGCGACGAAACCGGTCACACCATTTCCTTGAGGATCGGCGAAGAGGCAGCGTTGCGCGGCGACAGGCTCCATTCCCACGGCCAACAGCGGCACGAGCTGCTTTGACTTCTTATCAACCAATCGAATTTCGACCGTATCAAATTCGAGGAGGTCTTTGGTGTAGTGCAGAATCTTCGCCTTCAGCAGTTCGATACGATCCCCCACCGACATCTCGAGAATTTCCTGCGGGGAGAGATCACCCAGCTCCAAGCCGGCCTGATAGATGGCGTTGAGCTTCTGCCTCTGTAGAACGTCGGTCGAGACATCGCGGACAATCACCATCAGATTGCCGGAGGCAGTTCCGGCGTCGTCCGAAACGGCGCTGGCTTGGACCTCGAAGTAAGACTTCTCGCCCACCCGCAGCGTGCTCCGCGAAATTTCGCCGGAGCCGAGCGCGGTATGGAACGGGCAAAAGTCGGGGCCCAGAATCTCTGGCGTTCCGAATGCCGCGTAAAAGGTTTGCCCCGCGAGAGAACTTTCGTGACTGGTCAGTTCCAGAAACCGCCGGTTGCTCCAGAGAATCCGCAACTCGGAATCCAGCAGCACCACTCCGTCTGGAAGTTGTTCCAGGATCCCGGCCGGATCAAGCGGCGGCGTCAATTCATCATCGAGTGCCAGGGACTTGGGCGATTCCGACACCGTTGGGGTATCTCCAGTGTCCTACCATACCGGGTGCAGTTACCGGATGCAGTTGAATTATAGAACGGCCAGGAAAGACCGGCAAGCAAACCTGTTCCTGTCGTGTTCGCTCTTCAAATCAGTGAACAAACCGTTCCGCGCACAACGATCGAGAGAGTATTTCGGCGAGAAAGTTGCCCCCGGAGCTTCCGGACGGAACCTGGTTTCTCGTATTCGAGATCGGCCCGGCTGATTCTCAAAGTCGAGACAACCTGCAAAGAAGAGGGTTCTTGCCGATTTTGCAGGCAGCATAACCGGCACGTCCGTTAATAAACCGTTATGGCGGCCGGTAACCGAAGAACGACACGCGGTTTCCCAATTCCTCCCGGCAAGGGAGAATTGGGGCGGACTGAACTACGATCCAAGTTGCGAACTGTGCGGTGGTTTCGCTTCAGGGTGCGACGAACATGCGCAAATCGTGAGCAGACGGAATCGCCTCACGTTACCGCTTCAGAGGCCGGTATGCGATGCGGTGCGGACGATCGGCCTCATCACCGAGACGCTCGTGGCGCTGGATCTCGTACATCTTGTAGTTCCCCTCGAACCACACAACGTTGCTGTCCCCCTCGAAGGCCAGAATGTGAGTCGCCACACGGTCGAGGAACCAGCGGTCGTGGCTGGTGACCATTACGCAGCCGCCGAAATCCGAGAGTGCCTCTTCGAGTGCGCGGAGCGTATCGACATCGAGGTCGTTCGTCGGTTCGTCCAGCAACAAGAGATTTCCCCCCGAGCGGAGCAGCTTGGCCAGATGGACGCGATTGCGTTCTCCTCCTGAGAGCTGCTTGACGAGCTTCTGCTGGTCGGTCCCCTTGAAATTGAACCGCCCCACGTACGCCCGCGAGTGGATCTTCGTATGTCCCACGACGAGATTGTCGACACCGCCGGAGATCTCTTCGTAAACCGTTTTATCGGGGCTCAAGGAGTCGCGCGACTGATCGACGTAAGCGAGTTTGACGGTCTCCCCGATCCGCAACGTGCCGCCGTCCGGTTTTTCCTGCCCCATGATCATCCGAAACAACGTCGTCTTGCCGGCACCGTTGGGCCCAATGACTCCGACGATTCCTCCGCGCGGCAAATCGAAGTTCAAATCGTCGAACAGAACTTTGTCGCCAAACGCCTTGGAAACGTTCTCGGCACGGACCACCAGTTCTCCCAAAGGGGGACCGGGGGCAATTTGAATGTCGGCTGCGTCGTCGCGCGCGTCATATTCCTGGGCCGCCAACTGCTCATACCGTTCGAGGCGCGCCTTGTTCTTGGTCGCCCGCGCCTTGGGAGACATGCGCACCCACTCCAACTCCCGTTTCAAGGTCCGCTGCCGTTTGGATTCCTTCTTTTCCTCGACGGAGAGCCGGGACTGCTTTTGGTCCAGCCAGGCCGAATAATTCCCCTCGAACGGGAACCCATGCCCTCGGTCGAGTTCGAGAATCCACCCCGCGACGTTGTCGAGGAAATACCGATCGTGCGTGATCGCGACAACTGTGCCGGCAAAGTCGTGCAGAAAATGTTCCAGCCAGGCGACCGATTCCGCGTCGAGATGGTTCGTCGGCTCGTCGAGCAGGAGCAAGTCGGGACTTTGCAGCAGCAGCCGGCAAAGGGCGACCCGGCGTTTCTCTCCGCCGGAAAGATGGGAGATTTTTGCGTCTCCCGGCGGCAGCCTCATCGCGTCCATCGCCAGTTCCAGAGTGCGGTCCAGTTCCCAAAGGTTGGCCGCGTCGATCTGGTCCTGCACGCGGGCTTGCTCGTTCAAGACATCTTCCATCTCTTCCGGGGAAAGGTCTTCCGCCAGCCGCATGTTGATGTCGTTGTAGCGATCGAGGATCGCCCGGGATTCCTGCACGGCATCTTGAATGCATTCGTCAATCGTTTCCCAGGCGTCGAGTCTTGGCTCTTGCGGAAAATAGCCCACGCGAATTCCCTTTGCGGGGCGCGCGGTTCCCATGAAATCGGTATCTTCGCCGGCCATGATCCGCAGCAGGGTACTCTTCCCCGCTCCGTTGTTTCCCAACACGCCGATTTTGGCGCCGGGGAAAAATGCCAGCCAAATGTTGTGCAGAACTTCCTTCTGCTCGTAAATCCGCGTCAGGGCTTCGATCGTGAAAATGTACTGTTGGCTCATGGGAATTCTTGTATCGGCTTTCCGCTATGCTCTCGATAGTGTGTTTGCAATCAGTTATTGAATCTAGAAACAGTTATTGGGCTCGGCAAATACGTTTGATTGAACAAGGGCGTTTTCGTCGCCCGTTGACGACAGAGATTCTCGGCGCCCATGGCGGGTCCGCCGGCCTCGTTCCGAAAGCATTCTTTATTCCGGGCCGCGGGAGTCAAGAGCGGCATAAGCGTCGATGACGGAGCGCTCCCCCTCTCGGCCGGGGAAGGCATTGCCATGCTCCATCCCAAAGACTCCGGCATATCCGCGACTGTCGGTGATCTGGAAGAACCTCTGATAATCGAACCCGCCGGTTCCCGGTTCTTTCCTGCCTGGGCTGTCCCCCAATTGAAAATATCCGATCTGATGCCAGGCGCGATCAATCGCCCCGAACACATCTCTTTGTGTCGACTGCTGATGGTAGACGTCGAACAGAATTCGACACCTCCCCTCGCCGACCGAGCGGCAGATCCGCGCCGCCTGCGACACACCGTGCAGAAACATTTGGGGGTGCCGCCCCCAATGATTGAGCGGTTCCAGCAGGATCGTTAATCCCGCGGTGTCGCACATCTCCGCACAAATTTTTAATGTCTCAACCGCGCGGGCTTCCTGCAACTTGGATGGTGCGCGCAAATCGTTGCGTCCGGGAACAATGGTGAAGTAGTTCGCATTCACCCGCTTGGCGGTGGCAATCGCGTCACGGATATCGCGCAACACGGCTGCCCGGAATTCCCCGCGCCCCGAGGCGAAGGTCGGATTCCCGAAATCGGCCGAACCGATGAACAGCCCCATCTGCATCCCCAGCCGATCAAGCTCCAGGCCGATCCGCTCCTGCAATCGAACCGGACGGCGCATCAGGCCGTTGTCTTCCAGCACCCGAAATCCCTCATCGGCCATGAACCGAATCTGATCGAGCAGATCGTCGCCGGCGTGATGCCGAAACATGCCGAAGTGCGGCGCGTATAGCCTTCGAAAGCGACCACTTTCCCCGTTCCGAACACCTCTTTCCGCGACTCGGAAGCGATCTGACCCCGAACTTGCGGCGCGAGCCATCGGCAAAACTGCGACGGCCGAGGCGGCACTGGCAGCCGCGCCGGTGGCCAGGAACGCTCGGCGATTCAGTTGGTCGGCAAAATGAGCCATGCCTGCTGTCTTCTTCCGTGGGGTGCCGGACCTAAAAAGGAAAGTGAAGCCAAAAGGAAAGTTATGCCCAGATCATGCCTGACCCCGAACAACCTTGCAAGGAATGCTATGCTTTCCAGGGAGGACCAAAGTGCGATTTTGCATCCACGGTTCTACAGGTGTTTTCAAAACCATGTCTTTGGGAGGGCGACGGGGCACCGCCCGCGAGAGTGGTCCGGGGAGCCGCCATCACGAGAGACTTTCGGTCGCAGCGGCTCGGTGGGAGCCTCGCCATCCCTGTTTTGAAACCACGTTGGGAGTCATGTTAAGTCGACGCCAGAACTGGCGGATTACCTCACAGGGGAAATCTCCATACCATGCGGCGAGAAAGCTTTACCTTCCGATCAAGAATTCCGGTCCCCGCTGAGGAGTTGTTCGACTGGCACTCCCGGGAGGGGGCCTTCCAGCGGCTAACTCCACCATGGGAGTCGGTTCGGCTGGTCTCGCAGTCCGGAGGGATTGAAGATGGCGCCGCCGTTGAGATTCGCGTCAAAGTGGGCCCATTCTGGAGACGCTGGGTCGCGAAGCATCGGGGCTACGAACCGGGCCGACAATTCCAGGATGTGCAAACGATCGGCCCGTTTGCACTCTGGGAGCACACACATACAATCACTCCGGACGGTCCGACAGCGTCTTTTCTGGAAGACCATATAGAGTTTGCACTGCCGGGGGGACCGATCGTTCGCCTGTTGGGAAATGGTCAGGTTCGACAGAAGCTGCAACGCGTCTTCGAATATCGCCACCGAACGACCGCCGCCGATCTCATCGCGCATCGGTACACGAAAGGGAACGGAACCATGAAGATTCTGGTGACCGGATCGACGGGCCTCATCGGCTCGGCCCTCATGAATTTTCTCAGTACCGGCGGACATGATGTCTTTCGCCTGGTGCGCTCCCCATCTTCCGATCGGCGGACGATTCAGTGGGACCCTCAACTCGGAAACATCGACCGTGACCGTTTGTCCGGTTTTGATGCCGTTGTCCACCTCGCCGGAGAGAACATCGCGAAACGCTGGACGAAAAAGCAGAAAGCCCGCATTCGGCGCAGCCGCGTGGATGCCACGGAACTCCTTTGCGGGGCGTTGGCGCGATCGGAATCCCCCCCCAAGACGATCGTCTGCGCATCGGCGGTCGGTTTTTATGGCGACCGTGGAGAGGAGATTCTTGATGAGCAAAGTCCCCCGGGACAGGGATTTCTCCCCGACATCTGCCGTGCCTGGGAAGACGCAGCCTTGTCGGTCAAAAAAAATGGGGTACGCGTCGTCCCGCTCAGGTTCGGGATCGTCCTCAGCCCGGCTGGTGGTGCTCTGCAGAAAATGCTGCTGCCGTTCAAACTTGGCATGGGGGGTGTGATCGGGAGCGGCGCGCAATTCTGGAGCTGGATCGGCATCGATGATGCCATCGGTGCCATACACCATGCCCTGACGCACGAGACATTATCTGGTCCGGTCAATGCCGTGGCACCGGAGCCGGTGACGAATCGCGTATTTACCGAGACCCTCGGCCGGGTGCTGCATCGCCCCACGCTGCTCCCCATGCCTGCCTTTGCGGCCCGGGCCGTGTTCGGACAGATGGCGAACGGGTTGTTTCTGGCGAGTGCCCGCGTCGTGCCGCGACGACTGGAAGAGTCGGGCTATCAATTTCGCCAACGCGATCTGGAGAGCGCCTTACGCCACGTGTTGGGACGCCCCGCGAAGCAGGGTTGAACGACAGGCTGAAACAACAAGCACGTATCACGGCGCGGTCGGCTTTTCAACGCCGGCGTCTTCCGTCCCTTTCTCTTCCCGATGTTCCGCAGAATCTTCCTTCCCGGCCGAACTCGATTTCTGCTCTGCCTTGCCCTTCTTGCCGTTCACTTCCGATTTGTTCTCATTATTCCGCGCTTCCGGATTACGATGTTTTAGCACGCGGAACAGGTTGCTGTTGTCGTCGGTCCAGAGAATCCGTTTGCTCTGCTCCGGAAGCGTTCCTTGAAGTATGACGCATTGCAGCGCGATCAAATCCCTTGAAACGAGCACCCAGGAGCTCTGAAACGTTCCGTCCTTATCATCCCCGTCATCGTCGTACGCCGCGGCGTGAAGCCCGTAATAATCCGCAAGTGCCTCGACGATGGGACGCAGATCGAAATGTCGATTCGAAATGTGGATCGCAAGCACACCGTCTTGCTTCAAGTGCTTCAAATAGATTGCGAACGCCTCGACCGTGAGCAAATGCACCGGAATGGCATCGCTGGAAAAAGCATCGAGAACCAGGATGTCGAACTGCTGGGACTCTTCCCGCTCCATCGAAAGCCGCGCATCTCCTAACACGATCTGCGTGCTCCCCTGACAATCGTGCAGGTAGGTGAAGTACTCGTTCGCAATCCGGACGACTTCCGGATTGATGTCGTAGATGCGAAACTCATCTCCCGGACGTGCATACGTCGCCAATGTTCCAGACCCGAGGCCGACCAGTCCGGCACGTAACGGCCCTCCTTCCCGCCGATCCCCGAAAACCAGGCCGACCCCCGACTCATTTCCATAGTACGTGGTCGGTTTGACACTCATCTCTTTCGGCGCCAGGATCTGCGTCCCGTGCAAAATTCGGCCATGAAGCAGTTCGCGAGTCAGCCGGTAAGGGATGGCCCGAGACCTCTCCTGCACGCGAAGCACGCCGTAAAAGTTCCGCGCCGTCGCCGTCGCGTGTGAGAATTCCCGATACACCTGGTAAGACAACGCTCCGGCCAATGCGACCACCAACGAACACAAAATCGTTCCGATACCCAGCCGCCACTCACCCATTCCCATCAGTAAAATGCCGATGCCGAACATCAGCACTCCGACGCCGCCAGGGAGTAAATACTCTCCCAGCCGGACGGAATCCTGGCGCAGCAACCACCCGACGATGCTCGACAATACGCCAACAACCGGCAGAATGATCCCGAGTACGATCAGGATGCGGGTACGGCGCTTGACGAACGCCCCTTCCAGATTTCTCGAATAAAATCGCGCCGCCAGATACAGACTCAGCACACCGAAGCCGATCAGCCCGAGATGCAGTTCGAGAAACATGGGGAATAGTTCCGGGGCAAGCACCCCGACAAAGATTCCCCCCGCCGCCCCCCCCGCGGAGATCACCAGATAGAACGCCGTCAGGTAGCGCGGATGCGGCCGCAGATGCGCCAATTCTCCGTGGCAGACCATGGCACAGACGAACAATGTGCCGAACAGGACCAGCACCTGCCACAAAATCGGTACCGCGGCACCGGCGATCATCACGGCCGCGCTGCACCCCACCAGCACGTATGAAGAAGGAAAGTAGAGTCGCCGGGAATACCAGCGGTCGCTGTCAAAGCACAGGATGAACGACAGCAGATACAGGGAGAGTGGCACCACCCACAGAAAGGGGATGCTGGCGACATCAAGGCAGACCTGGTTCGTCGTGGCCAACAGCAGCACCGACGGAATCATCGCCAGAATGAACCAGAGCAGCCAGAGCCCAAACGTCGGTCGGGAGGCGGTCCAGGGGGACTCGAACGAGCCCGCGTCTGCTGAAACCGCCGACTCCGCGGAACCCGCTTCCTGTTCACTCGCATCAATTCTTCCCCCCGAGCGGGTCGCCATCCCCCACGCACAAACCGCACAGAGCGCCGCAAACGCTCCGAAGCCCCATGACCAGATGACTGCCTGCCGCGATGTGGAGAACATCGGCTCGAAAAGAAACGGATACGAAACCAACGCCAGGAGGGAGCCGACATTCGAGAGCGCGTATAAACGGTAAGGAGAGAGACCCTGGTGCGTTCGACTGTACCAATGCTGCAACAGCGGACCGGTCGTCGACAAAATAAAAAACGGCAGCCCCACGCTCGCCGTGAGCAGGGAGACGATCCGCCAGATCGGTTGCTCATCACCGTTCGGCTTCCAGGCGGCATCGGGAATGATCGGCAAGACCGCCAGCCCCGCGACCAGTAAAATCGAGTGCGTCACCATTTGCACTTTGCCGGTGAAGCGGACCGCCGCGAGGTGTGCATAGGCATATCCCGCGAATAAGGTCAGCTGAAAAAAGAGCATGCATGTCGTCCAGACGCCGGGGGTGCCGCCGAACCAGGGAAGGATCGACTTGCTGATCAGCGGCTGCACCTGAAACAGTAAGAACGCGCTCAGAAACACGGTGACAGCGTACGCCGCACCCAATAAGGGTGAGGCTGCGGGGCGCGCGTCGGCTGCGCTTCGTTCGACATCGTGCGGCATCTTGGCTCCAGAAAACGACGGGCTCAGGCTTGCTTCAAACGGGGGCTCGGCCCCGAAACCCGGCATTTTCCCCGCGCATAGGGAAGGAGACTCTTCCGACCATGCGGACTGGGACGCGACGGGACTTGGTTCGTCAGGAGTTTACCCAAATTAGTCGGGCGATTCATCGATGAACTGTCAGAATTGGCCGCGCGAACAGGCATCGCTTGGGAATGTCAACACCCTGACTTGCAATGGATGCGGTTGCAGATCGTCCCGGTCGGCACGGATCAACGACAAGCGGCATCCCCTGCAATTGAATCGCCACGCTCTGTCGAGCATAATCATATCAATGAGGAAACATTGGACGTTCCATTCCGTAATCGGCATAGGGTACGCGACCCTTGCCGTATCGGTAGGATGCGGCGAATACGGAAAACAGCCGCGACATTCCGTGAATGCGCCGGGCGGAATGGAAAGTCCAAACCAGCCCAACAATCCTCAGTCCTCCCCCAACGCCATGCCGGAACACAATCCGCATTCGGAAACAGCCACGAACGCACCCGCGCCGCACCAACCAGCCGGTGTTTCGCGAACGGATAAGCGCGGACGAAAGTGGATCGGCGATATCCCGTACGATATCTGGTTTGACGATCCTCTCGCTGTCGCGGGTAAGGGATCGGAACTGGTCGGGGATTCACCAATGAAAACAGATTCGCAATCAGCGAGTCTCTCCCATAAATCCACCGACGCGAGGAGTGCCGCCGAGAAGGGAGAACCGCCTCAGACCAGTCGAGAAGCGAGCCCTTCGGAAGGCTCGTCTGCGACAACTGACTGGAAGAAGCTGATCTCGGGAGATGAACTCGACGGCGAGATGAAGACGGTCCGTAACCAGTTGTCGGCGTCGTTGCAATCGACCGGTCGATACAATGCCGCCGTTGAGGATGTCCAAATATCAGGGTCAACATTGGCCGCAATCGCTGCCATCGCCGCGGACCATCCCGACAACATTCGCTGGAAACCGGTCGCCCTTTCGCTCCGCGACCTGGGAACCAAGCTTGAGAAAGCCGCCCAAGGGACGGGGGCGAAGCCTTACGAAGAGGTGCGGAAACTGTTCGATTCGCTCGTCGGACTGCTCGACGGTAATCCCCCGGCCGGATTTGAAAACGCTACGAATCGACTCGGGTTCGCCGAATGTGTCGATCGCGGCAATGCCATGAAACGGATCGACCGCTCGTTTCAATGGTTGATAAAAGAAGTGAAGTCCGCCAACGAACTCAAGGACTCCGATGCGAAAGCGATCCACGAGTCTTCTTTGATGGCGACGTTGGCCCAGGTCATCGCGGCCACCGATTTTCCGTCAGCGGATGAACCGGAGTACGCAGCGCAGGCGAAAGGGCTGGTCGAAAATGCGCGGCGGATGACCCAGGAGGCGAAGCAGGGAAATTTCGCGGAATTCAGCGCGGCGCGCGGCCTGGTGCAGAAGAATTGTAACGAATGCCACACGAAGTACCGTTTTTAAGCGAGGGGAAAATGAGGGAGCATGTTTCCAGACTGTTAACGACTCGGTCGGCCGTTCGACGACGCGCCGCGCGATGGATTCCGGTCGCGATCCTGGCATCGATCTCCATCGCGACTCTCGGGCGCGATACCGCGTTGGCGGAAGTCATCGAATTGAAGTCGGGGCAAAAGTTGGATGTTCCCATCCTTCGAGAAACAAATGATGCGTTAATCGTCGACCTGGGCTATGAGATTATCCGTGTGCCGGTTTCGCAAATTAAGTCGCGCCGCAAATCGGCCGAGCCAGAGGCCGCCGCTCCCGAGACGCAGTCAGAGGGTGCCTTCCACACAGCTCGCTTGCCGGTGAAGTCCATCAAAGACTTGGCGCTGGCCTTCGGCGAAGGGGTGGTGCTCGTGCAGACTCCTTCCGGGCTCGGCTCGGGATTCATCGTCAACGAACGGGGGTTCTGCGTCACGAATTATCACGTGATCGAACGGGAGACACGCGTCGCCGTCACCATCTTTCATCATAATGAAAGTGGCGAGTTCTCCCGCCGCCGCATCGACGATGTGAAGATTCTCGCTCTCAATCCCTTCTTCGATCTCGCCCTCTTGCAGATTCCGGAGCAAACCGAGTTCAAGTTCCGCCCCGTCTTTCTTGCCCAGGATGACGATCAGAAGGAAGGGGACGAAGTCTTCGCGATCGGCAATCCTCTCGGCCTGGAACGGTCCGTCTCCCGGGGAATTGTGAGCACGCGGAACCGGAATTTCGAGGGGCTCGTATACATCCAGACGACCGCGCAAATCAATCCCGGCAATAGCGGCGGGCCGCTGTTCAATTCGCGAGGCGAAGTCGTGGGGGTGACGAACATGAAATTGATCTTCGGCGAAGGGCTGGGATTTGCCATCCCGGTCGGATATTTGAAGCACTTCTTGAGAAATCGCGATGCTTTCACGTTCGACAAGAACAACCCCAATAGCGGGTACCGATACCTCGACCCCCCGAGGCGAAAGAATCCTGAAAAGCCTAGTGAATAGCGGCCAACTCCGCACTCGAGTTTAACTGACGGTACTCAATGAAATAACGAAATCCCCGTCAGGCCCAAGAACCGACAAATCTTCTTCCCGCACTCAGGAAGTTCACAATGCCGCTGATGCAACATATGGTCCTGCTGAAATTTAAACCAGACGTTCCGGCAGCCACGATCGAGAAGCTTTTTGCCAATCTCGCGGAGCTGAAAACGCTGATTCCGGGAATCCGCAAGTTTGTTGGCGGTCCGTATTCCAGTCATGAGGGGTTGAACAAAGGATTTACGCACGGCTTCCTCATGGAATTCGATAACGCGGCCGCTCGCGATGTTTACCTTCCGCACCCGGAGCATGAACGAGTCAAAGCCGCGATCATTCCGCATATCGATGACGTGGTAGCCTTCGACTTTGAAAGTTAACGACCTTCGCCGCGGACGCGCAATTCCACCACCGGGGTTCTCAGCCATGTCGAAATGCATTTCAGTTCTTGTCTCAGCCATCGCATGCTGTGCGGTATTATTTCTGTCGTCCTCGCTCTCCGCCGATGAAGGTACACCGAAGAGGATCAAAATCCTCCTGATCGGCCATCAGCCCGACCACCCATTCGGTTCACATATGTATCTGCACGAGTGCGGGTTGCTGGCAAAATGCCTCAAGCAGACGCCGGGCGTTGAAACCGTCGTCTCGGACCGATGGCCGAAGGATCAGCGCGTGCTTGACGGAGTGCACGCCATCGTCTGCTATTCGAGCCCCGGCGCGAACCTGCTGTTGCAAGGACCTCATTCCACCCAAGCGGAAAAACTTTTGGCCGGCGGAGTCGGGTATACCGCGATCCATTGGGCCACGGGAGCCGAAGGAAAAGAACTCGGTGAACGCTACCTTACCGTGCTGGGGGGATGGTTCCACCAAAGTTTCGAAGGCCTCGACGTCAGCCCGTCGCATGTCGTGCAGATCGATCCTGAACACCCGATTTGCCGCGGCTGGAAAGACTATGACCTCCGTGACGAATGGTACCTCGGCACCAAGCTGGCCCCGGGTGCAAAGCCGCTGCTGAAAGTGCGGACCAAGGGGAAGGATCAAGTGGTGGCCTGGACGTATGAGCGCCCCGGCGCCAAAGGGGGACGCTCCTTCGGCGTCACGCTCGGCCACTTTCATGAGAATTTCGGGATCGAGTCATTTCGGAAGGCGCTCGTGAACGGCATTCTCTGGACAGCGCATCACGAGATTCCCGCAGAAGGCGCTCCGGTCGAAATCTCCGCGGCCGATATGGATCTCGGTCCGGAGCCTCCGAAAAAGAAGTGATTGGCGTTCTTCAGCCCCGGTTCAGGCGGTGGTGAATCAGGGGGATTTTTTTCCGTGAGGCAGCCGGGTGCTTGTGCGCGCCGAAACAGAGCCGCAGAATGGGTTTTTGAAACACGCCATGTTAGACCCGATTCCGAGCAATCGATCCATTTCCAGCAGATGAGGACTCCTCGCCGATGAACAACCTGGCACGCATGATTTCGATTCCACTCCTCGCAGCCGTTTGTGTGGTCGGCGTTATCGAATCCAAAGCATTCGCCCAGCGCGGCGAACGACGCCGCGGACCGGCTCCGGTGAAGGTCAGCTCGTTCGCGGCGGAGGTGACGTCGGTTTATACAACAAAAGAGGGGCTGCCGAGCGACGACGTGCTGTCGGTCGCTGTCGATGCAAACGGCCAGGTCTTTGCGGGAACAACCAAAGGGCTCGCCCGACTTCGCGACGGCCATTGGAGCATCGTGGAAACAGCCGTTGAGCCGGTCAAACTGCTTGCAACCCATCAAAGCGGCGGAGTGATCGCGACGGTTGGAGCCTCACTCGTCAAAGTCGGGGACAGAGTAGAGACACTCGCCAAGCTTACGTCACAAGCAGCCGAGCCAAAAACCCTGAATAGCCTCGCGGCCGGTAAGTCAGTTTATTTGGGTACGACCGTGGGACTGTTTGAGCTCAAGGGGAAAGCGCTCGTGCCTGTCGCCGGGCTGGACGCACTTCTCCACGAGACCAAGGAGATCCGCCAGGTGGCTGCCGCGCGCGACGGACGTGTTGCCGTAGCCTCACCGTCGGGACTGTTCGTCAGGTCTGCGGACGGAAAATGGCAGGGGGTTCTGCCGATCGATGGGAGCCGCAGTTGGATGCCGCATGACGTGCGCGGCGTGGCCTTCGATGCGAAGGGGCGTCTGTGGTTCTGTAGCCCTCAGGGAGCCGGTTGTCTCGACGGTGACAAATGGTCGTTGTACACAGGACGGGACGGTCTCCCCTACAACGACTTCACCACGCTGACCTCCGGCGAAGCGGGTGCTGTCTGGTTCGGCACAAAGATCGGTGCCATCCGCAAGAGTGACAGCGGCTGGAATTATCGCCAAGGTCGGCAATGGCTTCCGGATGACGAGGTCCGCGACATCGCCGTCGACGGCAATGGAAACGCGTGGTTCGCGACCTCGAAAGGTACCGGCGTCATCGAGCGAAAGCCGATGACCTTTGCGAACAAGGCCAAGTTCTTCGAGGAGGAAATTGACAAGTACAACCGCCGCACGCCGTACGGCTATGTGCTCTCCGCCAACTTGAAGACCCCCGGCGACAAGAGTGAATGGACAAATCATGACAGTGACAATGACGGCTTGTGGACTTCGATGTATGGCGCGGGAGAGTGCTTCGCCTACGCCGCGACGAAAGACCCGCAAGCCAAGGCACGTGCCACCAAGGCATTCGAGGCCGTGGCGTTTCTGAGCGAAGTCACACAGGGAGGCTCGCATCCCGCGCCGCACGGTTTTCCGGCCCGCACCATCCGCCCGACTTCGGGACCGGACCCGAATAAGGAAGAAGGGTACTCGGCGGAACATGACTTTCTTCAGAAGTTCGAGGATCCACTCTGGAAGGTGATCGTCCCCCGCTGGCCGACGAGCGCCGACGGAAAATGGTACTGGAAAACCGATACCAGCTCCGATGAACTCGACGGCCATTACTTCTTCTATTCGCTGTACTACGATCTTGTGGCCGAAACCGAGCAGGAAAAAGCCCGCGCGCGAGAGGTCGTCGCCCGGGTGACCGATCACCTGTTGGCCCACGAGTACGCGCTCGTCGATCACGACGGCAATCCAACCCGTTGGGGGATTTTCGGGCCTAAATATCTCAACGGACTTCTCTGGACGGCGCAGCGTGGATTGAACTCGCTGAGCATTCTGTCGTATCTGAAGGTGGCAGAGCATGTCACCGGCGATCCCCGTTATACCGACGCGTACAACAGCCTGGTTCACGACCACGGTTATGCCGGCAATGTGCAGTACCCCAAGGTGCAGGTCGGACGCGGAACCGGGAACCAGTCTGACGACGAGATGGCTTTCATGTGCTATTACCACCTCATCAAGTACGAAAAAGACGTCCGGCTGCGTTCCATCTATTTGCGGTCATTGTGGGGTTACTGGTCGCTGGAGGAGCCGGAACGTTGCCCGTTGTTCAATTACGTCTTTGCGGCCAGCTTTGAACAAGGGACGCGATCTCTCCCCGTTGCGCAGTCCTGCCTGGACGACGCCGCCGACACTCTGATGCGAATTCCCCTCAATCGCATCCGCTGGGGATACAAAAACAGCCACCGTACGGATGTTGAATACCTGTTCGGGGGCTTCACGTTCTTTACACCGCGTGAGCGAAAGCGAGGCCATCTGATCGGTGGCAAAGTCGTGCCGATCGACGAAAGAGCGCTCGAGCATTGGAACCAGGATCCCTGGAACCTGGACGAAGATGGAAACGGAGCCGAAATCACGGACGGTGCGTCCTTCCTGCTCCCCTACTACATGGGGCTGTACCACAAGTTCCTGGTGGAATAATCACAGGATAAGTGGAATGGAATAAGTGGAATGCTGAGATACGAAAACGCCCGGGCTCCTTCGAACCCGGGCGTTTTTTTGTTATCCCACAGCCCCTTCATCTGCACGCTCAATGGGGCGGGTAGAAATTCGGCAGGCCTGAGGGAAATTAATCAGCCTTCTTCTGCTCTGTCCCTTGTTCGGTGTTGCCGCGTCGTCGACCAAAGCCCCGGCCAAAACCCTGGCCTCCGCCTCCGAACAGCGATGCGGTGTCGAACGGCTTGCCTTTCATTTCCTTGAATTTGTCCTGCTGTTCCTGGCTGAGCACTTCGTCCGACTTCGCTGCAAGCTGGTCGCGCAGTTCACGGACCTTCTCGAAGCCGCCGTCTCGGCCGAGTTCCATGAGTTGCTTTTCATTCTCTTTCGCCAGTGATGCCAGTTTTTCCTGTTGCTCCTTTGAAATTCCGAGTCCCTTCACGACATCGGGATCAGTGTAGGCACGCGGGCCGGACACTTGCCACGAAATCTGCTTCAGACGCTCATTTTGCTTGGGTTCAAGAATCTCGGCGAGTTTCGGAACGAATTTTTCGTTGATCTTCTTGGTGGCTTCCGCCATGGCTGCCCCCATTTTCGTTCGGCGCTCTTCCTCCGAAAGGCTCTGCACGTCTCCCAACCCTTCGGCCGCCTCACGAAACATCGTTTGGCTCTCCTCCCGCATTTCTTCACTCAGCTTGGTGACTTTCTTCTTCTGATCCTCGCTGAGTTCGATGTCCTTCTGCACCGCCTCGCTGTTGACAAGCATCAACGGGGAGTTGAAGCCTCCCCGTCCGCCGACACCGCGGCGGCCTCGCTGTGCATGCCATTCATTCTCGACCGC
>CAZVJA010000101.1:0-18217 GCA_964626885.1 uncultured Planctomycetaceae bacterium | reverse complement strand
GTCCCGAAACGCTCACGAGCGCTACAACGACGGCCAATAGACCGGCCCGGTACGAAAGTTTCGAATTGGAACCACAGGACATCATCTTTTCGTCCGTTCAGCACTGTTCGACCGGAAGTGGATGCCAACAGCACCCGCGTATTGCGCTTGCCCTCTTTGAGTAACCGCCTTTCGGTACCCCCACTTGGGAACGCGCGCTCGATTTTCCCAAGTTCTGCCAACTCCCAATCTTACCGCACGGCCAGAGCTCGAAGCAACAATTTCTCCCCCAAATCCCTGGAATTCCAGCGTGGGATTCACCCTTGGCCGGATCGTGTTGCTTGCGTCATCCTGGCGGAGGGGCGATATTCGACGGGATGTACGAGATTTCCGAGGGGAACGTCGTTCCCTACCTCCAAAAAACCGGCCGACTTACCCCAGAATCAGCGGCCCAGGCAAAGATTCTCGCCTGGGGGGTATCCAACGTTGTCCTCCGCATCCACCCCGACAATGGATCGGATTTCGTCGTCAAACAGTCCCGAGAGAAGCTGCGCACCAAGGCTGACTGGTTCAGCCGGCTCGACCGGATCTGGCGAGAGGTTGAGGTCATGCGGGCCCTGGGGCCCCTGCTCCCAAGCGGGGTAATTCCCCAAATCCTGTTCGAGGACCGCGAGAATTACCTGTTCGGCATGGAAGCGGTCGATGCGGAGCACGTCGTCTGGAAAGAGGAATTGCTGGCTGGTCGAGCCGATGCGACCGTCGCAGCTACGTTGGGGGAATATCTCGGCACAATTCATGCCGCCACCACTGGCAACGAAACTCTGTGGAACGCCTTCGGGGACCGGCAAGTCTTTGACGAATTACGAATCGACCCCTTTTACCGGCGAATTGCTCAAGTACATCCGGATCTTCGTCCCGCCGTCTCCTCACTGATCGACGAAACATTCGCCATTTCTCTCTGCGTCGTGCATGCCGATTTCAGTCCGAAGAATGTGTTACTGACCAACACGTCGCTGGAACACCGCACCGAGATACCGTCGCGCCGCATCAGTCTGGTCGATTTCGAAACGGGGCATTTCGGCGATCCTGCTTTCGACTTAGGGTTCTTCCTCAGTCATCTTTTGTTGAAATCCATTCGGCATGCGGCACGATCGACAGAATTTCTAAAATTGGCTCGAGACTTCTGGAGACGATATCGAGACACACTCACCGGTATTGCCACCTCGCGTTCTCCGGGAATGGCACTGCTTCCGAACAATGATCTTGAACGCCGCGCGATCGGCCATCTGGCAGGATGCCTGCTTGCGCGGATCGACGGAAAGAGTACGGTCGATTACTTGAACCAGCCGAGTGAGCACAATCTGGTGCGCGACGTGAGCAGGGGCTTGTTTCTTGATCCCCCGCCGCGACTCGAAAATGTGTTCGACGAGTTGGCGCATGCTCTGTCGCCTTCGAAGTAGATTTTCCTTACAGATACTCAATACAAGCCGGGACGACCCTCGCATGCACCGCATTGAAGAAATTCACGCTCGGGAAGTTTTCGATAGTCGCGGCCGGCCGACAGTCGAAGTTGAAGTTCGCTGCTACGGTTCGCCCGGCGGTCGAGCGATCGTTCCGAGCGGAGCGAGCACTGGAAAATTCGAGGCGGTGGAGCTGCGCGACCGAGATGTGAACCGGCTGAACGGGGCCGGTGTTCAACGGGCCGTTTCTCATGTGCGCGAGAGAATAGCCCCGGCATTGATGGGGGCCGATGCACTCGATCAACAGGCAATCGATCGGCGACTTTGCGAGTTGGACGGAACCGAAAACAAATCCCGACTCGGCGCGAATGCGATTCTCGGAGCTTCGCTCGCGACCGCGCATGCGGCTGCCGCGGCGAAACACGTTGAACTCGCCGAGCATCTCTTTGATCTCTGGAAGAACGTGTCGAGTTCCAGCCGCGGCAACTCCCTTGCAGGGACTCCTCCGGAGATGACGATGCCATTACCGATGGTCAACATGATCTCGGGAGGTCTACATGCCGGTGGGAATCTCGATTTTCAGGACTTTCTGATTCTGCCCGTCGGTGCCTCATCCTATCGGCAAGGGCTCGACTGGATCGTGACGATTTACCACTGCCTCGGCGGACTGCTCAATGAAGCCGGGTTTGAAGGGACACTGGTCGGCGATGAAGGGGGATATGGTCCTCGGCTTCAATCGAACGAGCGGGCGGTGGAGTTCGTGCTGCGGGCAATCGAACAATCGAAGCTTCGTCCCGGGGACGATGTTGCCATCGGTCTCGATGTCGCCAGCACGCATTTCTTCCTTGATGGAAAATATGAATTGACTGCCGATCAAGGCGAATTTCTCTCGTCAAACGGCATGATCGAGCGGCTCGAAAGCTGGGTGAATCGCTATCCCATCGTCAGCATCGAGGACGGACTCGCGGAAGAGGATTGGGACGGCTGGCGGCAACTCACGGAACGTCTGGGGAGCCGCGTGCAATTGATCGGGGATGACCTCTTTGTCACCAACGCCCGCAGGCTCCAGCGCGGGATTGAGACCGGTACGGCGAACAGCGTGCTCGTTAAGGTGAATCAGATCGGTACGCTGTGGGAGACGCTGCAAACAATTCGTCGGGCGGTCGATCACGGTTACCGCCCAGTCATTTCCGCGCGAAGCGGCGAAACGGAAGATACGACGATCGCCGATCTCGCCGTGGCGACCGGTGCCGGACAGATCAAGATCGGTTCGGTGGCGAGGAGCGAACGGCTTGCCAAATACAACCGCCTGTTGCGGCTGGAGGAGCGGTTCGGCGATCGCGCGGCGTTTGCCGGCGGGGCTGCCCTCAAATTTCGGGGCTGATTTATGGGCGATACCGAGCGCGGGCCGATCTGTTATTGCTCGTTGTATCGGCCGCCCATCTGGTAGAGGGGCAGGAAGCGGTAATACACTTCGAGGCAAAGCGCGCCCATCGCCGTTGAATAGACCCGCCCGCCGTACGCGCCCCATTGGCCGACCGGATCCCAGCTCCCCTCGAGATCGCCGGACGTTTTCTGCTCGGCGATCAGCAAATCCCGGAGCGCGCCATTCCATTCTTGCCATTCTTTTCCGCCGTACTGGTACATTGCGAGCGTGCCGTAATACCAGTAGTACTCGTTCCAATTCGCTTTCTTGGGAAGGCGGATCACCAAGTACTCTGCTCCTTCAACGCTGGCGGCGTTCGATCGCTTGATGCCGAGCATCTGCTTGCAGAAGAGTGCCTCCGCTGTCATCGAGGGGGACGGTTCCGAAAGGTTCCGATAACCAGCCAATCCGCCATGCTCCCCGAGGCTGCGCTCCTTGAGAAAGCGGACCATCTTGGTCCGAGTGTCTGTCGGAGTCTGCACGCCTGCCAGCTCGGCGCTTTTGAGCGCCATTAACTGCCAGCCGAACATGCTCATGTCGCCATCAGTTCCCGGCACATATCGCCAGCCGCCATCCTTCGGGTTCTGCCGGCGGACAATAAACTCGACGGCCTTCGAGATTGGCTCGCGGAGCCGTGTGTCGGTCGCGGGGTCGGCTTGCATGGCATAGGCCTCGGCGATGGCATAGGTCGCCATCGCGTGGCAATACATCATCGCGTAGTGGCCGGCTCCGTAGGCCAGGTTGCCGTCCGAACGCTGTTGCCTCACCAGCCATTTGAGTGCCCGGTCGACCTGCTCCGCGTATTGTCCTTCTTCGTGGGTGTAGCCCGCCGCGAGAAACGCCAGCACGGCGAGCGCCGTTACGCCGGCATCGGCATTTTTACCGGCCGGGCCGCGGTTCTGGTCGGCTTCTTCGGCCTTCGCCTCACCCGCTCCGTGCGCGTCGGCGTCCCAATATCCGTCCGCGTGCTGATTGAGTGCCAGCCATTTCAAACTTGCCTCGACCGCCTTCTCGGATTCGTCCGTCCCGCCGAATTCCCGCGCGATTTCTTTGCGGCGCGCCAGATTCCGCAGGCGGTACGTCGAGGGGACGCCTCCTTCTTTTCGAGAACGCACGGCGTCGAACTGCGGACGGTTGAGATCCGGCGTCGGCCCGATTCTCGCCAATTCCAATGTTCCCGGATCGCGCACCATGATGGGGCGTTCGAGCGGTCCGACAAGATCCCCCCGTTCTTCCGGCCGAACACGCTCCAATGCCGAGCCGCTTGGGCTTGGTATCGATGCCGGGAGCGCCCGCCGCAAGAGAGACGTCGCCGACGATGCGCCCGGCTCTTGGGTTGCCGCAATATTTTCCGATAAGCCTGGCTCGGGAATCGGTACTGAAGAAGGGGCAGGTCCGGTCCGGTGCGCGTCGAGTTCCAGTTCCGGTCCCCGTTTCAATTCCGACGTCGGATCGAGTGGTGCATCGGTTGATGACGTGCGGCTCGTCAGATCGAGCTTTTGATCGACGCGCTCGACCGATCCCCGTTTCGGATCGCGGACGATTTCGTTCGGGGCAAGTGCCGTAAACAGCGGCTTCGCGCGCGTCATCTGCGGCGATGGCGCTTCCAGATCGGGACGGGCTTGTGTGGTCGTTTCATCGATCGTCGGAGTCGTGGCTGCCTCGCGCGGAGTCGAAGCATCGGCCACGGCGGCGGGGCTGGGCTCATTGGTCGGAATGTCCGGCAGATTCTGCGGAGATTCAACTTCAACGGGCGGCCGTTCCGACCTCTCGGTTTCCGTTCGTTCATTGAGGGGCTTTGGCTGTTCCTCAATCGGGCGATCGACCCGGGTGACTTCCACCGGTACCGGTTCTGGTAAACGTTCCCACACCGGTTCATTCTCGATCGGAGTCGCCTGCTCGGTTTTTTCGGTGACCTCTTCGGTCGATGTGGGGGCGAGTTGGATCACCGTTTCCGGCTCTTCTTCGCGTCCTCCCTCGGGAATCATGGCTGCCGGTGTCTCAACCGCGACGAGGCCGAACACCAACGACAGATGTACGATGATCGAGAAGATCAACGACTTCGCCGTGATGCCGCGGTTACCCCACTTCGTAACCATCATGGTGATCAGATGAATCGAAGCGAGAATGATCCCGAAGACGAGCGACGTCCACAGAAACTGCTCCGGAGTCATCCGGCTTCCGGAGAGCATCGGCTCCAGCAGTGACGTAACCGTCTCTTTCATCGTGCCGCCTCGATCTTGGGACGAACCGGCAGCGAAATCACGGTGATCTTCGCACGATTACAAAGAGAAAGGACGTCGATCACGTTCTGATACGGTCCGGTCCCGTCGGCCCGAATCGACACTGCCTGCTCGGCGTAGTTCTGCCGCGCCGCGACCAGATCTGTTTCGAGCTCCGCCAGTGTGCGCAACTTGTTGTTGAGTTCTAACTGGCCGTCCGGCCGGATGGTCACATTCAACGGATCTGGTCCGCTGGAAAGCGCCGGCGCGCTGGTCGAGGTCGGCAGCTTGACGTCGAACTCACGTTCCGCCTGTGTAAATTGCCAACTGATCATGAAAAAGGTGATCAACAGGAACACCATGTCGATCATGGGGGTCATGTTGAGCTGGGGCTCTTCGACGATGTCGGTCTTCATCGGCATGGCCTGGTTCTCCTCGACGGGGCGCTGATTACTATATCGGAGTTCCCCGAAAAGTTTGAGAGGGATTCCGATTGCACGGGCGGTCCCCCCGTCGGTATACGCCCAGAAGTGGGCATGGCTAGAGGGTGGCCGGGGCAAAAGCTTTGCGTGACCCGGGGTTATGCAAAGCAACCCTGTTGACGTGACCCCGAAGGCTCCCCTCAACTCTCCAGGGGGTTACCGCTTCTCCGCCACCAGACGCATGAAATCCGCCCGGCCGCTCTCCTCGGTCCAGTCGGCGACCAATAGCCCCCATGGCTTGATGCGCGTGGCCCGCGCCCACCTGGAGACCGATCGTTTTCCAGCCGCACGCCGTGCCGACTTCCGCAAACAGCCAGCCCGCGCGATCTGATCGACCGAAAGAACGTCAAAGCCCTCCCCGGCGACAAGTTCCGTCAGAGTCGCTGGCGTGAAGTGCGTCAAGTGCCGCGGCAATTCGAGCGCGTACCAGTTCTCGCGGAATGCCTGAAACGACCACGAATCGAAATTCGGCACGCCGACCACCAGCAGACCACCGGGACGCAGCGCCTGCCACGCCGCCTGTACGACGGCGCGCGGCGAATGAACGTGCTCCAGGGAGTTCCACATTGTGACGGCGTCGAATGAGCCCGGCGCGATTTCCGGGTGAGGCAACGAGCCGACGTGCACCCGAATGCCGCTCGATTGTTCAATCTCGCGAGCGACCTTTTCGGAAAAATCGATGCCGGCCACATTCCAGCCGAGCGAGCGCATTCTCTTAAGAAAATCCCCGGCACCGCAGCCGAAGTCGAGCAAGCGGCCGGGAGCGCGAAATGGAATCCACGATTGCCGCTGTCGAGTGCGTCGCATCGTCATGCGCGCAAGTAGCGCCAGGAGCTCGGTCGACAGGCCGGCCGGCTGCGGAGGGTATCCGTACCCGGCGCGTAACGCCGCGCGCGTCAAGGTGTGTCGCCAACTTCCAGGGAGTTGTTCGTCCGACTCTCGGCCACTGTAAGGGGCGTAGCTCTCGGGGTAGAACTGCCCGATGCTGTTCATCGTCGGCCGAGGGTTGGTAAAGGCCAGCCCGCAATCGCGGCAGCGAACGACCTGAAACAACCCGCCGATCTTCGTCACCGGATCTGGCGCGACGATCACCGGTTCAAAGTTCCGCCCACCGCAGAGGAGACAATCGACTGTTTCGAGTTCGACGGCTTCTTCCGATGAGTACTGCGGGCAGTTTGTCTGCCCGTGCGGCTGTGCTTCGGCATACTGAGTTGCATTGATGTCCGGAACACTGGCTGACAATCTGCCATTGCCACCCGACCGAGTTCGCAACGGAGCGGTCGACGTTACCGTATTCACGCGAATCTCCCCACCTTAAGAAGCATTGGTATCTACACAACTCATGCAATGCAGCTTGCAACTCAGGTTGAAAGAGATGTCGCCCCTCCGGGGCTTGAAGAGATTGTTGGCAACCACCCTCCGGGGGCTAACGCCTCCCGGCTAGAAGAATTTCGCCCCTGTCGGGGCTGCCGAGCCAGTGCGTTTCAGCCCCAACGGGGCGGCAAATTGTAGCCGAGGGTGTTAACCCTCGGGTCATGGACCAAAATGGAAACCCAAGCCCCGGAGGGGCGACATTGCCTACGTCATGCAGATAGCGGTCCGGGTTCGGGGGCGAACTACCGAAGCTGTGTCGATACCAGTGCCTCGAAAGTCGGCGAAGGGTATGGGAATCATGCAATTCGGTCAAGACGCGCCTTGGCACATCCGGCTACGGTAATGTGACTGCTGGGGATCTGCCTCTGAATCGGTCAGTTGTTCTTCTCAGGCTTCACCAGTGTCGCGGTGAGATAACCGAACCGTGACTCAATCTCGTAAGGCTTGTGGTTTGGGTCGTCGCCGTCTGCGTTTTCACCTGCCTTGACCGACACGCCCGGTGGATAGCCGACAGTCCATGCGGATTCAAACCCACGCATGTCCCAGGTCTCCCCGGCAGCAAAGACCAGCGGGACATAAGGATCCCCATATTCTTTTGCTCCCCGGAAATGATCCCAGTCTCTCATCTGCGCTTGTGTAAGGATCACCGGGGCTTCCAATTTGTGGCCATCCACGGCCTCGATTTGGAAGTTCAAGTCGCTGCCCCCCTTGTTCACGTTCGGCACCCAGGTTCCGCGCACGTTCACGAATTGACCAAGCGGCACGCCAAGGCGACCGATCACCTCAATGCGATCTTCGAGGTCGGAATAATTCACCATACGTTTGTACGTCGGCAACTTCTGTCCCCGGCCACAATTATCGCCAGTCAGACACCCGGTAAATCCGATGCTGGCGACGGAAAGGGACAGCGGAAGCCAAAGAGTTTTCGGTACGCTTGTTAGCCAAATGGTCATTCGTGACTATTTCCGGGTTTTCTTCAGATAGATGAGCTGGGTATGAAAACCAAACAAGGAACCGCCCGAAGTCAATATGTCGCCCCATTTCGAGACTTTCTTATGTTCCTCACGCAAAGTCGCTGGTTCCCCCGAAAAGGTACCCTCTTCGTAACAACAAAGCTCCCAGTCTCCAGTAACATGGACTCCATCGAAAACAACTGACCGTTCGGTGGAAAAAACAACCGCGAATTCGATACCTGGTGGAGCGTTCTCTCCGTTGATCGTCGCCACCTCGAAGAAACTTGTTCCCTCAAACGTCTTCTTCTTGTCGACGCTCCACGTCCCTCGGACCGTGAGGAGCGTTCCGAGCGGGTAGCCGAGCTTGCCGATGATCCCCACGTCCTTCAGCAATTCCGTGACGTGGAGCTTTTCCTTGACAGGGGGAGCATCGCCGTGGGCCTGCGGCATCAGGCAGAAAACGCCTACGCAGACGAGCAGCAGAGCATTCCGGATGGACCGTTGTGAGAACCACGCTCGCGTCTCATGGCCTTCGTGCATCTGGCTTCTCCGATGAAAGGACGACCCAGGCCAACATCATTATTTATCTCGATGGCGACGTTGGGTAGAGCCTCAGTTGCCGAATCGCGCGGACGGGCAGGCCGGTTCCGGCAAATGCGCAGGATACCTTATCGAGCAGGTACCGGGAGAATTACACCGCGCGGATGATTGCCGCGGCGCTTTGGCCCATGGCGGTGCGGTTGACCGTCAACGCCGTGGGATACTTCAGCACCAGCGGCTCGTCGTGCACGACGTTGATGCCGCAGCGCGGGTCGGGGGTTTTGTAGTGCAGCGTGCGCGGCAACTGCTCGTGGCGTAATGCCAACAAGCTGGCCGCCAACTCCACGGCGCCGGTGCCGGCGTCGAAATGGCCGAAGTAGCTCTTGAGCGCGGTCACCGGAATCCGCTCGGCCGATAGGCCCAAGGCGGTGTGATACGCCTTCGCTTCGACGAGATCGTCGCGCTGTGTACTGATGCCGTGGGCGTTGATGTGCCCGATTTGCCGCGGATCAATCTCTGATTGGCGGAGCGCACTGGAAATGGCGCGGACAAGGCCGGTCCCTCCCGCTCCGTTGCTGTAGCCGGTTCCGTCACAGCCGGCTCCCACGCCGAGCACCTCCGCGCAGATGGTTGCGCCGCGCCGCTTGGCGTGCTCGTAACTTTCGACGACAAAAGCCGCAGCCCCTTCGCCGACAATCGGTCCGTCCCGCTCGAAGTCAAACGGCCGGCAGGCCCGCTCGGGATCATCGGCTCGGCGCGAGAGACCGTCGAACAAACTCAGCTTAGCGATATCGACCGGATGAATGTTCGAACTGCAAGCGCCGACGATCATGCAGTCGGCCGCGCCCCGCGCGATCACGCCGACCGCTTCGGACAGGGCGAGTAGTGCCGACGACTCACGGCTGGTGATGGTATTGTTTGGCCCGCGGGCGTCGAATTCGATTGAGACGTGGCAGGCGGGCATGTTCGGCATTTGCCGCACCAGCAACAACGGTGAAATGTCGCGGAGTGCGTTGTCGTCGAAGAGCGTTTGATCGAAGCCGGCCTCGCCAGGAGTGCAACGGCGGGCGGCATCGCGGAGTTCCTGCGGTGTGTTCGAAATGCGGCCCGCGCCGTATACCACGCCGAGCCGTTCGGGATCGACCGACCGCCGGCCGAGTCGGGCGTCTTTCATGGAAAGGGAGGCGGCGGCCACACCCAGTTGGATATCGCGCGACATCGCCTTCACGAATTTCTTATGCCGCACGTATTGCAGCGGGTCGAAACCGGTGACTTCGGCGGCCAGCTTGATCGGCAGGCGGGCGTTGTTGAACGCCTTCAGTGGGCCGATACCGCTTCGGCCGTCCATCAGGTTTCGCCAGAAGGGTTCAATACCAACCCCAATCGGCGAAACAACACCGATTCCGGTCACGACCGCTCGTGTTCGGTTGTACCCAGCCGTCATAGCCTGACCCCGAGGTCCGGACGTCCCCGCGAAGCGCACTTACGGGACGTCATTTACTTTCTTCCGCACGCCATTCGGGCGATCCCGCGCCGTACTCACGTTCGGGAAGAAAATCACCGTCACCTGGTGAATGTCATCCGTTGTCTTAAGCCGCGTCTCCCTGTCTCGGTCGTTTTAGAGTCAGCCTGCTGCAGGGACTCGATGATAGCCGAGAGGTGCTGTTTTCTACTTATCGGAAAACGACACGTCCGACGGTCATGCGGAACACCCAAGCCCGCGTGACCGGCCCCTTTTGCAGGGACGGCACCCATTTCATCGAAAGTACCCCAACAACAGGACGCGGTTTCCGCACCCGGAAGATCCGCAGCCTGACCCTGCTGAAATTACATCCCAGAAGATGCATCATGTCAAGCGAAACATAGACCCTGTCGAAAGTTGTGTCATTTTGGCAACATGCGGCGACGGCAGAGGAATTACCACCCAACACCAAGTTTGTCCGAGAGTTACGGTTTGGATAGAATGCCACCCACCGTCTCCCCCCACTCGAAGCGTCCAAGTTTCCACCCTGGTCGCATGGAGAATCGGCTCGATTTGATCAGGCAGGGGACTTCACGCCTCGTCAGACTATCTGATTTGTACCGCAGATTATCTGATTTGTACCGCACACCCTGCCGTTCCTGTGGGGTCAATTCGTGGTGACGACACCTCACAGAACGACATCACGACGTTTCTCGGAACCAGCAGGCATGATGACGCAGGCTGCCAAGCTCCTTTCCGCGATTGCCCTTTTCTTGGTCGTGGTACTCTTATGCCTGTCATTCCCCCGGAGAGTCTCTCTTACCACCGCCGATTTGGGGCGTCATATCAAAAACGGTGAGGAATTCTTTCAGACGCACCGGCCGCAGACCACCAATTATTATTCGTATACGGAGCCCGAATATCACGCCGTCAATCACCACTGGCTGAGCGGTGTCGTTTTTTATCTGATCTGGAAATACTGTGGCGGATTCGATGGGGTTTCCATCTTTTATTTTGGAGTTTGTCTGGCGACTTTCTGGATCTATTTTCGGCTGGCCAGACGGATCGGCGGGTTCGATTGCGCGCTGGCCGCGGCGGTGCTCTGCCTTCCGTTGATGACCATGCGTCTGGAAATCCGGCCCGAAGGGTTCAGCGTTCTTTTCATCGGGATCTATCTGTCTCTGTTATGGGAATGGAAAGAAGGGCGAATTTCGCGACGGTGGTTGTGGGCGATACCCGCTTTCCAACTGATATGGGTTAATCTTCATATCTACTTTGTATTTGGTCTGTTTGTGATCGGCGTCTATTTCATCGACGCGCTACTTGTCCGTCGCGATCGGGGGGCGGCGATGATCCTGCTCCGCCTGGGGCTTCTCAGCCTCGCGATGTGTTTGGTGAACCCCTTCGGCTGGGAAGGGCTGATGACGCCATTCACCATCTTTCGAGAGTACGGTTATCCCGTCGGGGAGAACCAGTCGGTCTGGTTCGAGCACAGTCAGAACCCGTCAAATCCTTTATATATCCATTTGGAAACCGTGTGGCTCCTGGCGCTGGTGGCTGTTCTCGGTGCGGTTCTGCGTCGAGGATGGAGGGGGCATTTCCTCGCGCTGGCTTTCCTGGGCGTGTTTGGAATTCTCTCGTTTCAGGCCATCCGCAATATCGGTCAGTTCGGTTTCGTGTTTCTGCCGTTTTTCTCCGGGAGTCTACGGTGCCTCGTCGAGAACCGGACCGTTCTGGAACGGTGCGTGAAGATCGGCGCCGCTTGCGTCGCCATCGGAATCGCGGTGGGAGTGATGATGTCACGCAATTTTTACTATACTCCCTTCTATCGATCCGGCATTGCCCGAATGATGAAGGATGAAAATGAAGCGAACCGTTGGTGGCTGGTGGTCCTGAAAAATCCCAAGCTCCTTTTCGGGCTGGAGCCACGGGTGAATGCGTCCGCCGAGTTTTTCCAGGAGATGGAGATCCAGGGACCGATTTTCAACAATTACGATATCGGCGGATATCTCATTTTCCATTTCTTCCCGAAATGGCGAGTTTTCGTCGACAATCGCCCCGAGGCGTATAGTGTTTCCTTTTTTGAATACGTGTATATTCCCATGCAGGAGAACGAGTTCATTTGGAAAAAAGTCGACGAGCGCTATCAGTTCAACTGCATTT
The DNA here is from genome assembly GCA_964626885.1 of uncultured Planctomycetaceae bacterium. Taxonomy (GTDB): domain Bacteria; phylum Planctomycetota; class Planctomycetia; order Planctomycetales; family Planctomycetaceae; genus CAZVJA01. The sequence goes on along the minus strand of CAZVJA010000101.1, from coordinate 6,156 downwards.
TTTTTGCCTGGCGCGACCGGACACCGTGGGCCCAGCCGTTTCTGCTGCGCCGCGTCCGCGATCCGCAGTGGGCGCCGGTTTACTTTGACCGCGATGTACTGATCCTGGTGAAACGCAACGAAAAGAACGCCGAACTGATTCGGCGGCATGAGATTTCACAGGGCGCTTTTCAGGAGATTTAGTTTTCCAGGCGATCTCATGAACGCGGTTTCGCAGCTCGGCTGCTTCGGTGTCGGAGTTTCTTTGAATTCCTATTGCCTTTGGAGCAGGGGGTGATGAATAAAGCACCTGATCCCGCGACGTAGGTATCGGATCATTTCAAATAATTTTTTTGCGAGAGTGGCGGAATTGGCAGACGCGCGGGACTTAGGATCCCGTGGGGCAACCCGTGCAGGTTCAAGTCCTGTCTCTCGCACTCCTTTGAGCCCAAGTACCATGGCCCGGCAAGAATCCGATCGCGAAGACCTGATGGCGGAGGCGACTGCCCTCGTCCGGCGGATCGAGTTGGCGGTTCCGGGCGAGCCGGCATATCTCGTAGCTGGGGAGCGGGCCGACGGCCGTATTTCGCTCTACTTCGGGCCAGACCCGGTCTATCACTTCGACGACCAGAACCGTCTCCGCCGGGCGTATGTCGATGGAACCTTGTTTCGCACGCAGGGGGACACGTTGGCGCGGTTGACGCGCGTGCGGACGCCGGACGTGACCGAACTCCGTCGACATGATCTGACCGGCGCGGAACTCGAACAGTTCTTCAAGCAGATGAAAGATCAGTTGACGACTTTGCAGGAAGCATTGACGATCGGTCGGGCTGAGACGGTTCGTCAAGTACCCGATGGAGAAGACTTCCGTGTCGAACTCGCGGGGCGACTTGTCGGCCTGCTGCAATCGACCGGTGTCCTTGCGCCGCCGATCAAAGCGAAACGGAGTTGATCGGCCAGTTCACACGTCACCAAGATGCAGCTATTTCCTCCAGCATTGAAATTGGAACTACATGAACGTCCGCCAGAACAAAGCCAAGGAAACCCTTCGTGCGGGGGGAACGATTTACACAAGTTCGCTTCGTCTTCCCGAGCCGGGGTTATGCGAGATCCTCGGCTACGCCGGTTTCGATTTCGTGCTGCTCGACGGCGAGCATGGCGCGACTGATCCCTCGACCATCGATCGTCTGGTGCAAGGTTGCCTCGCCGGCGGCACGGTGCCGATCTTCCGCACCTTGCGTCCGCGCGATCCGGAAGGGGTGATGCACGCGCTCGATCTCGGTGTGCAGGGAATTCTCATTCCCCATTGCCGCACCGCCGACGATGCCCGCGCGCTTCGGAATGCGGCCCTTTATCCACCGGAAGGGAACCGGGGATTCGGTCCGGGGCGCGGCGCCGGGTGGGGGAGAATTTCCACAGGCGAATATTTGAAGACTGTCAATGAGACGATTCTGCTGCTGGCATTGATCGAAGACCTCGATGGAATCGAGCATGTCGAAGAGATCGCCGCAGCCGGGCTCGATGTTCTGTGGGTCGGTACGGGAGACTTGGCGATGGCTTACGGCGTGCCGGGAGAGAGGAATCATCCGAAGGTTCTCGCGGCGGCCGACCGGGTGCTCAAAGCATGCTTGAAGCATAACGTCGCTGCCGGCTTCCCCGTGGGGAGTGCCGAAGAAGCGATTCGCGCTCGCGAGCAGGGCTACCGCGCGATCGGCTTCGGCGGTGCGGAACATTACGTGATGCAGACTTCTCGGCAATTCCTCGATGCCGTCGGACGCTGACAAACTTTACTGGATAAATTCGCCAGGGACTTGGTGCAGAGACATGAAAATAATTTCAATAAGGAAACCAGGAAGCCAGGAAAGTGAAGATCAAGATGTAAAACGACGGGGTCTTAACTCGCAGACAAAGTCTTCATCTGAAGCGCACGTAATCCAGGACCGCGGCTGGCGCGCATAGTCATACGAAGAGTTCATTAATTCCCGCTTCTATTCCTGGTTTCCTGCCTTCCTTATTCATCCTCTGTGTTGTCTTCTCGGCGAACTCCATGCATCCTTGGTGAGTCCGTTGAAGACCGAGCCATAAAACATCGACATGCGGCGCCTTGTTATCGGCTGTGGATATCTCGGGCTGCGGGCAGCACGCGTCTGGGTTGCGCGCGGCGATCGTGTGTCGGCACTGACCCGGTCGGCTGCACGCGCGGAGACGCTTCGCGGCGAGGGGATTGAGCCGATCATCGGGGATATTCTCGATCCTGATTCTCTGGCTCCACTTGCCCAAATCGACAAAGTTGACACATTGCTGTACGCCGTCGGATTCGATCGCGCCGCACAGGCCTCGCGCCGCGAAGTATACGTGCACGGTCTCGCGAACGTCCTGGCGAAAATGGACAATAACATGCGGCGAATGATTTACATCTCGAGCACGAGCGTGTATGGCCAGCAGGATGGGGAATGGATCGATGAATCCTCTCGTTGCGAACCGGTCGCGGAAAACGGCCAGGTTTGTCTAGAAGCCGAACGGACGGCGATGAAACACGTGGAGAAAGTGGCGGCAGCCGCGGCAGAGTCGTCGAGCTCGCGGGGAAGTTTCGAGCTGAATATCTTGCGTCTGGCGGGGATCTATGGGCCCGATCGGCTGCTACGGCGGATCGACCTGCTCCGGCGAAACGACCCGCTGGAATGTGATCCCGATGCGTGGCTCAACCTGATTCACGTCGATGACGCGGTGGCGGCGATCATGGCTTGCGAGGAATGTGGCCGTGCAGGGGAGGTCTATCTGGTATGCGATGATCAACCGGTTCCACGCCGCGAGTATTACACGCTGCTGGCTTCACTCGTGGGAGCAGTGCCGCCCCGATTCCAGTCGCAGAGCCCCCCTGATCAAGAGCATTCTGCAAATGCGACGGAGGGCGGACATCGTCCAGGAAAGAACAAACGATGTTCCAACAAGAAGCTGCACGTGGAACTGGGGGTCGATCTGCGCTTCCCGACCTATGAGACCGGGTTACCGCATGCGTTAGCGCAATCCGCGCTCAATAGACTCGGCGGAGAGGCGTGACCGGCTCGACGCTTTTCCTTGCGGGATGACGATCGACTTCGGCGCTCCGGCCGTTTCCCATCGCACTTGACGGAGGAGCGCATTCCACTGCTGCCGCAGTTCAACCATGGGCTGCCACGTCCACCCACGCGGCCGGATTCCACTGGTTTTTGTTGGCGCTCCTGCCGTCACCATCAGCCCGCTGATCGCGGCGTTGAACTTTTCCAGCGCGTCCTGAAGAAGATCGCCGGACACCGTGGCGACTCTCGCGCGAAGCAGTTTTAGCCGGTCAGGTTGGTCGGCCGCCATCCACATACGGCCGGGCTTCGACTCAACTCGGACAAAATACCATTGTGTCTTTCCCTCCGAGACCCAATAGAGATCGCGGGGGGTGGAGACTGTTGTGATACCGTGATATTCCAACTCTTCCGCGCCCAGTTCGATCTTGCGAACTTCACCTCGGCTGCTGACGGCACGGTATGTACCCACCGAGATGCCGGGTGGTAGCGGAAGATCGCAGTTCCCGAACATCCACAGAGAATTCATCGGAATCTCGTTTGGGTCGACGGCACTTCCGTCTCGACTCATAAGTTCCACGAGAAGCACCAAAGGGAGGGAGCTTTCGGGCCCCCGCCGAGTACCAGTTTGGCTGACTTGCCGGGCCGAGCCTGCAGCCGCTGGTGGTTTCCGCAAACTCGTGCCGCTTTTGTGCGTCCGCGGATGGCTGGGATGATAGAGGTTGGACTTTTGAGCAGTCCTCCTCAGTTCCACTTGCTCGTGTTGAAACTCCGCGTCACCGCTCCAGGCGCGCACAAAGAGTGCGGCAGCCGCCAGGAGATTCGCGACGCGTAGGTTCATCGGAGCACGCCTTCAGTCACGGAGACGAGTCCCTCGGCCGTGCGGCTATCGGGAGTCATGGGTAACGGTTTGTGGGATGGTTTCGGCTCTGGCGTTCAGGCCCAGGAAAGCCGGGTCTCAGCTTCCCTGGGCCAGATGCGCGAGGAGTTCTCTGTCGTGGTGAGATATCGGGCTTTCGGGAAGATTTCCTGTCAAAAAGCCTGGGTTGCTTGGGAAGAATGGACTGAATCGTGCCGAAGGGTTCGGTTGAGTCGGCAATACCGATGCGGGAGGGAATCGCCTCTGAGGTCATTTCCGCTGGGAAATGCGGATTTGTGCCTCGTTTTGGGTGCGAAATGTCTTGTTCCAGGCCAAAACGCACGGCAGCAAATCGTAACACTCTGCGAACCCCCGTTGTCCGGCTATGATGGGGCCTATGACCAATCTGCTCCCCATCACTCCAGTTACGGGTCCGGTGCATGGCATTATTCGTCCTCCCGGCTCGAAGAGCCTGACCAACCGGGCGCTCATCGTCGCCGCGCTCGCGGACGGAACCAGCACGCTCACCGGCCTCCTCGACAGTCAGGACACACGAGTGATGGTCGACAGCCTCCAGCGACTGGGAATCAATGTTCAGCATGATCGAGAGGGCTGTACGGCTAAGGTCGTCGGTTGTGCCGGATTTCCGCCGGTCCGCGAGGCGAAGCTCTGGTTGGAGAATAGCGGCACGAGCATCCGTTTTCTTACGGCGCTCGCGACTCTCTGCAAGGGGACGATCTCTCTCGATGGAAACGACCGCATGCGCCAGCGGCCGATCGGTGATTTGGCCGACGCGTTGAATCAGCTCGGCGCCGATGTGAAGTGCGATGCGGGGAACTCATGCCCGCCGGTCACTGTTCACGGAGACCGCCTGACGGGTGGAGAATCTCGTGTCGCTGCCAATTTATCGAGCCAGTTTTTGAGCGCTTTGTTGATGGCGGCGCCTTGTGCGCAATCGCGAGTCGATCTGGTTCTCACCGGAAAGCTCGTCTCGGAACCCTATGTGGAGATGACGCTCGGCGTGATGCGGGCCTTTGGGGTGAAGGTGGACACGACACAAGCCGGCCGCTACCGAATCGAACCGCAAGTGTATTGCGCCACCACGTATGGCATTGAGCCGGATGCGTCGGCGGCGAGTTATTTCTTTGCCGCCGCGGCCATCACGAGGGGAGAAGTGACGGTTTCAGGGCTTTCCCGCAACGCCCTGCAGGGAGATGTCCATTTCGTGGACGTGCTGGAGAAGATGGGATGCCGCGTCGAATGGGGGGCCGATTCCGTCACGGTGCAGGGGGGGCCGCTCCGAGGCATCGATGTCGATATGAATGGGATCAGCGATACCGCCCAGACGCTCGCGGCGGTTGCGGTCTTTGCCGAGGGGCCGACACGGATTCGCAATGTGGCCCACATTCGGCATAAAGAAACCGACCGCATTGCCGCCGTGGCGACCGAACTCTGCCGGCTCGGAATCCGCGTCGATGAGCATGAAGACGGATTGACGATCACGCCAGCACCAATACAACCCGCGACCATCGCCACGTACGACGATCACCGCATGGCGATGAGCTTCGCGCTCGTTGGGTTGAAAGTTCCGGGAATTAAAATCGCCGATCCGGATTGCACCTCGAAGACATACCCGCGGTTTTTCGATGATCTGAAAACTCTCTGCGACGGAATCGGGTGAGGCGGCGATGAACAACCGGCCCCCGCGTCGCCGACCCAGGCGCAACCCACGTCAAGCAATCGCGCGCAGCCGCGAAGTGAGTCACGTGTCGACCCGTCGACCGGAACCAAATCAACCTCCGGCAGTGGAGTCTCCCTTACGCAAAGGGGCGACGGCGCGGGATGTCGCGGCGACTGTAATTGGCGACTACCGGCAGACCGGAGAACGGCTCGCGGACTTGCTCAGCCGACATACCCGCGCCGCATCGCTGAACTCCGAAGACCGCCGGCTGGCGTCGGAGTTGGCCTTCGGAGTTGTTCGCCGTCAAAATACGATAGACGTTCTCATCGCCGGAGCGGTCACCCGCCCGCGGGATAACGTGGAAACAGGTCTTTGGACTCTGCTGCAACTCGGGACGTACCAGCTTCTGTTCCTGGACGCAATCCCGACCTATGCGGCGATCAATGAGACGGTTGAAACCGCGCGGCATCTCGGACATCCCCAATGGACCGGCTTTCTGAACGGCGTAATGCGCGGCATCAGCCGATCGCTCGACAACGAATGGCTTGACCGGCCCGCTGCGAACGCCATGCCGATCAGCGA
>CAZVJA010000100.1:0-18231 GCA_964626885.1 uncultured Planctomycetaceae bacterium | reverse complement strand
GGCGGGAAGAAGGCCCCGGCACCCGGGACCAAGGCGATTTTGGCCGGCCGGGGGGGCGGAAGTACCCGAGTCCCTGTCGGCGCGCAGGCGGATACGGCAAAAATGATCACGAATAACCAAGTATAGATTGCGTAACGATGAGTCATCATATTTTCTCTTTTATAACGGAACGCATAACGCGATCCGGTTTGACCGACGGTTCTGACCGGCCGCAGTGAGAAACCCAGCCGGTGCTTCAAAAAAAGATGATAGAATCTTTTATCTTATGGTAAGTTACTCCTAATAAGAAAAGAAGTCCCTGTCAATGTGATATTTGCCGCCAGGACTTTCAAAACACGGGAATAAGGGAAAAGGATTCATCATGCAGGACGGCAGGAAGACCAAGGCGCAACTCATCCGGGAACTGGAAGAAATTCGCCGCCGGCTCTCGCATCCCGACGACGAACGGATCTTCTTCGTCCGCTACGCAATGAAGGCCGGCATGTCGGTCGATGAGATCCACGAGCTGACCTCCATCGATCCCTGGTTCCTCAACAATATTCGCACGCTCGTCGACATTGAGGACGACCTCCGTTGTATCACTCGGCTGGAAGATGCCGACCCGTGGCTGCTGCGGCGGGCCAAGCAGAACGGCTTTTCCGACAAGCAACTTTCCGGCTGGTGGAACACCACCGAAATGGATGTCCGCCGTTACCGCAAGAAGCTTGGCATCGAGGCAACCTTCAAGCAGGTCGATACCTGCGCCGCGGAATTCGAGGCGTACACGCCGTACTACTATTCGACCTACGAGCAGGAAGACGAAACCCCCGCCAAGACCCCTGGCTCAAAACGGATCATGATCCTGGGGGGCGGGCCCAATCGCATCGGACAGGGAATTGAGTTCGACTACTGCTGCTGTCAGGCCGCGTTCGCGCTCAAGGAACTCGGCATCGAGAGCATCATGGTCAACTCGAACCCTGAGACCGTCTCGACCGATTACGACACGTCGGACATTCTGTTCTTCGAGCCGCTGACAACCGAAGACGTGCTCAACATCTGCGACCGCCTCCAGCCGGACGGCGTCATCGTGCAGTTCGGCGGGCAAACGCCGCTGAATCTCGCCCGCGGTTTGGAAGCGGCCGGCGTTAACATCATCGGTACCAGTCCCGACATGATTGACGCCGCCGAGGACCGCGAACGCTTCCAGCGAATCTTGCAGAAGATCCGCTTGCAGCAACCGCCGAACGGCGTCGCCACCGATACCGAAGGAGCCCGCGCCGTCGCCGAGCGAATCGGTTACCCGGTGCTCGTCCGCCCCAGCTACGTGCTCGGCGGGCGGGCGATGGAAATTTGTTATGACGAAGCGTCGATCGTCCGGTACATGGACGAAGCGGTCGATGTTTCGCCCGACAAACCAGTGCTGATCGACAAGTTTCTGGAAGACGCCATCGAGGTCGACGTCGATGCGATCTCCGACGGGCAGACCACGATTGTCGGCGGCGTGATGGAGCATATCGAAGAGGCCGGCGTGCACTCCGGCGACTCGGCATGTGCCTTGCCCCCGTATTCGTTGCCCGCGGGAGTCATCGAGGAGATTCGCGAGGCGACATATGCCCTCGCGCGGGAACTCCGCGTGCGCGGGTTGATGAACATTCAGTTCGCGGTCAAGTCGGTCGACGGCAAACATATTGTGTACGTACTCGAGGTCAATCCGCGGGCCAGCCGCACTTCGCCGTTCGTCTCGAAGGCCACGGGACGTTCGTTGGCGAAGATCGCGGCAAAGGTGATGGCGGGGGTCTCGCTCCGGGAACAAGGGATATTGGAAGAGATTGTTCCGGTCCACACCTCGGTGAAGGAAAGCGTCTTCCCCTTCTCGCGGTTTTCGGGAGTCGACATCATTCTCGGCCCGGAGATGCGGTCGACCGGCGAAGTGATGGGGATCGACGATCACTTCCCGATGGCTTTCGCGAAAAGCCAGATCGCCGCCGGCAACTCACTGCCGATCGAAGGGAAGGTCTTCATCAGCATGGCCCGAGCACACAAGCATCTGATGGTCGAACCGACCCGCAGACTACAGAAGCTTGGCTACAAGATCGTCAGCACGTCGGGAACCGCCAAGGTGCTGTCTGACGCCGGAATCGAGGTCGAAGTCGTCCGCAAGGTTCAGGAAGGACGCCCGAACCTGCTCGACTACATGGCCAACGGCGATATCCAATTCGTCTTCAACACCCCGTCCGGTAAAGGGGCACGCACGGATGAAGGGCGCATCCGTGCCGCCGCCGTGCTCCACGGAGTCCCGTGCGTCACAACCATTCCCGGCTGCATGGCGGTGGTGAAAGCGCTCGAAGCCGCCGCCAGCGACCCGGTTCCGCATGTCCGGGCCTTGCAGGACTGGACCGGGGCGGAGGCGACAAGCGGAAGGTAACGGGCAACTGAGGAGACGAACCTTGTCGACGGCCGAATCTTCCCGCTACCGTCTCGATAAACAGGTCGCCCTCATCACCGGCGCGGCTCAAGGGCTCGGGTTCGGCATGGCTCGCGAACTGGCGCTGCTCGGCGCGAGCGTGATCATCGCTGACGTGCAGGAGCAGAAGGCCCGCAACGCGGCCGACCAATTACGCGGCGAAGGACTCGCCGCGGATGCCGTGGCGCTCGACATTACCCGCAGCGGCGACGTCGACCGCGTGTTCGCATCAGTCGCGGGCAAGTATGGTCGGCTCGACATCGTCGTGAACAACGCCGGCGTCGGCCAGACCGTGACCCCGATTGTCGAGATTTCCGACGACGAGTGGGACCGCGTGCTGCGGGTGACGCTCACCGGTACGTTCTATTGCTGCCGGGCCGCGGGACGAATCATGGAGAAGCAGGAGCGCGGCTCGATCGTCAACATCTCGTCGATCAATGGACTCAGTCCCGCCGCGCTCGTTGCCTCCTACAACGCAGCCAAGGCGGCGGTCATCAGCCTGACCAAGACGCTATCCCTCGAGCTGGCCGCCTATGGCGTGCGGGTCAACGCCGTCTGCCCCGGTCCGGTGTATACTGAATTCAACAAGACCGTCATGGCGCAGCGGTGCAAGTCGCTGGGAATCAGCGAGGACGAAATGATCGATCGCGTGCGGAAGGCGATCCCGCTGGGACGCTGGGGAGAAGCTGCCGACATCGCCGGCGTGGTGGCGTTTCTGTCGAGCCCCGCGGCGGGCTGGATCACCGGCGAAGTGTACCGCGCCAGCGGCGGACTCGAAGGGGTCTCCGCCGCACCGGGGAGACGGAAACCGGCTCAGTGATACCCCGACGGCTACTTACGACACACCGTCGATGACAAACTCCTGCCCGCGGATGTGCTGGGCCGCTTCGGAGGCCAGGAACACCGCCGCTTCGGCGATGTCGTGCGGGCTGCCGAAATCGAATTCCGCAACACGCCCCGCCGGTTTGGCGGCTCCGTTTTTCTTCCCGGTCGCTGCTTTCTCGATCGGCCGCCAGAGGGGCGTTTTTATCGGGCCCGGAGCAATGCAATTCACCCGCACGCCGCGCGACGCCAGTTCGTTCGATAAGGACTGTGCGACGGCCCTCAGCGCAGCTTTCGTGGCGGCGTGAATTCCCAAACCCTGGGATGTTGTCAATGAGGGAGAAGCCGTGACGAACAGCACGGCGGCACCGGCGTTGAGGGATTCCGCGAACTCCTGCACGCTCCGCAATGCACCGAACAAATTTGTCTCGAATTGCTCCCGGGCAGATTCGAGCTCGCAATCCAGGAGAGGCGCAAACCGGGCGATGCCCGCGTTCGGAATGAGCACGTCGATCTTTCCGAAACGACGTGCCGCCGCCGCTGAGGCACTTCGCAGCGAGTTGCTCTCTGTGACGTCGGCTTCAACGGCCAAGACCCGCGCGGGTGCCAGCGAAGCCACCTCTTCCAGCGGGCCCCGGTTCCGGCCGACGAGGACGACCTTGGCCCCTTCGCCGAGAAACTTCTCGGCGATCGCCCGGCCGATGCCGCCGCCGGCTCCCGTGATGACCGCCACTTTGTTCAACAGCCGCTGTGCCACGCCAGAAACTCCGTTTTCCACTCCGCCATGCGAACATCATACCGACTTGCCGTGGACACTCCAAACGACCGGTGCCGGTTGTCAGCCATTTCAGCGCCCGTTACGCTGAACATCCACAGGAGAAGAACGATTCCATGAAACGTGTCTGTGTGTTTTGCGGTTCGAGTGCCGGTTTCGACGACCAATACCGCACCGTTGCCGCGGAGCTGGGACAACTGCTCGCCGAGCGTGGACTCGGGTTGGTCTTCGGCGGCGGGAGCGTGGGTTTGATGGGCGCGGTTGCCGATGCGGTCCTTGCGGCGGGGGGTGAGGTCGTTGGTGTGATCCCGGATCGGCTCGCGACGAAGGAACTGCTGCACCCGCGCGTGCCGGACATGCGCCGCGTGCGCGATATGCATCAGCGAAAGGCTCTCATGGCCGAGTTGGCGGATGCGTTCGTCGCGCTGCCGGGGGGATTCGGAACGTTTGAAGAGCTGTTCGAAGTCATCACCTGGGCGCAGCTCGGATTTCATCGGAAGAACATCGGCTTGCTGAACGTCGCCGGATATTTCGATCCGCTGGTGCGGCTGGTCGATCACGCCGTGGAGGCGGGGTTCATCAAAGCGGAGCATCGCGAGTTGATTTTTGTCGCGGATTCAGCTCATGCGATGTTGGATCGTCTGGTAACGCATCAGCTGCCGCGCGTCCGTCAATGGCTCGGCCCGGACGAAATTTGAGAACATCAGCACGAAAGCAGAAGACTCCGGTTTGCTGCATGAGCATGAATCACGAAGATCGTTCGCGTTGTGCGTCGTTCAGGCCTTGTTCTTCTTGCGTCCTTTCCATGTCCGTTGCATCCAACCGCCGAGCAGTCTCTCGTCGAGCCGCTTGATTTTCGGCTTCAGGCCCAGGCCTGCTTTATGGCGTCGACGGCGTTCGAAATCGTGCAGCAGATAATCGATCGCCGCCACGAGATCGTGCCGTCCCATCCGCGCCAGCGGTTCCTGGCATTCGCGGAAGAACATGTCCTCCGTCGGACGCAGCAAATGAACGGAGCGCAACAAATTGGGGTCAACATCGTTGGCCGGAAACGCGGTCGCTTCGTGCAAGCGGCCGCAGATCAGTAATTCGAGCATGGTCCGCAGGCATTTGGGACAAGTGCCGCAGTTGAGGCGGTCCGTGGGGAGCTTGTTGCGGAAGCAGACGTTGAGCGTCGAAAGCGCCACCGGCCAATCGGCGATGAGCTGGACCTTTTCCAGACGGCGGAGACGGCACCCGTCATGCGAGACCCGCAGATACGAACTCCCGAAATAGGGATCGATGAGAGGATGAGTTCCCCAGGGAATCAGATCGGCAACGTACTCCGACCCGGCGATATGGAATTCGTGAAACCTGCTCGGAAATAAGTGCGGGAGCACGAACATTCCCGAACCATAAAATTCCCGGTCGCCGAACTCGGCATCGTCGAAGATGGCAAAGACGTTCGTCGTGATTCCATGAACATCCAAGCCGGTCTCGGCAGCCGTTTGTCGTATTTGACGCCACGCACGCTGCCATACTTCAAATCGATCAGGGCTTCGCTCACCGCAATGATAGTCGTATGGATGCGCTCCGAAGACGAACAGACCATCGCGAATGGAACTCGGATGATCGGCCGGGTACATCAGACGATTGCGGCGCAATGTAGCGAGAGCATCGACACCGCCCGAGAAGAATTGCCCTGCTCGCCCCGATGTGTTCGGCTGCCGCGTCTGAAATCCTTCAGACGGTTCAATCGCCGGGGTGGGGCGAGCCTTGTCGTACCATTCGCGCAATTGCGTAAGGACCGTCAACATGCCGTCGTACAGCACGGGGCAAAGTTGTCCTTCGATCGCCAGACGACGTTCACCGTACTTGGCGGCGGGAATCGCCGTCGCCAGGAGAAAGGCATTGGGGTTGCACTCGACATCATCGGCCAGCGATTCTGACACATGAATGCAAAGCCGCTCCTCGGTGCGGTCGTTGTCTTCCCAAACAATGCGGGCCGAGACTTTCACCCAACCCTCTTCACGTTCCTGTCGGAGATGATCGACTAACATAATCGGCTCATTTTTTGATTGTTCAATCGTCTGGCATCCTAAATAACCGCGCCTCGGCACGACCCGATGCCCGGCCGGAAAACTCCTATACCCCAAGGTTCAAATATCGAATGGGTCGTCGAACTGAGAGTTCGCGATCGTAATTTCAAGGCAAGATTGAGAGAGGAAGAGTTGAATAACGAAATTCTTCCAGACCAGAACGGTCTCATCCATCTGAACAGCGAGCCTCTGCTTTCGCACGTTTTCGGCTCAACCATGTTTTTTGGAGCCAGCCTCCGAGCAGTGCATTGTCCAGCTTTTTGATCTTTGGTTTCAGACCATATCCGTGGCGGCGTCTCTGTCGAGCATGCGCATCGACGAGCAGTTCTTCGACCGCTTTCACGAGATCAAGCCGGCCCATCGCGCGGAGCGGTTCAAGGCACTCCTCCCAGTAATGACTCTGAATCGTGCGATCGAGATGGACCGCTCGAATAAGTTCCGGCTTCAGATCTCGGCTGGGAAACGTGCGATTCTCGTGTAAGTGACCGGCAATGAGCAGTTCGGTCATCGTCCGCAGGCATTTCGGGCAGGTGCCGCAATTGATGTGCGTTTCCGACGGAACATTGCGAAAACAGACGTTGAGCGTGCCGAGCGCCGTCGGCCAATCGGCTATGAGTTGGACTTTTTCCAGCCGGCGAAGACGCCAACCATCGTGATGACAGCGCAACCCGGAACCGCCGTAATAAATATCAAGCAAGGGATGAGAGCCCCAGGGCTCCGAGTCACCCAGATAATCGGACGAAGCGATGTGAAGATCGCTAAATCGCTTCAACAACAAATGGCCAAAACAGAAGAGCACGGCCGAATGATATTCCTGATCACCGAACTGAATATCGTCGGAGAGGGAAAACGCATTTGTTTGCAGGCGGTGCAATTCGATTCGCTCTTCCAAGGCGACTCCCCGCATCTGGCCGTAGGCGCGATTCCAAGCTTCCAGCCTCTTCGGACAAGGTTCGCCGTTCTGAAAGTCAAACCCGTGAAAGCCAAAAACATACAGTCCATCGCGGATGGAACCGGGATGATCGACCGGATACATCATCCGATTGCGGCGCAGCGTTGTAAGCGCGTCGACCCCGCCGGAGAAGAATTGTCCGGTCCGGCCCGGCGTAAGCGGCAGTCGCGTTTCGAATCCTTGCGTGGGCTCGATCCGCGGAGTCATTCGGGCGGCGTCGTACCATTCGCGTAGCTGCGTCAGCGCCGTGAGAACACCGTCATGCAGGACCGGATCGATCTTTCCCTCGATCAACAAACGCCGTTCACCATACTTGGCCGCCGGAATCGCCGCCGCGAGCAAGAAGGCGTTCGGATTGCACTCGATGTCATCGGCAAGAGAATCAGCGAGACGAAACCATATCCGCTGGTCGGGCCGGTCGTGATCTTCCCACGAAAATCTCGCGGAGACTTCGGTCCATTGCCCATTCCGTTCTTGCCGCAGATCATCGACTCTCATATCCCGACGTTCCCGAAAATGATTCCGTAAGGGCTGATCCAACTGCAACAATAAAAGGTGATGCCCATCAGAGGACTGCCGACTGTGGGGAAGATGCTCTCCACGATTTCCACTTGCGGCGAATTAATCCTCCGAAGACTTTGTCATCCAGCTTCTTCAGGCGCTGCTTCCAGCCTCGTCCCGCCTTGCGACGCTGCCAGGCATGGTATTCCGCCAGCCGATCCTCAATGGCCGCCGCCAGATCGTGCTGCCCCATCGCCCGCAGCGGTTCAATGCATTCCACGAAGTAAGCGGCGTCGTTCCGACCACGCAATACGAAACCGGCAAGTAATCGCGGGTCGACCTGATTGGCGGGAAATGTCGTAGCTTGGTCCAGCTTGCCGCAGACGAGCAGTTCCGTCATGGTCCGGAGGCACTTCTCGCACTTTCCACAATTCATACCCTCTTCGGGAACCGTCCAACTGGAGCAGACATTGAGCATCGACAGAGCCGCGGGCCACTCAGCGATCAGACGGACCTTTTCCAACCGGCTAAGCCGCGTACCGTCGTGGTGAATCCGCACCGCGGAACTGCTGTAAAACGTGTCGATCAACGGATGTGAGCCCCACGGCTCGAGCTGCCCGAGGTAATCGGAAGACGCGAGAAATATCTCACTGACGCGTCGCGGCAGCAGATGTGACAGCGCGAGCATGATGGCCGAGTGATATTCGTGGCCGAGCAGCCGGATGTCGTCAAACAATCCGATCACGTTCGTCCGTATCTGAAACAACCGGACACCGGCCGCATCGGTAATATCGCGTAGCCGCGCGAGATTCCGATCCCACAATTTCACGCGGGCAGGGTTCGGATCAGGTCCACAATAGTCGTCGGGATGCATCCCAAAGACGTTGAGACAATCGCGAATGGATGACGGATGCTCCAAGGGATACATCAGTCGGTTCCGGCGCAGTGTCGACAGCGCGTCGATTCCCCCCGAGAAGAATTGTGCCGCCCGACCGGGAGTCCGAGGCCGCAGTATCTCAAACCCGCCGGTCGGCTCCATCGAGGGAACGACGCGATCGGTACCATACCACTCCCGCAATTGAGTGATCACGGTTATCAGGTTGTCGTTCAGGACGGGACAAATCGCTCCCTCGATCTGTACGCGCCGCTCTCCGTAGAACATCGCGGGAACGGCCACCGCCGCGAAAAACGCATTCGGGCTGCAATCGACGTCGGCGGCGAGATCCGACGGCACGTCGAATTGAATGCGCGTGGCGGTACGATCACAATTCTCCCAGGTCATCCTGGCGGAGAGGGTGATTCGGTTCTCGCTAATGGATTGTTGAAAGTCGTCGATACGCATAACGACTGTTCCACTTGACCCTCAGGATTCGATACACCCATTTAAACACGTGCAACCCATCAACCCCAACCTATCTATTTCCCACCTCAAATGGCAATAAATTCCGGGAATTGATTCGATGACCATTCCCCATGAACTCGTCGCGAATAGGAGCTTGCTGTTCACCGAGGAACCGCAAATCGCATTACCGCCCCTGGAATCCTTTGCTTATAAAACGGCTGACTGCGATCCTGATGGCTGCAACGACCGCCAGGTTTTTCGCATCCAACCCATGAATAGCTGTTCGTCGAGCCGCTTGAGCCGGGGTTTCAACCCGAGTCCCGCATCGCGCCGCTTCCAGGCGGAGTAATCTGCGAGGCGGGCTTCGACGGCTGCCACAAGATCGTTCCGCCCCATGGCACGCAGCGGGTCGAGGCATTCTCGGAAGTAAGAGTGGTCGTTTCCGCGGCGTAAGGTCACGGCATTCAACATTTCTGGATGCACGTCATCCACAGGGAAAGTCGATGCTTCCCGGAGCTTACCGCAGATCAGCAGTTCGATCATGGTGCGCACGCACTTGGAACATCGGCCGCAATTCATTCCCGATTCGGGTACTTCGTAGTTCGAGCAGACGTTCAATGTTTTGAGTGCCTCCGGCCAGTGAGACACCAGCCACACTTTGTCCAAACGCCGCAATCGGGTCGCGTCGTGGTGAATGCGTAAGTCGGCGCTGCCGTAGAGCGGATCAATCAGGGGATGTGAACCCCAGGGAGCAAGATCGCCGACGAAGTGCGACGACGCGAGATAGACGTTGCTGATGCGGGGCGCCAGCAGATGCGCCAACGACAGCATGATTGCGGAGTGATACTCCAGGCCGAAGAATTTGATGTCATTGAACAATGAGACGACGTTCGTGCGGAGCTGGTGCAATTCAACCTTCACGGCCTTGGCGATCGCATTCAAATGCACGAGATTACGGTCCCAATAGGCCACTCGTGCGGAATTCGGCTCATCCCCGCTGTAGTCATCGGGATGCATTCCAAAAACGTTGAAGCAGTCACGGATCGACAAAGGATGATCTTCCGGAATCGAGAGCCGATTCAGCCGCAACGTTGCCAGGGCGTCAATTCCTCCGGAGAAGAACTGTGCGGCACGATTTTTCCGAGTTTGTGTCACGCGACTGACCCCCTCGGTCGACTCGATCACCGGGACAACTCGCCGCGTGTCGTACCAGGCACGCAACTGTGCCAGCACGGTCAACACCCCTTCGCGCAACACGGGACAGAGGGCTCCCTGTATCGCAATACGCCGTTCCCCGTAGTACATCGCCGGTGCCGCGGCGGCGACCAGGAACGCATTCGGATTGCATTCCACATCGCCCGCCAGCGATTTCTCGACCTGCATGTGTATCCGTTGCGATGGACGGTCGCTCTCTTCCCAGGTCAGCCGGGCCGAGACGTTCACCCAGTTTCCGTCGAGCTCCTGTTTCAGATCGTCGATGAGCATGAAACCCACTCTTGGTCAAATGACTGACAGAAAACTGTTTTTTTCATCGCAAATCTTTGAAAAGGCCGCCCATCAAGTTCGATCACCCGACAGCACGTTCCAGGTGTTCCTCATCCAGCCGCCAAAGTATTTTCGATCCCATTGTTTGATTCTCCCTTTCCAGCCGCGGCCAGCTTTTTCCCGCAGCCAGACAAGATGCCGCGCGGCCCGTTCCTCGAGCGCTGCAACGAGATCCTGCCGTCCGACGGCCCGTAAGGCGGGTAGAACGTCGTCAAATGTCTTCTCGGTTGCCCCCATCAGCAGCTTGATGTTCCGCAACTGTTGCGGATACACGTCGTTGGCCGCGAACGTCGGAGCGTCCTGCAGTTTTCCGCATGCCAGCAGCGCCACCATGGTACGCAAACACTTGTCGCATTCGCCGCAATTGAAGCCTTGTTCAGGAGCAGTCCAGTTCACGCAAACGTTTAGCAACTTCAATGCTTCCGGCCAATCCGCAAGCAGCTTCACTTTCTCGAATCGAGTCAGCCGCGTCGCATCGTGCAGGATGCGCAGATCGGAACTGCTGTAATACGTGTCGATCAACGGGTGGGACCCCCAGGGATGGAAACCCCCGATATAGTCCGAAGAAGCGATCGACAACTCGCTGAAACGGCGCGTGAGGAAGTGCCCCAGGCTGAGCAGCAGCGCGGAATGGTACTCCCGTGCCTGAAGATCGTGATCGCCGAAGATGCCGCTCGCGTTCGTGCGGATCAAATGCAGTTCCACATTTGCCGCTTGCTTCACTCCTTGAATTCCCGCCACGGCGCGATTCCAGAGTTCGAGACGTTCGGGAACGGCTTGACCGTCCCGGTAATCCGCCGGGTGCAGCCCGTGAACGTGAATGCAGTCGCGGATCGACGATGGATGGTCGGCATCATACATCAAGCGATTTCGCCGCAGTGTCGCCCAGGCATCAATTCCGCCTGAAAACAGTTGCCCCGCTCGACCGGGGTGGCGAGGACGGCGTGCCGATAAACCCTTGCTCGCCTCGATTTCGGGGAGCACTCGCCGTGGGTCGTACCATTCCTTGTATTGGGTCAGAACCGTGAGCACGTTGTCTCGGAGAGTGGGGCAAATCTCTCCGTCGATCCACAACCGCCGTTCTCCGAAGTATGCCGCCGGAACGGCGGTTGCCACCAGGAACCCATTCGGGCTGCACTCAATATCTTTCTCGAGCGATTCGCCGACTTCGATTCGAAGCGTTTGCGCGGGACGGTCATTCTCTTCCCAATTCAGCCGGGCCGAGAGTGTGACCCAGCCTCCGTCATGTTCCTGTCGCAACTCATCAATTCGCATGGGACGTGTTTTCGATAGAGTAGGAGTGATGGGAGAAAATCATCCACGCAGGCCTTCCGCCCTCGTCTCCGCTCAACTCTAACCGCGCCGCCTGAAATATTGGCCAACAGAACTCACGATCGCAGCGAGTTCCGCCGATCCCAATGAAATGGCTGCCAGATGCGCCAGAATGTTGCAAGAAAACAACATCGGCACTGCGAAAAATCAACGCTCCGACGGCGTTTTGTAGTGGTCTGGCGACGGACGACCCCAAGGCAAACGAACCTAGCCTTTATTCACGGGGGCCTGATGCCACGTTTTCCAGGCCCTTTGCATGGCGCCGCCGAGAAGCGTATCGTCGAACTTCTTGATCTTCGGCTTCAACCCGCGCCCTGCTTGCCTGCGCTGACGTGCGTGGTAATCGGCCATCAGGTGATGAATCGCCGCGACCAAGTCGTGCCGCCCCATATTCTTCAACGGTTCCAGGAATTCCTCCCAGAAAGCGACCTCCGTCGGCTTCTGTAGATAGACCCCCCGAATAAGTGCGGGATCGACGTCGTCAGCGGCGAAAGTCGAAGCATTCCGCAAGCCTCCGTGAATCAGCAGGCCGGTCATCGTTCGCAAGCACTTGGGGCAGGTTCCGCAATTGATCGCGGCTTTCGACGGCTCATTTCGGATACAGACGTTTAAAGTCGACAGTGCCTCAGGCCATTCCGAGAGGACTCCAACCTTCTGCAGGCGGTTCAATCGGACTCCATCATGATGAATCCGCAAGCCGGAATTGCTGTACTGTGGGTCGATCAACGGGTGTGAACCCCAAGGCCCGATATCGCCAACATAGTCGGAAGAGGCGATGACCAGATCGCTCCATCGCCGGGAGAGTAGATGGCCCAAGCTGCACAACATGGCTGAATGATATTCAAACAGCACCAGTTGACCGTCGTCGAACAGGTTCCACGCGTTTGTCCGAAGCGGATGCAGTTCGATGCCCGCATCTCCAGCAACGGTACCCATCCGCTCGAGTGCCCGTTCCCATGATGCAACGCGCTCGGGAACAGGCTGATCCTCTGCAAAATCTGACGAGTGAAATCCGAAGACAAACAGTCCATCGCGAATAGATCTGGGATGATCCCCTGGGTACATCAGCCGATTGCGCCGCAACGTCGTGAGTGCGTCGACTCCGCCGGAAAAGAATTGAGCCGTTCGACCGGGCAGACGCGGGGAACTGGTTTGGAAGCCCTTTGACGGTTCGATAACGGGAATCACTCGCGACCTGTCGTACCACTCTCGAAGCTGAGTAAGTACGGACTGGATGCCGTCGTGCAGGACAGGGCAAACTTCTCCGTCGATCGCCAGCCGGCGTTCTCCGTAGTACATCGCAGGTACCGCGGTCGCGACCAGAAAAGCGTTCGCATTGCAGGCCACATCTTCGGCAAGTGACTCCCCGATTTGGAACCGAATCGTGGCGTTGGGTCGGTCGTTGTCTTCCCAGATAAGACGGGCCGAGACAGTCGTCCATTCGTTATCCCGCTCTATCCGCAGTTCATCAATTCGCATGGCGGACGGTTCCCGATTTTGCCTGCCGCGCGTGCCACTTCTCACGAAGCCGACCGCCGAAGAGCAGCGAATCGAGCTTCCGGATCTTGGCTTTCCATCCATGCCCGGCCTTCCGCCGCACGAGGGCACGGAATTCCGCAAGACGATTCTCGATGGCTTCAATCAAATCGCGGCGACCTAGCTGCTCTAATGCTTCGAGGCATTCGCGGTAGTACGCCGCCTCCGAAGATGTGCGGATGCGAACTCCACGAATGAGTTCCGCATCGACCTGGCGGATGGGAAACGTCACGGCAGCCTGCAATCGGCCGCAAATCAGCAGTTCGATCATCGTGCGGACGCACTTCGAGCACTTACCGCAGTTCGCGCCGAATTGAGGAGTGTCCCAGTTGATGCAGACATTCAGCATCGACAACGCCTCAGGCCACTCGGAGATGAGTCGGACTTTGTCGATTCGTCGCAGATGCGCTCCATCGTGAAGGACACGCAACGCGGAACTGCTGTAATAGGGATCGATCATCGGGTGAGAGCCGAACGGCTTGAGGTCTCCCAGATAATCGGACGAGGCGATGAATACCTGATCAATTCGTCGTGTCAGCAGCTGCCCCAGGCTGAGCAACGTCGTTGAAAAATACTCATTCGCCAGGAGGATCTGGTCGGTGAAGATGCCATGCACGTTGGTTCGCATCAGGTGCAATTCGACATCTGCCACGCGAGTGATTTTTCGAACCAACTCCAGGTTCCGTTCCCAGTAGCCTAGTCGGACCGGGCACGGGGTCCCATCCGCGTAGTCGAGGGGGTGCATCCCGAAAATGTGCAGGCAATCGCGGATCGAACTCGGATGATTCGCAGGATACATCAAACGGTTGCGGCGTAACGTGGACAGAGCATCGATACCGCCTGAGAAGAATTCTGCCGCGCGGGAGGGCACACAAGGAGTGCGGGTTTCAAACCCCCGTGATGGCTCAATGGTCGGCAGTGAACGCTTCTTGTCGTACCATTCGCGGTGCTGCGTCAAGATGGTCAACACCCCGTCGACCAGTGCGGGGCAAACCTTCCCTTCGATTGCGACCCGACGTTCACCGTAGTACCCGGCGGGGACGGCCGTTGCGGTCAGAAACGCGTTTGGACTGCATTCAACGTCCTCAGCGAGACTGCCGGCCACCTCGAAGCAAATCCGCTGCGGAGGATGCCGCCTCTCTTCCCAGTTGATCCGTGCGGAGACTGTCACCCAGTCCCCGACACGCTCTTGCCGCAAGTCGTCTATCCGCATCTCTCAAAACTCAATCATCGCCAGCGAAAACAACGCAAATAACCCACTCGCTACATATTAACATTTGGGATGTGGTGCGGCATAGCACCATACCGCGACGCTGAAGAAACTTAAGCCGATTTCTCCAACGCGCGCAAGATCGCTGAATCACGATCATTGCGCGTGCTCAGATCTGGCTTGTCAGAAGTGACTTAAACCCTTGGGAAGAGAGAAAAGAGCGCCCCCACGCGATCAAGCTCCTCCAATCGCCAGCAGCTGTCCAGCACTCCCTGCTGTCCACTACTGTCCAAAAGTCCCTCTGCCATGCGGTGGAACTTAGCAGCCACCTCGTCGTCCGACATCGGGTTCTGATCGTGCCCGCGCGGGAACTCATTCTCGGCGGTGAGGGTCTTCCCGTCGGTCAAGGTCACAACGATCCGGTTGGGAATGCCGCGCGGGTACCGGGCGGTCAATTTCGCATCCCGGTGAATCTTGATCTTGGCGACGAGCGACAGCAGTGCCTCATCGTGCAGCCGATCGTCATCAAACGACGCCAGCGTCACGTCGCCGTCCATCAGCGCGGCGGCCGTGCAATACGGTAAGCTGTGATCGGCGGTCTCACGGGTTTTCGGCCGCCACTTCTCGGGATCTTTTCCGATGATGTCCACCGCGGCGTCGAACGAGTAGATATCGACTGACGCGATCTTCGAGACGTCGCCGATCTGTGGCCGCAGTTCCAACGCCGCGTGGATCGCGCTTTGCGAGTGATACTCCGCCGGCCAGAACTTGATCGATGTCTTCTTGATCATGAAATCATCATCGCCGGCCGCTCCCCCGAGCTTCGGCAATTCGAACGGTCCCGAAACCTGCTTGAAGAACCCCATTTCCCCTTCGAAGATCGGCGCGGGACCGGTCAGTCCATCCGCCGCGAGCAGCGCCGCGAAAACACCGTTCCGAGATGCGTTCGCGAACGCGCACCCTTTCCACTCCGAAAGTTCTCCGGCCCGTGTTTGCCGTAACGTCACGTTCGGAGTCCCCGCCAGATTGAGCGCCTGCGTGATTCGCCGCGCGTCGAGGCCGAGCAATTTGGCCGCAGCCGCAGCGGTCGAAAACGCACCGTACGTCACATGGTCCCATCCGTTCTTGCGAATGCTCGCGGCGTCGCACATGCGGCATTGAATTTCATATGCCAGCACGGCCGCCGTGATGATGTCGCGCCCCGAGGCTCCCGCCACTTCGGCGGCGGCGAGCACCGCCGCGAAATTGTCGGAAGGATGCGCCGGCTCCAGCGACAGGTAGGTGTCGTTGTAATCGAGGTAGCGGAACAGAATCCCGTTGACGAACGCCGCCAGTTCCGGACTCGTCGGCCGTGTTCCCCCCAGAAAGCTCGCGCCAGGATCGGCAGTCACGCGCCCCGCGACGCGCCGCGCGACATTCGGCGCGCCGGCCTTATATGCTCCCAGCGCGCATGCCAGCGAATCGATCAGTCGCCGGCGCACCTCGTGCACCGTCGCCTCATCTAATTGCGAAAACTTCAGTCCCGCCGCGTATTCCCCCAAACGATCCGCCAAATGCATGCTGATTATCAACCTTTCCAGGTACCGAAACTTCCGAACTATTTCACCCTTTGCTCATTACCGGAGTTCGACGAGCAGGAACGGGACCTCGACGCCTTCGGTCTGCAATTATTCCTCGTCCTCAACTTCCGTATGCCGCAGGGCAATCGCCGTGGCCATCGCATAAGCGCGGCAGTGGGAGATCGAGACCAGTACCTCATCGATACCGAGCTTCTCCGCGTAGTCGCGCGCGCTGCCGCTGATTGTGACGATCGGCTGCCCGGAGCGTTTGGTGGTGAC
The DNA here is from genome assembly GCA_964626885.1 of uncultured Planctomycetaceae bacterium. Classification (GTDB taxonomy): domain Bacteria; phylum Planctomycetota; class Planctomycetia; order Planctomycetales; family Planctomycetaceae; genus CAZVJA01. The sequence goes on along the minus strand of CAZVJA010000100.1, from coordinate 1,857 downwards.
TTCAATGTCTTTCCACCCCACGCCGCGCGTCCAGCCGGTGCCAAACGTTTTCATCACCGCCTCCTTAGCCGCCCACCGCCCCGCGAAATGCTGATAGCATTCCTTGCGGCGCTGACAGTAGCGAACCTCTTCCTCGGTGAAGACGCGCTGCAGAAACTGCTCACCGTGCCGCTCGACCATCTGGCCGATCCGCACGATTTCGATGATGTCGGTTCCCAACCCCACAATCACGGGTCACCCTTCGGCGTTCTGCAATTTGTCCCGCCATGGCGCGGCGGGCGCTTTGCCTCGTCAAGAATCCAGCTTAACGGACGAAAATCGGCCCGTCCAATCGCCAGGAAACAATTGCGACATCACACCGCCGTTGCTTACGGATCGCGCCAGGCAGCATAATGCGGAAAGAAACTTCCATCATCGAGAGTTGATGCTTTGTCCACCCCGAATTCCCCGACACAACCAATGAACTGAGATTGCTCATGACATTGCGATTCCCGTTGCTGTCCGGCTGCTGTCTTCTGCTGGCGATTCTGGTCGCTCCTTCGGCCGCTGTTGCCCAGAAACAGGCGCTCGCCGCCTCCATCCAACGTCGCGACGCCGAAAGCTGGGAGGCGGCCCTCAAAATCTGGAACTGGGCGGAGCCGGGGTACCAGGAAAAAAAATCGTCCGAGCTGTTGGCGTCGATGCTGGAACGGGCGGGGTTCCGCATCGAGCGGGGAGTCGCGGAGATTCCGACCGCCTTCACCGCGACTTACGGGTCCGGCAAGCCGGTCATCGCCGTGCTCGGAGAATTCGACGCGCTGCCGGGCCTCTCACAGGCGGCTGTTCCACTGCGGGAGCCCCGGACCGAAACGATCTGGGGCCATGCCTGCGGGCATCATCTCTTCGGAGTCGCTTCCGCATCGGCGGCGATCGCCGTCGCGGAGCAAATGGCGGCCGGCAAGATTCACGGAACGATCCGCTACTACGGCTGCCCCGCCGAGGAAGGAGGGGGAGCAAAGGTCTTCATGGTCGCGGCTGGATTGTTTGACGACTGCGACGTTGCGCTCCACTGGCATCCCGCCGGCAGCAATTCGGCCGGGGACCGCAGTTCGCTCGCTCGGATGGCAGCCAAGTTTCGCTTCCATGGCAAAGCGGCCCACGCGGCCGGTTCCCCGGAAGAAGGGCGGTCGGCTCTCGATGCCGTCGAACTGACGGCTCACGCGTCGGAACTGTTACGCGAACACACGCCGGAAGCGACCCGTATTCATCACGTTATTACCGACGGCGGCGCCGCCCGAACGTTGTTCCCGAAACGGCGGAAGTTTACTTCTACGTGCGTCACCCCAACGGCAACACGCTCCGCCCGCTGTACGATCGGCTTCTGTTGTGCGCGAAGGCCGGGGCACTCGCCACCGAAACGAAACTCGATATCAACTATCTGGGAGGCGTCCGTGAAATTCTGCCGAACAACGCCCTCGCGCAGGTGACGATGGCGAACTTGAAAGCCTCATTCAGCGATTTACTAGCCGAAGCACTCGGCCCGCTGGCAGTCGTACATCGGGCAATGACTGTTACGTGGTATGCGTTGGCGATTGGTCAACGGACTACAGTCGCAAGGCGCAGTTGGCAGAAATCACCGAACTCACAAAAGCACAGGGCGATCGTGTGGTTGGATCGGAGACGGTCCATCAACGGCAGTTCGACCCGGCGACCGTTTTGAATAGCGGCAAAGCTAAGGCAGCGGCTGAAAGGGCGGCTGGTCTTGGGGCAAACATGCTGATTGTCGATGCGGAACTGAAACCTTCGCAGATCAGAAACCTGGAAGATCTGGCCGGCATCCCAGTCTGTGATCGCGAAGGCGTGATCCTGAATGTTTTC
>CAZVJA010000099.1:6909-18341 GCA_964626885.1 uncultured Planctomycetaceae bacterium | reverse complement strand
AGATGGCTTACTTCGAGTGCATGCACGAACTGAAGCTGATCGTCGACCTGTTCTATCAAGGGGGCCTGAACTACATGCGTTACAGCGTGTCGAACACGGCCGAGTTCGGCGACTACACCCGCGGCCCGCGGATTGTCACCGAGCAGACGAAGCAGGAGATGAAGAAAATCCTGCACGAGATTCAGAACGGCGTCTTCGCCCGCGAGTGGATTCTTGAGAACAAGGCCAACCAGCCGACCTTCAAAGCGATGCGCCGCCGCGACCGTGGCCATCTCATCGAGAAGGTCGGTCGTGAACTCCGCCGCATGATGACCTGGATCAACTCGAAGGAAGTCTGACGGCATATCGGGCTTCAGGTTGTCAGACTCCAGGAAAAGGTGAATTCACCGCCGAGTCTGGTGGTCTGCGGAATCTCCACGGGCCCTTGGTCTGTAACATGACTCTCCGTCAAAGACAAACCGCCCCACTTGAAAACATACCAACTGGTTGGTATAATTCTGCGTCATGGCCAAAAGGGGACAAAACAGCCGCGAAAAACTGGTGAATGCAGCCACTCTGCTGTTTCGACGCAATGGCTACGTCGCCACCACTGTCGACCAGATTTGCGAGGAGGCTGGCGTGACTAAAGGAGCCTTCTTCCATCATTTCGACAGCAAAGAAGCCCTCGCGGTCGCCACACTGGAACAATGGGACGCCATGGGTGCCGCGCTCGAAGCCGACGCCCCTTTCCAGTCGGAAACCGACCCGGTCGCCAAAGTGGTCGGCTGCATGGAATTTTTTATCCGCCTCTTTTCCAGCCCTGGTCTGCTCAAGTCCTGCCTTGCCGGGACGACGCTTCAGGAAGTTTCCGAATCGCATCCGGAGATCCGTTGCGCCGCCAACGACTGTTTTGTTCACGCCGGAGAGCGATTTCAAAAGCTCCTGGAAGAAGCTGCCCGCTCCCGCAAGAAGAAGCTCGATACCGCCGCACTCGCCTCGCTCTGGATGGCGGCGATTCAAGGATCACTGCTGCTCTACAAGGGATCACGCGACGAAGAAGTCATTCCGCGAAATCTGAACCACGTGAAGGCCTACATCCAGGGCCTGCTTGACGCGAGCTGATTTTGGGTGCGAAGCCCACGTCATGCTTAGCGAATGGACAACCTGTGACACCCACAAACGACCCATTCATATCCAACTACAGAACGAAAGGTGAAAGTTCCATGTCGATCGCTGATGCTTTTCTCGCTGAATTTGAACAGGAAGCCAAGACGACTCGCAAATTCCTCGAACGGATCCCGGCTGATAAGTTGAACTGGCGGCCGCACGAGAAATCGATGACCGCCGGCCAGCTCGCGCTGCATATTGCGGCTGCTCCTGGAAGTATCGCGGAACTTGCGGTCAAAGATGAAGAAACCGCCCCCGACTTCAACCGACCGAATCCGCAGCCGACCAGCGTCGAAGAAATCTTGAAGGCCCACGAAGAAAGTGTTTCCAAAGTCCGACGTATCCTGCCGTCTTTCGACGACGCCCGCATGCAGAAAACCTGGAGCGCCACCGTCAACGGCAAACCGGTGATGTCGCTGCCGCGCGTCGCGTTTCTGCGGAGCATTCTGCTCAATCACTGGTACCATCACCGGGGGCAACTCGGCGTCTACCTGAGGCTGCTCGGCACGAAAGTCCCCTCCAGCTACGGCCCCAGCGCCGATGAACTCCCAGAGTTTTTGCAGAAGGCATAGGTAGACGCCGTGACCGTTTCGCGAGGTCTTCAGCGCTGGTAAAACTCGAAATCTATCCCCTCATCCCCGATTGGAGAAGGGGTTCTCAGCTATTCTAAATGCAAAACGATAGAAGCCCGATGCGCTGATGTTTTCTCTGGTGCCAGGAATCCTGATATCACATCATCCATGTGAAGCCGAGTGTTCAAGAGCTTCGAATTGAAACGTACCACCCCGGCGTGCTTCGTCTAGGATTTCAAGTCGGAAGTACAACTGAATATTTGCGAAAACACACGGGAGATGAGCAAGATGACTTCGGATTTCTGCACGCGTTAAACGTCGTTGGAGTTTCCAAAATTCCCCAGATTCGAAGCTTGGTTCGATGACACTGGGTCCGATCTCTTCCAGCGTGTCCAACGTATGATCGAGATCGTGGACGGCAATGATGACCAGGTCATATTGACGGAATTGATAACCCAGATCGTAAAAGCGAGCGTCGCGTTCCACAGGAAATGCTGAACCGAGCATAAATGGCTTCCCGGTCCATTTATTAATGATGACCCCTTGTGAACCGCCACCGACCGAGGCGGGAGAATCCGATCCGAAGAGGAACATCCACCCGTGTTCCAGCTCTTCCGCACATTGATCGTTAATGACCAGACCCGTGGGAACCGATTTCTCAGCTATAACCCTTGCGGCGGACTGATCGATCATCAGATACCTGTCTTTCGCGGCGAATGCGTTTTCAGAAGTATGCCACATTCGCCTCATACGTCATACGCATGTCTGTGTCGATTTTTCACCCCTTTTCACTCCTCAATCTTTCCCCTATGCTGAAATTTGACGAACCTGCACACCCTGCGGGTGTCTCTCCAATTGAGTATGTCCGATGGCGGAAACACCCCTCCCTCAATTCGCCGCACACCCGCGAACTTATCATGAGAATAAGTTCGTGTACCCGGTGCTCTCGCGCCGCAGCAAGGGGATTTCCATCGGGGTCAATCTGAACCCCGATAAGGTCTGCAACTTCGATTGCATTTACTGTCAGGTTGACCGCCGGAGCGAGTCGGAAACGCAGTTTGTCGAAACCGACCGGATGCTGGCTGAACTCGAGACGATGCTGCAACTGGTCACTTCGGGCACTCTGTTTCAAGACCCGGAGTTTTCAAGTGTCCCGGAGCGTCTGCGACGGTTGAACGACATCGCCTTCTCCGGCGACGGGGAGCCGACGACGTATCGCAATTTCGACGAGATCGTGCAGTCGGTCGCCGACCTCAAGCGGCGGCACGGCCTCGACGCCGTCAAGCTGGTGCTCATCACCAATGCCAGCATGTTTCATCGTCCGGCGGTCGAGCGCGGGCTGGCGATTCTCGACGCGAACAATGGAGAGATCTGGGCGAAGCTCGATGCTGGGACCGACGAGTATTTCCAACTTGTCGAACGGACGAAAATTCCGCTTCGGCAGGTGCTCGACAACATCGCCGCCGCCGCAAAAATCCGCCCGCTGGTGATTCAAAGCCTCTTCATGCGAGTCGATGGCGTTTCGCCGTCGAGCGCCGAGATCGATGCCTTCTGCGAGCGCTTGAACGAAATCACCGCCGCCGGGGGACAGCTCCGGCTCGTGCAGATCTACACCGTCGCCCGTCCACCGGCCGAGAGCTTCGTCACTTCGCTTTCCAACAACGAGGTCGACCAAATTGTCCGAGTCGTCTCGGAACGGACGGGACTGGCGACCGAAGCGTATTACGGCGGGTGATCATACCCTCGGCAAATCACCAGATCGTCATCGACTCGCGGAACAGTTGCGTCAGTTCCTCCGGACCGGCAGGGCGAGGCGAAAGTTTCGTCACCCGATGTTGCGGCAGCGTCCCTTCGACCAGCGCGGGTATGTCCGACTCACTGAAACCCACAGCGTTCAAGCCGTTGGGCATCCCCAGCCGTTGCATGAAATGCACGACACGCTGGGCGAGGATTTCGCCCGCTTCGTCCAGCCGGGCATCACGAACATCGGCCCCCAACGCCTGTGCAGCCCGAATGTGACGTTCCGGATTGGTGGAAGCGGTAAAGCGGACCACCGCCGGCGTGTTGAGAATGACCGACATGCCGTGCGGTATGAGCGGGTGACCGACGTCATAACCAGGCGCGCGATAATCTCGGACCATTCCCGCCACGGGGTACGACATACCGTGCGGCAAATGGACGCCGGCATTCCCAAAGCCGACCCCCGCCATCGCCGCTGCCAGAAGCATGTTCCCTCTCGCTTCGTCGTCGCTCGGGTCGTCGAAGGCACGAGGGAGAAACTCAGCCATCAGTTCCAGCGCGCGAATCGCCCAGATGTCGGACAAGGGATTGGCCCCCTGGTAGGCCGGCCGCTCGATGGGACGTGCGGGTTTCGGCCGCGCGGTGAATGGACTCGCTGTGTACGACTCGAGCGCGTGGCTGAGGACGTCGAGCCCGCTCGACGCCGCCACCGCCGGTGGAAGTGTGCGGGTATTGTCAGGATCAACGATACCGAGCGTCGGCTTAAGGTAACGGTGAGCAATACCGGTCTTGGCTTTCTTCTCGACCAAATCGAAGATCGCCACGCCGGTCGTCTCGCTACCGGTACCGGCCGTGGTGGGGATGGCGATCAGCGGTTTGAGCGGCCCCGGGACGGGCAATCCCTTGCCGATCGGCGCGTTGACGAAATCAAAGAAGTCGCAGGGATGCGTGGCATACAAGTTCGCCGCCTTCGCGGTGTCGATGGTGCTTCCCCCCCCGACCGCGAGATAAGCATCGAACCGCCCCGCGCGGGCAAATTCGATCGCCTCGCGAAAGCTCTCGTCCGTCGGCTCGACCGATACGCGATCGAAGACTTCAAATTCGAGCCGCGCGGATCGAAGTGTTTCCAGCACCGTCTCTCCGACCGGCAGCATGCGGAGAGCCGGATCGATCACTACCAACGTCCGCCGGGCGCCGAGATCCATCAGGTCGAACCCCACCTCGCGCGTAATCCCCGCGCCGAAGCGGATATTCGAGGCGGCCATTTGGAAAGCGGTGTCGTGTTGCATCACAGCCAGGCATTCGCAGTCTTCAACAGTTCCGCGTCATCGTTTGATTTGAGGGCCGCGAACCGTTCGTGATTGCGCCGGGCTGCGACCTTCATGTAATACAGTCCGGTCTGTAGTTCGCGTTCCCGTCTCACGGGATCGGTCGATTTCTCTGAGAGCATCGTGTTCAGCCGGGAGAAGACGCAGCTGGCGTGGAACAGTTCCGTCGCAATGTCCCCCAGCCGCGCCTGCACAAGCTGCTTTTCGAGAATTGCCTCGCGATGACGGATGAGTGCCTTCTGGCAGGCACTGCTGAAGCGGGCGATCTGTCGGCCGAGCTCGATGGTCGCCGGCTGAAGCACGCTGTGTGCGGTCGGGATTGTCGGCGCGGAACGCCAGAGACTCACCATCTTCCATGGCCGCTTAAGCATCTCTTCCAGGTCCTTACCGAGGGTGCGGAGCCCGACCATGGCATTGAAACAGCGAAGCACGTCATTGGCTCCTTCACCGATGAGGTTCAGCCGCGCGTCGCGCATCATTCGTTCGAATGGCTGGTCCGTGAAGAACCCTGCTCCGCCGTGAATCTGCAGCGTGTCGTTGACGATTCGCCAGAGGCAGTCGCTGGCGAAGACCTTGATCGTTGAGGTTTCAAGCATGTAATCGTGCGCGCCGCTGTCGATGAGTGCGGCTGTATGATAGGTTGCGCTCTCCATCGCGTACGTGTCGGCGGCGGCCAGTGCGAGCTTTTCTTTCACAAGTTCGAACTCGGCTAGACTCCGGCCGAATTGCCTGCGTTCCTTCGCGTAGGCGACGGCACGCTCCAGGCAGAACTTCGCCGCGCCGGTGCAGCTGGCTCCGAATGTCGTGCGGCCAAAGTCGAGCACGGTGAGAGCCAGCTTCAACCCCTTGCCGATTTCTCCAAGAATGTTTTCCTTCGGTACAAACATCTCGTGAAATTCGAGCTTCCCAGTCGCCGTGCCGCGAATACCGACCTTCTCCATCCGCGACTCGATCACTTTGAAACCGGGCATGTCGGGCGTGACGAGAAACGCCGTCACTTTGCCGTCGGGATCTTTGGGATCGGGAGTGCGGGCCATCACCGTCAGCACGTTGGCGATGCCGCCGTTGGTGATGTACCGCTTTCCGCCATTGAGAACGTACCCGCGTCCGTCCGGAGTGGGGACTGCACGTGTGCGAACATTGGCCGCGTCCGAACCCGCTTCCGCTTCGGTAAGAGCAAATGCCGCCAGTTGTTCTCCGGTGCAAAGCGGCTGCAGCCAGCGTTCTTTCTGATCTTCGGTGCCGAACAGTTCGAGCGCTCGCAGACCGATCGAATGATGCGCATTCACGAACACAGCCGTCGAGCCGCAGTGCCCGCCGATAACCTCCATCACTCGGCAGTACTGCTGTTGGGAAAAACCGCGCCCGCCGTACTCTGGCGATACACACATCCCCAGAACGCCGATCTCCCCCAGGCCGCGGACGACGCTTTGCGGAATTTCCGCCTGCTTGTCAATCTCGTAGGAATCGATCTGTTCGTCCGCGAATCGGCGGACGAAGCGAACCGCTTCGTTCGCAGCGGCCTGATCGTCCGGGGACAACCTCGGATACGGGAGAATCGATTCGGCACGGAACTTTCCGAAGAAGAGATCCTTGCAGAAGCCCGCCTTCTGCGGACCTGTAAAGAACAGTTCTTCAGCTTGTTCGATTTGTTTACGCTGCAGTTCGGTGAGCGTTGCGGACATCAGTCCTCCTTTGACCGCGCCGCGGTATGGCAGACGGCTTCCGGTCCAGTACTTCCTACGAGTTGTTTCGGAGATCATGGGATTCTACCATAGCGACAGCAGTTTTGCGGCGCAACCGGGCCGATGATATTCTCGCTCAGATCTCTGAACCAGCAGGCGGAAAAATGCGGATTTTCGCGGCAATTACCACCGTGCTACTCCTTGGGCTGCTTTGTTTGGCCAGCGGGCGGACCACTGACACGTGCGCTGTCGAACTGAAGCTGATCGACGCCGTGACCGGCCGTGAGTTGCCGGGACTCGTGCGAATCCGTGGTCTCGACGGGACCCGAGTGCAGCCGATCGAACTCCTCCCGCGCGGGCTCGGGCTCAAGGAACCGGCGCTGGCGTCGTATGCGAGTTCGATTCATGACTGGAGCGTCGTTCCGAAAACGACAGTGATCCACCTGCCGCGCAAGCCCCTCGTCATCGAAGCCTTCTCTGGGCTCGAGACGGAAACTTCGACCGCGCGGATCGACCTGAGTGGGCAGTCCATGACCGAATTGACAATGCCTCTTGTGTCGTTTGACAACACCGCCAGGCGCGGCCTGCGCTCCGCGAATACACATCTGCATCTGATGAAGATCTCGCGTGCGGAAGCCGATCGCTATCTCGTCGAAGTCCCTCAGGCAGACGGGCTCGATATGCTCTACGTGTCGTACCTCGAGCGGGCCGGTGCCGACCCGGAGTATATCTCGAATCGTTACACTTCGGCCGACCTCGCATCGCTCGAAGAGCAGTCGGGGGTAGTCTTCGGCAACGGGGAAGAACATCGGCACAACTTCAAGGGATACGGCGACGGGTACGGCCATGTGATGCTGTTGAATATCAAAAAGTTAATTCAACCGGTGAGCATCGGTCCGGGGATCATGAAGACCGGGACCGACGGACTCCCCTTGGCACGAGGTATTGAGACGGCACGCCACGACGGCGCGACGATCGTCTGGTGCCATAACGACATGGGACGGGAATCGCTCCCTAACTTTCTCGCCGGGCGAATCCACGCCCTGAACATCTTCGACGGGAGCATGATTTCCAGCTACAAAGACAGTTTCTATCGCTACTTGAATGCTGGACTGCGGGTGCCGTTTTCGACCGGTACCGACTGGTTCCAGTACGATTTCTCGCGCGTGTATGTGGATGTCGAAGGGGAACCAACCGTCGAGAAGTGGCTCAATTCCCTGGCGGCCGGAAGAAGTTTCATTACCAACGGCCCGCTTCTGGAGTTCACCGTCTCAGGTACAGGAATTGGCGGCACGGTGCAGCTTCAAGAGCAAGGGAAAGTGGCGCTCAAAGCCCGCGCGACGGGACGGGGGGATTTTGAGCAAATCGAAATCATCAAGAACGGAAAAGTGCTCTGGACCGCCCTTAGCCGACGCGTTGGAGGACACCACGAAGCAACGCTGTCTGTCGAGGCGGAGGTCGATGAACCGTGCTGGTTCGCTTTGCGCACCCCGCCCCCACCCATTGAGCGCGTCTCGAACTTGCAGGTTCCGGTGGGAAAGAACGAGTTCGATCGCTGGCTCTACGCCCACACCAGCGCGATCTACGTCAATGTGGCGGGGCGCAGCCAGTTCGATAAAAACATCGCGCGGGGGCTTCTATCGGAGATGCGAGCCGACCGGGATAAGATCAATCGCATTGGCACTTTCGCGGACGAACAAGAGCGAGCGCGGGTACTCGACGTTTATTCCGAAGGAATCCAAGAACTGGAACGACGGCTGGCAGAGCGTTAATGCGAGCCCGGTTCCGCAGGTGCCGCAGCGGCAGGGGTGCTGGGCTTCGCAGGGGCATCGCTCGGCTTGAAGAGCATGACCATCACCATGCCCGCAGCTGCCATCGCCAGACCCAGAAAGAACTTCCAATCCGGGGCCGTTTTTACCGGATGAAAGTAATACAGGGTGGCGAATGTATTAATGATCGGCGCCCCGGCGAACACCAGTGGGGCAACGTAAATCGCTCCCCCTGCACCCGCGTTTGTCACGGCGAAGATCACACACAACGCTCCCAGCGCGCCTGCCGTTCCCGCTGCAATGCCCCAGCCGACAGGTCCGAAATCGAAATTCGGTTCTCCTTTTGCCGTCGGGTCCGACTTCAGGATGAAGATCATCACCACCGGAACGATGACGGCGACGAGGAAGTAGGCGATTCCCACCATCAGAAAGGCTCGCAGATTGCTCTTCAGCCCCTGCGAAGCCTGATGCACAACCGGAACGTACACTCCCCACGACAACGCCGCACCGGCAATGAACAACAATACGGTCAACCATTTCGGCATGGACTACTTCCTTTGGAATGTTGCAACGGTCGAAGGGTTGGCTCGAATCATACGGCTGTCGCCGTATTCAATTCGTGGAGCTAACGACTCCCTGACACGGATTGTAGTCATTCGGGGGAATGGCCGCACGCGAGTCGGAACGAATTCTGCATCACCTACCGCTGGAATCATTCGGACCGCAATGCGGAGATGAGGGGCGTCCGGACCGCTTCGATGACCGCCAGAAGTGCCGCTGTCATCCCGACCACAAACACACTGGCAAGAATCGTGAAGAGACTGCCCCATGGAACATCGGCTCCGATGCTCCACAAATGCGGTGTCATCGCCAATAGGGCGGACACAGTGCCGGTCAGCAAACCCCATACCAACAGAAAGGCGTTCTCCGAAAGCACGAGCTTGGCCAGATCCGCGGCGCGGAACCCAACTGCTCGGAGCAATGCGAGTTCCCCGCGACGCTCCAACACGTTACGTAACATCACGGTCGCCAGCCCAAGGGTTCCGAGTAAGAGCCCCAAGCCGCCGAGCGTTTGGAACGTTGACAGGTAGGTGTTCTGCACCGCGAGAAAGTCCGTCAACCGTTCTGCGACCGGTTCTGCATCAAATCCGTAATCTCGCAAACCGGTTTCCAAGACGTCGGAAATCCGGGCGGCAGTTTCGCGTGGGTTGTTGGAGGAATGCACCATCGCATCTTCCAAAGATTCCACCAGAAAGTATTCATAACCGTCCCGGTCGGGATACAGCTTGAGAAAATTCTCTTCCGACATCAGCAACACCCCCTGGAACACGCTGCCATCGAGCATGCCGACGATTTTGAGAAGTTTGGGGCGCTGCTGTGCGTCAACGACCGAGATTACGTCGCCGGGCCCTTTGTGTAGGCTGTACTGCAACGTGTTCATGTCACCGAAGACTGGAATCGATTGATCGTCGGCAGGCTGTTCCAGAAGCGTCCAGGGATTGCCATGTCCGCCGATGAACTTGAAGCCTCCCCGTTCGATCATCGCGTGCGGCGCGCCGAGGATGGTTGGGGTGCGGGTCTGATACGCGTTGAGGCAACTTGCATCTTCACCCGGCTGCACGCGAAACGGCATCACTTGCAGCGACGAAAGAAAGGATTCGTTGCCATTCAGGTTGAGCTTGTCCCTTCCTTCGGCCGTGTTGAGATCATACAAAATCGGCGTTGCGGATTGCGCGACGAGTAAATAGCCCCCGTTTCCCGAGTTCTTTTCGGGGCGCTCAGCGGCAGGGTTCCGATGTCCGGCAGAGACAGCGACGATGACGAATGTGGCCGACGAGATCAACCCGGCCGTCATCACGCTCCGTTGGCGAAATCTGGCGGCGTTGCGCATTCCGAGCCGCCCCAGCGCGGCAGCTCCCTTTCCGCGTACCGCCGGAGCCCGATCGGAATCGAGCCAGCCTCTCAATAAAAGCGTCGATGCCGCCAGCAAGAATATCCCGACGAGAAAAAAGCAGACCACCAGCCACGAAAGTCCCCCGAACGCCTCGGTGGAAGGAACGAAACCGAGAGCTGCGCTTGCCAGCAGCAGCACCGCAATGCTTCCCAGCCCGAGTGCAGCCCGGTTTGCCACTCGACTCCGTTTGCCCCGTTCGGGGCCCGAGCGTTCGACTTCCGTCACCCCTCCCAACAGTTCGCGGGCGCTCAGTTTTCGAAACTGTCGCATCCCCCACCAGACGGCGAGCATCGCCACTGCGATGGCGACGCCAAACCCGGTCATCAGGCTCATTGGTGTGATGTAAACATCCAGAAACCGGGTTCCGATCGCGCGGACCCACCAGGTTTTCAATCCATAGATCATCACCTCGGCGTAACCGATAGCCGCGAGCATGCCGAGACATCCGCCAACGATGACGACCACCAATCCCTCTCCGAGAAAGATCCGCGATACGCGACGGGGAGAGAAGCCGATTGCCGAAAGCAGGCCGATGTTCGCCCCGCGGCGTTCCAATCCCAATCGAAAGAGCAGGCCGATCAGAATCGCCGCCGACAGGATCAAAAAGAAACTGAACCCAAGAAATAACTGGCTGAAATCGTTCGAGCCGGTTGCCGCGCGTAACCCGGCGAATTTGATGGGGCGAAATGCCAAGCCGGTTTGCTCAGGGGTCAGGGAATGCAGTAGTTCTGCGGTGAACATCTCCGCAGTTTCGTCGAGTGTTTTGCCTTCCGCGGCGGCGATCCGCATTGAGGTGAGCCTTCCGTATCGGCTGCCCCACAACTCCTGCGCCGTGCGGAGCGGCACAAACCCTTTGGGCACCGTGCGGTATTTGTCCCAATAGTTTTCGTCCCGTTGGGTGATCCGCTCGAGCCGCATCGGGAAGGGCTGGTCCCAGTCGCGAAAGGTCTTGGCATCGGTGATGCCTTTGACTTCCGGTACGAAGCCGGTGTCCGACACAGCGGAATTATCGAGCTTTGCAAATCCCACAACGTGGAACGATTTTGATTTGGTAGGCAGTTCGCCGTGAGAACCGACGACGTGGTACGTGACTTCCACATCGTCGCCGGACTTTACGCCGAGATCTTCCGCGAGCCAGTCGTTGATGACAATTACGTTCGCATCGGCCGGTTCGGGATTTGGAAGCGGGGCTGCTCCGAATGGACCGAAGGGCGGGGTGTTCAGCTCGGCGAAATCGA
>CAZVJA010000099.1:0-6809 GCA_964626885.1 uncultured Planctomycetaceae bacterium | reverse complement strand
AGCGGGGCTGCTCCGAATGGACCGAAGGGCGGGGTGTTCAGCTCGGCGAAATCGACACCGGCGATGACGGAATACATCGAAAAGCGAGATTTGTCCTTCGCGTTGACGACTTCGTTCGCGAGATAGACGAGCACGGGCGATGTTTTCAATCGGAGCGAGTCGGCCGTTTGCTCTGCAACCTTTGCCAGCGACTCTTCTAGAATCTGCCGATCACTCTCCAGCGAAAAGTAGCCGCGCTCGGGGTACTTGCGCAGCCGGAGGTCGATATCGTGAAGTGCCACGCTGCGCGCCAGGGTTTCGGAGAATTGACGTGTAACGTTTTCAGCAGCAGATGCGCTGTCGGACCACGGGTGCGTTTCATAGACAGCTTCCGGATTGCTTGGTGAATCATTGTCGCTGAGAAACAAACTGTTGACACGGGCAGGACGCCCCTCTGGATTCCGCCGTGAGGGTTCAGCTTCAGAAAGCCCAAGGCTGTCCTGCAAGGTGCGTAGCGACACGAACGCAACCAGTGGAAGTTGCTGGCTAGGATTCAAATCGAACCGCCCGACGCCGAGGCGCTCGTCAATCACATCTTTCACGGTGAATTCGATCGGGCGGGCGGGTGCGTCACGCTCTCCGAGGAGCATGTCTCGCGGAATTTCGGCCGGAATCTCGATCGTCAGGGTGACCGTCTGACCGCTGACTTGGGTTGTGCCGGTCGAACCTCCCAAACCGAGTTGCGCCGCGACGCGCGCATTGAGCAGGATCTCGCGCCCTTTCGGCAACGACAAACCGCCGTGGTTCGTCAGGTTCCAGAATCGGTCGTCGATGCCGTACACCTGCACGCGGCCGACGCGTTTGGTTGTGCTGTTGCTCGAAAGTTCCAGGCCACCGGTCAATACCAGCGCGGGCGCAACCATATATTGCTTGGTGAAGTCAGGATTCCTGGCCAGCCAATCGTCGGCTAGTCGTTCGCGAAAATACCGCCGACTTGTCAGGGCGTAATCGATCCGGCGGAGCCGATCGAGCGTCATCTGTCGCAGGCTGCCGCGGACGGAGTCTCCGACGACCAAAGCTCCCCCGACAACCGCGGTGGCAGTCATTACCCCCAGCAGCACGGCCAGCGTCGTGCGCCAATAGTGGCGGAGGCTTTCGATCAACAGGTGGAACAGGCTCATCCGTTGGAACCCTGAATCATTCGACGAGCTTTCCGTCGCGCAGCTTCATGTGCCGAGCAAACCTGGCCGCCAACTCCGTGCTGTGAGTCACGCAGATCAACATTGCCTGTTGCTCTTGGTTCAATTCCAGCAGTAGTGTTCCGATCGAAGCGGCAGTGTCGTGATCGAGATTTCCGGTCGGCTCATCCGCGAGCAGCAGTGCCGGCTTGTTGATGAGCGCCCGACAGAGCGCCACCCGCTGGCGTTCCCCTCCCGAAAGCTGTGCCGGTCGATGGTTAAGGCGATCGGCCAAGCCGACACGTTCCAGAAGAGCGCGGGCGTGCTTCTCTTCCTCGACACCGGCCCCCGTACCGGCCAGTGTCGGAATCAGCACGTTTTCCAATACATTGCATTGCGGCAGCAGATGGTGATCCTGGAACACAAATCCGACATGTTCCCGCCGGAAGCGAGCTAATTCAGCCGCGTTTGTTGAAAAGGGATTTTGACCCAGCAAACGGACGTCGCCCGATGTTGGTCGATCAAGCGTCCCCAGAATGTACAACAGCGTGCTTTTTCCCGAGCCGGAAGGTCCGGTGATTGCCACAGCCTCACCGCGCTGCATTTTGAGATCGACACCGCACAAAATCGGTAGACTACCGGCGGCCGTGGCGAATTGCTTCGTCACCCCGCGAACGATCAGAGCTTCGTTTTCAGCGGTCATCGGCGGTGAGTCCCTCGGCGCTTCCCAGCATTTCGTCGTACGACTTCGGGATCTCCAGCGACTGGATCGGCTCTCCCGGTCGAAACAGACAATAGGCGGTCTTTACCTGTCCTGTGGCGATCAACGTCTCGCCGCGGCGGAATTCAAACTGCAGTGTCAGTGACTTCAAACCGCGGCGCTGGATCGTGATGTCGATATCGAGCACGTCCTCGTAGTAAGCCGGGGCCTTAAACGAGCAGGACGCGGAGACGCGGGGCCAACCCACCGCCGTGCCGTCGGGACTTCGTTTCGCCAGAGTATGGCTGAACGAGCGGAAATACTCTGATTCGGCCTGCTCCATGTAGCGGAAAAAGTTGGAGAAATGGACGATCCCCGCCATGTCAGTGTCGCTGAATTCCACGCGGCAGGTCGTGCGGAAGTTGGGAGCGGTCATGAGGACGTCCTGTCGAGCGGAGCGGGAATTTCGAGCAGATCAACCGCCGGCTTGCGGTTACAAAAGATGGTCGCCAGCCGGCCGTAGGTGACCCCGCCAACCTGCATGTGCAGATCGCGGGCGAGGCCCGGCCCGGCCGTGATTTGCAGCAGTGCACCGAGATCGATGTGCCGGAGCACGTTGTGGTTGATGAGCACGCGCCCGAGCGGAGTGTCGCCTTTGAGAATTTCCTCCCGCACAGCCGGAGTCACGTAACGCAGGTCGAATCGCACGAGGCCAAACTGCACGACCTCGTCGGTGCCGCTTTTGACCAGCACAATCCTGCGACTGTAGATGTCTCCATCCTCGCGACGAGCGATGATCCGCACGTCGACCGGGCAGCCGTAGTACTCTTCCATCGCGACCGTCATGTGATGATCATGCGCGAGCAATTTCCGATACGGCTCGGGGACCAGCGCCTGTGGTACGTGTTCGGCATCCTCGATGAGCGGCTCGTCGCCGGGAAACAGCGAGGTTAGTGCTTTGAGTTCGTCTTGCGGATTCACGAGGCAGAGATCCGGGGGTATTTCCTGGGGAGGTTCGACGAGCGTCCGTTCACTTTAGGTGTAGCGAACGGCACGATGTTCCGATTCAAAATATTCAGGCAAGAGGCTGTCAACCTGCAGCAAACCACGCCGCGTCAGGACCACGTCGTCCCCTTCGATCCGCAGGTAACCCGCCCCCTGCTGATTACGGAATGGATCCGCGAACTCTTCGAGAATGTTGACACCGTACTTATCGCGAAATCGTTTCGCGGAAATGTGCCCTTCCTTCATCAGCAGGACCAACTCTCGAATGAGGAGCTGATGCGCGGTCGGTTTGAGTGCGCGGTTGATCGGCAGGCACCCTCCTTCGACCGTTGTGACGTACTCTTCCAACTGGTCGAGGTTCTGGTAATGCACCCCCTGAAAATGCCCGAAGGACGACACACCCGACCCCAGCAGGTCACAGCCGCGCCAGACGCTGTCGCGATAGACGAAGCGGTCGGTATCGAGACTCTTCACCAACTCGTTGCCGCTCGAGATCTGATAACCAGCAACCAACAGACGGTCGATGGCATGGTTCATCCAGCGCCGCTTGGTGGGCCAGTCCGCGACCGGGGCGGAAATTCCCATGTCCTTCATTTCGCGCGAAATGATCGTGTTGTGGGGGAGTTCCATCTGATAGATCGTGATGTTGTCGGGGTCCATCTCGATGGCACGGTCGAGGCAGCGGTCCCAGTTTTCATCGGTCTCGCCGATCATGCCGGCGATCAGGTCAATGTTGATTTGCGGAAAGCCCACCTGCTGCAGCCAGGAGTACGCCTGTTCGATCTCAGGCGAAAGATGTGCCCGGCCGTTCTCTTCGAGAATCTTGTCATTAAAGTTCTCAACCCCCAGCGAGACCCGCGTCACGCCGATTTCCTTAAGTGTCTTCACCTTTTCCAGGCTGAGCGTTCCCGGCTCGCATTCGAAGGTGACTTCCTCGGCGGAATCCCATTTCAGATACTCGGTCAGCCGATCTCGGAGCGAGAGCAATTGCTTCGAGCTAAGGTACGACGGCGTGCCGCCGCCGAAGTAGGCGAAGTGTAGCTTTCGCCCAGCAACTCCCTGCTGCCGGCTGAGCATTTCAAATTCGCGCACCAGCGACTGGACGTAATTCTCAATGACCACGGCGTTCTGCTGTGTGTACACGCGAAAGTAACAGAATTTGCAGCGTTTGCGGCAAAATGGAATGTGAACATACAGCCCCAACAGAGCCTCGCGTTCAGGCGGATGGGCAAGCGCGGAAAGGACGTCCGGCACGAACTCCCTCTGCCATTGAGAAAATGGCGGGTAATTCGAAATGAAATAACTACCGACTTCAGTTGCGGTTGTGGTGTCGGTCGACATAAGCCATTCACTTGCCGGAGACGAGATTCATGAGGCTCGACCCGGCTTAGACTCTTCAGCCACGGGATTTTGGACCGATCGTCGTCCGGTCTATTCTCTGTTCAGCCTAACGGATGCCGCGAACCATTGCACCCCATACTGAAACCACAGGAAATGGACACAAGGAATTCATATTACTTTTCTTTGGTGCCGAAGCAGTAAATCCGTCCTTTACTGTCCTCCGTCCCGATGACGAGGCAACCTTCACCCACGGCCGGAGCAGCCGTGACGTCTTTTCCGGCGTTGTATTTCCACCGTTCTTTGCCGTCCTCGAGCCCGACGGCGTAAATGTTTCCATCCACTGAGCCGAAAAAGACTCGGTCTCCCACAACGACCGGCGAACTGTTGATCTGTCCGCGTGCCGCGAAGACCCAGACGCGAGTCCCTTGCGTTCGATTGATGCAGTGCAGCTGCTTATCCTGCCCTCCGACGATCACGAACTTGTCGGTTACAGCTGCTGAGGAATGATACGGCTGCTCCCGCTTCGGGTCTTTGTACGTCCAGACAATCTCTCCCTTCTGCCAATCGACCGCGACGACGCGGCTGTCGTGCGTGCCGACGTAAAGGATGTTGTCGATCACGGCGGGCGAGGCGATGAGATACGCTCCTTCCCCCAGCGGAATCATGTGCGTCTGCTGACCGGCTTCGATGTCGATGACGCGCAGCCGCGTATCGCAGCCGGCAACAAAGGTATACTTGCCTGAAATGGCCGGCGAGCAGTTCACGCGATCCATCGTCTGGAACTTCCAGTCGAGCGCGCCATCCTTCACGTGCAGACAATACAAATAACTGTCATGCGAGCCGAAGATCAGCTTTTCTCCCACGACCGCGACTGAGCCGGCGATCTCCGCGCCGGTCGAGAACTGCCATTTTCGTTTTCCAGTGGCGCGGTCAACGGCATGCAGCATGCCTTCTTCATCGCCAATGTACACCATGTCGGCTGTGACGGTCGGAGAGGCCTTGAAGCCGGGAGAAAATTTCTCCGGGTCGGGATCGTCTATGGAGCGGTATTTCCAGAGAAGCTTGCCGGTCTTTCGATCAAGGCACAGCAGATCGCCGTGCAAGATGCCGACGTAAACCTGCTCTCCCACAATCGCCGCCGCAGCCACCATTCCATCCGGAGCAGGATAATCCCAAAGCAACTCCGGCTGATCGGGGAGCGTGCTGCCTGCGATTCCCAGCTGCTGGTTGCCGTTACGGAACGTTGCCCAGCTGGTGGGATCCGGAGGCGAAAGGTTCTCGACCCTTGGTAGTTCGTTGGACGGAATTCCCGTCGCTGGTGCGGGCTTTACGATGGGCTCGGAGTCTTTTTGGACAGTTCCTTTTGATTGTTCGGATGTAGGAGCCGGATTCGCGGTTTGGGAGGCGCTGGACGCTCCCGTGCCTGACTCCGCGGCCTCAACCAGTCTGAATGGTTCCGATGGGGCACCGCCGCAGCCACCGACCGCCGATGCGAGCAACATCAAGCCCGGTGCGAAAAGCAGTTTCAGGATGCCAGCGCGCATTCGTACAACTCCCGCAGAGACTGGGCGTTGACCGGACGCGGGTTGAATTGGCCGGTCCATTGGGCGGCCGCCTCCTCCGCCAGCTTCGGAACGAGAGCCGCATCGATACCACACTTCTGGAGATTGGTTGGCGCACCGCAACGCGTCAGCAACAACTCGATATGATCCGCCAGCAAATCCGCGCCGCGGGGATCTTCCTCATCACACAAGCCAACGTCCGCCGCCAGCTTTCCGTACAGCGAACCGACCACTTCTCCGTTATAGCGAATGACGTGCGGCAGCATGACACCCACCGCGAAGCCATGCGTGGTGTTGAAATGCGCCGACAGCGGATTGGCAAGTGCGTGTGCGGCCCCCAGCATTGAGTTCTCAATGGCCGCTCCCGCCAGATGTGCTCCCACCAGCATCGCGCCGCGCGCTTCGACGTTCTCCGGCTCGGTCATTACTCCCGGAAACCCGATGGAAAGCAAACGCCAAGCGCGCCGGCTGAACAGTTGTGAAATGACGTTCCGCGGCTTCGTCACGTAGGTTTCGAGAGCGTGGCTCAGAGCGTCGATTCCGGTGGCCGACGTCACGAGCCGCGGCATGCTCACCGTCAGCAGCGGGTCGAGAATGGCGACGCGGCAGGCGGCTTTCTTATCGCCGCAAGCCATCTTCATGTGCGTCTTTGCATCCGCGATTAACGCGAATGACTGCGCCTCGCTCCCCGTACCGGCGGTGGTGGGGACGGCGATCATCGGCAGCATCGGTTTTGTTGCCTTGCCGACCCCCCAGTAGTCTTCCATTCGGCCGCCGTTGGTCAGCAGAAAGTTGACCCCCTTCGCGCAATCCATGCTGCTGCCGCCGCCGAGCCCCACGAGCAGATCGATCTTTTCCCGCCGCGCGACTTCGAGAGCCCGGTCGACGTCATCAGTTGTCGGGTTTTGTGTGACGGCGTCGAAGACGGCAACGTGCAGCCCGGCTGCCCGAAGCGACGCTACCCCCCGTTCGCCATGCCCCGCCGCCTCGACTCCTTTGTCGGTCCCGAGCAGCACGCGGCTGCCGCCGATCTCGCGGGCGAGT
>CAZVJA010000098.1:0-18507 GCA_964626885.1 uncultured Planctomycetaceae bacterium | reverse complement strand
TTTTGAGCACCTTGGCACCTTTGCGCGAGCTTTCGACGGAATTCTTCGCCGCAACATCGGCACGAGTTTTTCTCAGTCCCGAGTCCTGAGTCCGGAGTCGGAAGAAGACGGAGGACGGAGGGAGGAGGATAGAAGATGGAGGATGGATGATGGAGGATGGAGGAGAGGATGCCCCCTCACCCCCGGCCCCTCTCCCGCAAGGGGCGAGGGGCGCAGAAGAGGCCAGACGGAGGGAATCGGACTCTTCCCAAGCCGACGACTTGTCGTCGGATCAGCGGCCAATGACAGGACGGATGGAGGAGGATGGAAAGAAAAAGAGTCCCGAGTCCGGAGTCCTGGGTCAGCAATCCGAAATTCGCAATCCGAAATTCGCAATGCCTGAAGCCCGAAGCCTGATTCCCTTCCTCAATTCGCTGCTGACATGCGTGTCCCAACCCGTTACATTCTGGCAAAGCGTCACGTCCCGAATCAAAAACATACGGATACACCCACTCGAACAGCGGTCCAAATCCCCATGCAAGTCATCATCACCGCCGTCGGGCCCGACAATCGCGGCCTGGCGGATCCGATCGTCCATTATGTCGCTTCCGGCGGGGCGAACATTCACGAAATTCAGATGTACGACCACGACTCCGAACGGCTGTTCGCGATGCTCTTGCGGATGGAATGGCCGGATGATGCCGAGTCGCTGGTCGCATTGCGCGAGCGGATGAACGAGATCGGCCGGCTGAAGGGGCTGTCGGTCCGCACTTGGTCGCGCGACGAACATCGCCGCCCTCCGCGACTGGCGATCTGCACCACATACCGCCAGGAACCGGCGCTGGCCGTGCTCGAGGCCATCGCTTCGGGAGGGTTGAACGCCGTACCGGCGGTGATGCTCGGGAACCGCGACAGTTGCCGTCCCTTGGCGGAGAAATACAAGGTCGACTGGC
This sequence comes from uncultured Planctomycetaceae bacterium, assembly GCA_964626885.1. Taxonomy (GTDB): domain Bacteria; phylum Planctomycetota; class Planctomycetia; order Planctomycetales; family Planctomycetaceae; genus CAZVJA01. The sequence goes on along the minus strand of CAZVJA010000098.1, from coordinate 17,575 downwards.
ACATGGTGGGAGACAAATCCGGAAACCCCGACAACGACACGATGGTCTCGTTATTCGATCGATACGACGTCGACTACATTCTGCTGGCGCGGTACATGCGAATTCTTCCCCCCGGAACCTGCTGGCGATTCGCCGGCGGGCGGATCATCAATTTGCATCACGGCCTGTTGCCGTCGTTTCCGGGTTTCCGTCCTTATGAGGACGCGTTTGAGCACCGGATGTTAACGTACGGTGCGACGGTGCATTTCATCATTCCGGAATTGGACGCCGGCTGTCAGATCATTCATCAGGGGACGTTTACAATTTCCCCCGGAACATCGCTGGCGGAGGTCAAGCGAATCGGCGAGACGAAGAACGAGGCCGCGTGCCTGCTGGAAGGGGTTCGGCGGGTTGTCGACCGGGAAGTCGAGCTGCACTTTCATCGCGTTGTGCGATCGAAGTGAGGGAGCACGCTGGCGGTGGGAGTTCTCGTGTCATCTGTCGGGAACTCATGAGCCCGCGAAAAAAAAGAAACCGCCACTCGGTTGAAGCCGAGCGGCGGTCCCCCCCTTGGAACGTCAACTGAAGAACAGTTGTTGTTGAACAGTCGCTATTAGAACGTGAAGATCGTGTCGATGCCGAACACGGTCTGATTGCCATAGACGTCGAAGACGTTGTTGGCGATCGATCCCGCCGCACCATTCTGGGCTCCCGGGCCCCACATATGGCGCACTTCGGGACGAACCAGCACGTTGGCATGCGGTTTGAGGTTCAAGCCGTAGGTCCACGTGTAATACGAGGTGCCGTCGGCTTTGTACCATTCGGCACGCGTACCGGCCTTCATCTTGGCGTTGATCTCGTAGAACAGGTAGTTGATGAACCCGGTGCTGTCGCCAGTGATGCCGTCGACGTTGAAGTCGGTGCCGTTATTCGTCTGCAGGGCATCGAACTGATGAACCGACGAAACCTTTTCAGTCCATTTCAGGTTCATGATCACGCTATTGATGACGCCTACGCCGCGCCAACCGAATTCGCCGAATCCGATGGCATAGATCATGCTGGCGTTGTCGTTGACCTTGTAGGTGAACCCGGTCGTTCCCATGTTTCCACCGTTAAGTTGGTCGAAACCGGTGTCCCAACCGAACATCCAGCCCCCCATCAACGACAGATTGTCGTTGACCTTGTAGTTACCGAGGGCGCCGGTGTGGGTGAACGGCTCGGAGTTGTAGAAGGTGATTTGGCGGCTGAGGAAGAAGTTGCCGGTGGACGGAACGACTTCGTACCCGATCGGGGTGTAGAAGTGACCGAGTTTCACCGACAGGTTTCCGGTCGCGACTTCGGCGTACAACTGCGGCATGGCCCATTCGTAGATGCCATGATCCCAGCCGTTGGCGAAGTCCCACGATCCCGCGGGGTTTCCGAACGACTGCGCTTCGTTGCCATCAACGCCGTACAGCATGTCGACACGGTAGCCGAATCCCAACCCTTCGCTGCCGTCCGCGATTTTCTCGGAGTACAGGTACATCTGGTTGAGGTTGAAGCTCTTGTGTTCATGGTCGTCGAGGAACGGACCGTTGCCAGTAAAGGCTCCGTCCGGATTCGACTGCCAACCCCATTGCATGAAACCGGCAATCGTATGAGCCGGCGGACAATCGCCATGCAGCGCTTTCATCAGCGTCCACGGTTCGCCAAGTTCGCCGTCCATGCAGCCACAGCCGCTGCCGCAGCCATTGTTACATCCGCAGGCATTGTTGCCGGAGGCACTCTCTTCGTAGCTGACGAATTGGCCGTCAAGTGTACGAGGGGCGGATTGGAAAACGCTTTCCACTGCTTCCGTTTGGCGGTACAAGGTCGGGGCATCATCGGCACCGAGGACCGGCGAAGCAAGGAACAGGCCGAGCCCGCCCAGCATCAGCCCCGCTTTCTTAATGTTTTGGATCATACGCATCCGCATGGTTTACTCCTGAGTTTGTGCACTGTCCCTGTGAATAACCCTGGTGCCCCCGCGACGGCCGGAAAACTCCGGACGGAAGAGGATGGCGAGGGGAAAAGTTACCGGGACCAATCAGGCGGCTTGGAGGCGATGGGCCGCATTCGAACCGATAAACCGTCGAACCCCTTCAGCGGGCGCAACTGGGGCAGATGGTCCGTCTGGCAATATCGGAACCGGGCAAACCGCACTCTGAAAAAATAAGCCACGCCGGTTATAACCGGCGACATCGACAGGCTTTCAGCAAACGTCAGGAGCCGCACAACCGGCAGCAGAACCGACCGGATTTATTAAAAAATCTCTCTGGATCCCCACTGAGCCTGTACCGGGAGATGCACTGCTGCCGATATTCGCCCACCCCTGACAGATACGGAAAAAATGGACTATTCGGCAACAAAGGCATCGACGAACCCCTCGGCGTTGAACACCTGGAGATCGTCAATTTTCTCGCCAACCCCGACGTACTTGACCGGAATTCCCATCCTCTGGCGGATCGGAACGACGACGCCTCCCTTCGCGGTTCCGTCGAGCTTCGCCAGGATGATCCCCGTGCAGCCAACTGCGTCCGAGAAGTTCTTCGCCTGGCTGAGACCGTTCTGTCCGGTGGTCGCATCCAGCACCAGCAGGCTTTCGTGAGGGGCTCCCGGAATTTTATTACTGATGACGCGGCGAACCTTCGCCAGTTGATCCATCAGGTTTTTTTGAGTTTGCAGCCGTCCTGCGGTATCGACAATCAGGCAATCGGCTCCGGCCGCCAAGGCCCGCTCGCAACCGATGTGCGCCACGCTGGCGGGATCGGCGCCCCCCGGCTGCGTGACAATTTCGCATCCCAGGCGCTGGCTCCACATGGTCAACTGTTCGACGGCGGCGGCACGAAATGTATCTCCCGCCGCAAGAATCACTTGCTTGCCGGCACTTTGGAGCAGCTTCGCGAGTTTCGAAATGGATGTTGTTTTTCCCGCTCCGTTGACCCCCGAGACCAGAATGACGGTCGGCCCTGCGTCCGCGAAATTCAACGGCGAAACCGGGTCGGCCGGGTCCCAATGCCCGTCTCCCCCCTTGAGAATGGACTTCAACGTCTCCTTGACCGTGCCCCAGACATCGTCGATGACGACGGTCCGCCCCAGGAATTTATTGCGAAGCTCGGCGACAATTTCCCCAGCGGCGTCGATCCCCATGTCGGTCTGCACCAGCCTCGCCTCGAAGCGTTCGAGCTTGGCTTCATCAAGGATCTCCCCCGCCTTGAACAGGTCGCGGACGTCGGTCTGCAGCAACTGCTTTGTCTTCTGCAGACCTTGTTTGAGCTTATCGAATAGACCCATGGTTTGTGTGAATTTCGCCCGAGCTGGAGTTTTGTATGCAATGTTGCGGAATCATATCGCCGCCGTGGCGATCGGGACAAGCGACAATGTCGAGTGGACGGATCGGACCAATCCCGCTGGTGTTCCGACCAAAAATTGGCGATGCAATGGTTCGCTACGCTTCCTTCTTTGCCGACAGCCCGATGAATCGCGCGTAGGCCTTGTCCGCCGCCTCGGTATTCCGCGGCTCGTATTGCCGCAAATCGCTCGAATTCCGCACGACTTCGCGAATCTCTTCCAACGAAGCCAGTTCCCCAGAGGACCGCGCCTGCACCAGCAGGTTTCCCAGCACCGTCGCTTCCACCGGTCCCGCCACCACCGGACGTCCGCAGACGTCCGCCGTGAGCTGGTTCAACAACTCGTTCTGGCTGCCGCCGCCGACGATGTGAATCGCCTCGACCCGCACGCCGGTCAGTTCTTCCAGCCAGCCGAGGACCATTCGGTACCGCATCGCCAGGCTGTCGAGCGTGCAGCGAACGAGCGCCGCCTCACTCTCAGGGACCGGCTCGCCGCGCTCGCGACAGAAGTCCTGAATTGCAGCCGGCATGTCGGTAGGAGTGAGGAACCGAGTGTCATCCGGATTCACGAGCGACCTGTAAGCCGGCGACTGGGCCGCCATCTGAGTCAGTTGCGCGTAGTCGAATGCACGCCCCCGCTTCTCGAAAGCGCGGCGGCACTCCTGCACCAGCCACAGGCCGGCGATGTTCTTCAGCAGTCGATACGTGCCGTCGATGCCCCCTTCATTCGTGACGTTCAACTCCAGCACCCGGTCGGTGAGGATCGCCTCTTGAAGCTCCACCCCCATCAGCGACCAGGTTCCAGAGCTGATGTAGGCCCAATTGGCGGCTCCCGACAGTGTTGTCGGCACGGCGGCGACGGCGGCCCCGGTGTCGTGCGTGGCGGGTGCGGCGACGTCGATCCGTTTCAATCCCGTGCGGGCCGAGACACTTTCCAGCAATGTTCCCAACTTTGTGCCGGGGGGGACGACTTCGGGAAACATGCCGGTCGGAATCTCGAACTTTCGCAGCAGATCGTAAGCCCATTCGCCGCGCACCGGATGAAAGCATTGCGTCGTCGTGGCATTGGTGAATTCAACAACCCGGCTGCCGCTCATCAACCAGTGGAAGAAGTCGGGCATCAAGAGCATGCGATCGGCCATGGCGAGCAACGACGGATCGCTGCGCTGCATGGCGATCAATTGAAACAGCGTGTTGAATTCGAGGAACTGCAGGCCGGTCTCCGCGAAAATTTCCCGCCGCGGAACCCGTGCGAACGCCGCATCGAGGCGCCCGCGCGTCCGCGCATCGCGGTAATGCCACGGCTGCCCGAGCATTTCGCCGCTGCGGGAAAGGAGCACGTAATCGACCCCCCAGGTATCGACGCCGACCGAAGCGATCGCGTCGCCGTACACGGCGGCGCCGCGCTCGAGACCGTTCTGAATCTCCGACCAGAGAGAGAGGACATCCCAGCGCATGGTCTCGGCCACGTTGACGGCACCGTTGGGAAATCGATGCAACTGTTCGAGCGAGATCTTCCGGCCGTTGAATTGCCCGGCGATCACCCGGCCGCTTTCGGCCCCAAGATCGACCCCGAGGTAACATCGCTTCCGCATGTCAGTCTCTCTGTGATAGGCGTTTCAGCTAGCGGTGCCATGAACTAGGAACCCTCGATCCGTCGTTCACAATACAATGAAAGACCCATCATAATGCGAAAGATATCGCGTGGAAATAACGCACCGCACCGCTGCTGCCGCCGCACGAAAATCATGAATTCGCCCGCGGCTTTTCGAGAGATTTCTCGAAGCAGAAAGAAACAGGCTCACGCCGAGCGAGGCTGCTCCTGCCGCGAGATCGGCAGAAAATCATCGACCGGGGGACCGATGGTCTCCCCATTCCGGAGCGTGACCGTGGTTCCATTTCCGTGCGGCAGCCGCTCGATGAGGACGCGCGGCACGCGGCAATGCAACGACACGCGAGAATCGTGGTATTGCTTGTCGACGACTTCGGCATGCTCCGCCAGGTACGCGAACAGCTTGCCGTTTCCGACGCTCGTTTCGATATCGGCGTCCACGTATTCCTCGGCGAGCCGATTCGCGACCGCCTCCGCCAATCGATCGAGGCCGCTTCGCTGCACCGCGCTGACAGTCACCGAATCGACGTACTTGCGACGAAGCACGTCGACCACGGCACGATCGCGCACCGCATCCATTTTGTTCAACACAATCAGCGAATTGCTGTGGTCAACGCCGATTTCATCCAGCACCCGATCGACGGTTTCGATTTGACGTTCCGCCTCGGGATCGCTCGCATCGACGACGTGCAGCAGCAGATCGGCACACCGCGCTTCCTCCAGGGTCGATTTGAAAGACGCCACCAAGTGGTGCGGCAGGTCGCGGACGAATCCGACGGTATCGCTCAGCAACACGTCTCCCCAATGCGGCAGCCGCCATTTGCGGGTCCGCGTGTCGAGCGTGGCGAAGAGCTTGTCGGCGACGTAGACATCGGCACCGGTCAGCGCGTTCATCAACGTGCTCTTGCCGGCGTTCGTATATCCGACAATTGAGACGGTGAGATGATCGTTCCGTTGGGCGACGGCGCGCTCGCGGCGCTTTTCGACCTCCTGGAGTTTTTTCTTTAGCTCGGCGACGCGGCGGTCGATGAGCCGGCGGTCGGTTTCAATCTGTTTTTCACCAGGCCCGCGGCCGGCTCCGACACCCCCCTCGATTCGTTCCAGGTGGGTCCACATCCGTTTCAAACGATTGCGGAAGTAGAGCAACTGCGCCAGTTCGACTTGCAGCCGGGCTTCGTAAGTTCGCGCGCGGCTCGCGAAAATATCGAGAATGACCTCACTCCGATCGACGATGACTCGGTCGGTCGCCTTCTCGAGATTTCTCCCTTGCGAGGGGCTCAGGTTGTTGTCGAACACGACCAGTTCGGCGTCCGAAAGCTCGATTAGCTGCTTGAGCTCTTCCAGTTTTCCCTTGCCCAAACAGGTTCCCGGCTCCGGCCGCACGCGGCTCTGCACCAGGGTGCCGACGACGTTCACACCGGCGGTTTTGACAAGCCCCTTCAACTCATCCAGCACATGTTCCTTATCAATTTTCTTCGCCGAATCGACGACAGCCACGAGCACCGCCCGTTTGCGCTCGACCGCCAACTCGTTTCGTTTGGGATCTGCCAAGGAACGTCAGTGCCTCCGGAAGCTTGTATTGCGAGAAGGGCCGCCCTTTGCCATATGCGGTGTGTACCGCCGAACGGCGTGCAATCAAGTGTACGCCGCGCATTTGCGTCGGGCAATCGGTTCCGGCCGCTTCCAGAGACACTGGCTGAGGGTTTCCGGTTCGTCCAGGGGGGAATTTCCACGTTCGAAAAGGAAAGAGGCCGAGAGGACGCGGGGGTCACAACTCGGCCTTTTTATTGGTGTGTCGGCATCGACTGCCGAAGAGGCAGGAAGTCAGCCCGTCTCCACGGGCCGGTGGGGTATCTCTCTCTCCGTCACTTGCACCCGCGACCGTTTCCGGCCGTTGGGCACTCTCGATTTCTGGGTTTCACTCACGCTAGGGATGAATTGCACATGCAGTGCCGTTCGGCCAAAGATTTCCGCGATTGGGGATCTCGGCTCCACTCTAAAACTCTCTCTGATCGTGAGTTACACACAATCAGAAAAAATCTCGGGCCCACCCCGCCTTCAGCAACGACCCAACAGATTGCAAACTTTACATTCAACCGACCCGCAATCAATGAAAGAATGACAATCGCAAGCACGCATCAAACCACAGGCTGGGGAACCTGGGAGATTCAACAAGGTTCCCGGAACGTCCGATTTTCCGTCGATCCGGGCTCACTGCGACTCGATGACCTCGATCGACATCTTCCCGAGAACGCGCAACAGAGGGACAAAGGTGAGCACCGGCGTGGGAGAATTGTCCGCCAGACTCGACTCCGCCATCTTGAGATGGCCGGCTCCAATCCCTCCCTGCCCCAGGGTTGCGTCGAGCGGCACCCATTCCCCCCCGAGAAACGCCTCGGTCCACATGTGCCCTCCGAAGGCGTTGAGGGACGGGGCATAGACCATCCCCACCACCACGCGCGAGGGAATCTTCTTCACCCGGAGCATGGCCGCCAACAGCACGGCATGCTCGGTGCAATCCCCCTCCAGGGATTTCGCCACTTCCGACGCGGTGGCGAGCGCGGTCGAAAAGTTCTTCTTTTTCAAATTTTCATGGATGTATTTTTCCATCTTCAGCGCGATTTGCACCGGGTCGATCTCCCCCCCCACCGCCCGTTCGGCATGATCACGGACTGCCGGATCGTTGGCTTGCAGGAAGAGCGTCGGCGATAAATACTCCGGCTCAACCCGTACCGTTTTCTGCGTGGTTGTCGGGGTGATCGCTGTTACGGTGATTTCGGCTGTCTCCGCATCAATCGATTTCACGCTTTGAGTCGGACCAGTGACAAACTGCTTTGTCGGATCTTCGCCCGGGGTCTTCACCCGGTAGACCACCCGTTTCGTCCGATGAGCATTCGCCAACGGCTTGTCGAGCTTCACGAGAGAATTGACCGCCAGATCCAACTCGCCGCCGGCGATCTCCTTGAGTGCCTCCGCCGCGTCAACGCGATACGTCGTCAATGATTGCCCCGGCATTTCCGTCACCGAGGTCAACGGATCCCCTGCATCGTCGAGAAACGCGCGGACAGGCATCGTCGGCAAAATCGACTGCGTGATCGTCACCTTCAACAGCTTGTGCTGCTTGCCGTCGAGAAGTTTGACGTAGCGGAAGTCGTCGGCATCAATTTTCACCGTGGCGACCTTGCTGAACTCCATGACGAATGTTTTGAACGAGACCGAATCTCCCGGCCTCAGCCGCTTCTCGCGAATCAGCCGGTCCTGGTAGGTGGGGGACTTGATTTCGGCATCCCAGTTCATCGAGGTTCGACTGCGGACACCCGCGATGGTCGTTTCGAGCTTGAGCAGTCCTCCCTCGACGTGCCCCGTGGTTCGCGTCAGGGAATTTGGCGGGTTCTTCATCTCGAACTGGTACGAGAGCAGTTCCCCCTCGGGAGTCTCGTCGACTTCGGTCCGCGTCTGCATTTTGAGCGTCTGCCCGAAGCGTTTGAGCGTCAGCGACGTCTCCACCTCTGTTTGTAAGATTTTGCGGCCGTCACGTTGAGTCGGCCGAGTGATCGAGTGCGCGTACCCCACACGCTCATTGCCAATGTGGATCACATCCCAAGACTCGTCGATCCCTTGCTCCGACGATTTGGCGGCGGTCGGAGTGGCGTTTTGAGGGGCTGGCTCGGCTGCGAAGAGTTTTGGGGCCGCAACGTGCCCCCAGGCAAAACAGCCCAGTAGCAGAAGGCTTCGACAAGGCGTCCAACGTGGCAATCGACGAAACAGGGACATGAAAGCGGCTCCTCCTGCGAAACGGATGTCCTCGCGCGGGAATCATAGTGGACCGGGACGCGGCAGCAAAGCGGGGGTTTCCGCCCCAACTCAGAGAAAGCACGGAGAATCTGGGCGAAACGCGTGAAGATGCCGCGATCGAAAGTGATTTGCCGGTTGTGCGAGATCTGAGTCCGAATGTAGCGGCTATGACGCCCCAACTCGCGGAATCGGAGCAGTTTTCGCCTGTAAAAAGGCTTGCCCAATCGCTGTGCGACGGCAGGCCCCCCCCTCGTTCGGGGAAAAAAGCCGAACCACGTTCCGCCGCTTCGGATACCTCGCGAAATGCGTGCTACATTTTTCGTGAGTCGCCGGGGATGGGCACTCGTGTGCCTGTTTCGCGATTCGAGATTTTCGGAAGCGGGCCAGATACTTCCGGAAGTCGCCGGTCACTGACGGATCGAAACCGCCGGCCCGGCCTCGAGGGGGATGAAGCAATGGGTTTCCTGCAGAAATTCCTGAAGAACACGTACCGCGACGGGGTCACTCCCCGCGAGCGGAGCAGTTTTCAGGATCTCTCTGAAGAACAACTCGAAGCGCACCTGAACATCGCGCGGTACGGCAGCTTCGTGCTGACCGATGCAGTTCGCCCTTCGTACGACCTGCAAGTCGTCCCTCGTTCCGGCTATCGCCACGACACTTATCAGTGCCCCGAAAGCGGCGTGAAGATTCCGGTGCTCATGGCGGCCGCCTCTCGCGAGACGGTGCTCGACCTATTTATCGACCTGCTCGATCCGCTGGGGAACGCCGTCGATGTCGTGCTCGAATCGAGTCACGAGAACGAAGGGGGCGGACACGTCGACCTCTTCCGTGAACAAATCGATCTGCCGGTCCTCAAGAGCATGCTCTACGATTTCGAGGATCTGCTGCTGGACGACGGCTGCATGGGACTCGCGGTTCTCAATCCGCGCATTCCGCTCGAAATCCAGTTCGACGAACATAAGCTGCTCATCATGTACGGGAAGAACCTGCAACCCTTCGAGCAAGTGCTGGCCGATTACGCCATCGAATGCAGCGAAGAGATCAAGTTCATCACCGAAGCCGAGCATGTCCACTCGTCGAGCGAGGAGTTCGTCGAGCAGTTCGACCAGCTCAAGTACCGGCTCGGTATCGATCCGTAATCGCCGGAGCACGGACATTCCTGTCTGCGTTCTATCGACAGGCTCTCAGGCTGACTGACGAGCCTGGATACGCGACAGCGACGCTTGCACGTTCGCCTGGGCATCGCGGGCTTCGAGAATCGTCTGCCGGAAAACTTCCGCCCGCTGAACGCCGTTCAGCCGCAGAAGTTCCCCGCCGTCGGCACCCACCAGTACGATGTCCGCTGCTTTGTAGAACACTTGTCCCGGGCTCTGCTCGACCTCGATCCCCTTGACGTCTCCCAGGGCGACCTGCGTGTACATCCGTTGGCCCAGCATCGACCAGATTTGCACCGAACGGTTTGTCAGCCGATACCGCCGTCCCGCGACCTTAAGCAGCAGATAGAGTGCCAATGCGAAGGGGGACGTGGGCAGCGGGAACAGCAAGTGTGACAGCTTGACCCCGTTGATCCGTAGCGGAATTGACTCATACAGCGAGCCCAGAAACCGACCGAACCCGGTCGACGCAATCGACGGGAAAACCGTTGTGATCTCGGTCTCAACACCGGCGGTCACGCCGGAAATCGCTTGTGGTGCCATGATCGACTTGTGGAAATAGAGGAAAACGCAGCGGTGTGCGGCTATCCTCGCACACAACGATTCGTCGCGACGTAACCTACCAGACCGCCGGGCCGAATTCCAGCGAGCGCTGCGTCCCATCCATTCTCGTTTAACGTCCCACGAGTCGGTAGGATTGCCGTAGAACTCCTGGTTTGACAACACCGAGGTATTGGCCCGGTTTGAACTGCCGCGACCACGGAGAGTGAAATGCAATCGGGGAGTGGGTGCCTATCAGATCAGCCGACGCCCCGCCGACCATCGGTTCGAGACCGCTGGTACTGGCGACCGATTCTGATCATTGCGACCGGGCTCTTTTCCTGGCTGACGATGATGATTGTCCATGAGCTGGGACACATGCTGCACGCCTGGACCAGCGGCGGACGCGTGACCCAAGTCGTTCTCCATCCACTCGCCATTTCCCGAACCGACGTCGTTCCGAATCCCCACCCCCTCTTTGTCGTCTGGGGAGGCCCGGTCTGGGGTTGCCTGCTCCCTCTGCTTGTCTGGTTTGTGGGGAGCCGTCTGCGCTGGTCCCGAATTTATGTCGTCCGTTTCTTCGCGGGGTTCTGTCTGATTGCCAACGGTGCGTATATTGGGAGTGGTATCGCGTATCCCGTTGGCGATGCCGAACAGATGCGGCAGCTGGGTACTCCTGCCTGGGTGATGGGTTGCTTTGGCGTGGTGACAGTCGCCGCCGGGTTGTTGTTGTGGCATCGACAGGGGCGAAACTTTGGGATTAGCAAAAACGCCGAGCCGGCCGATCCGACGACAGCGGTGATACTGACGGTCATCGTCTTATTGATCGCCGCGGTCGAGACCATGTTTTCCAATTGATAGACGAGTTGAGTGTGACGACAGACTTGCCGCGATACGACGGTTCGCAGACTTACGATTGGAACTTCGAGCACGCTCCTGATCCTGTCGCGGTCCACGTCCCCCCTGTTCCGGGTGCATGGACATTCTGCGGTTTGCCGGTCGACTCGCCATTGGGAGTGCCGGCCGGTCCGTTGCTCAACGGGAAATGGGTTCTTTATTACGCAGCGCTCGGCTTCGACGTCTTGACTTACAAAACAGTCCGCAGCGTGGCTCGCGAATGTTACCCGCTCCCCAATCTCAGGCCGGTGATCACGGGCCAGCTTTCGCAAGCGAACAACGACCTTGAGGCGTGCGACACGATGCACGGCAGTTGGGCTGTCTCGTTCGGCATGCCGTCAAAAGCTCCCGATTTCTGGCGGCGCGATCTCGAATGGACGCGCAGCCGGTTGCCCACCGGAAAGATTCTCTCTGTCTCGGTCGTCGGCACGGTTCAGCCGGAATGGTCCCTCGAAGATCTCGCGGACGACTACGCCCGTTGCGCCCGCTGGGCGCTCGACAGCGGCGCGGATTGCATTGAGACCAATTTCTCCTGCCCGAATGTTTCGACCTGCGACGGGCAGCTCTTCCAGCATGAAGAATCGGCAGCGATTGTCGCGGAACGAGTCCGCGCGGCTATTGGCCCTGTGCCGTACATCATCAAGATCGGCCATCTGATGGACCGCGATCAGGCGGGACGGCTGCTCGATGCCGTCGCCCCGTTTGCCACGGCACTCGCGATGACCAACAGCGTGGCGGCCGTCGTTCACGAACCGGACGGTCGGCTCCTCTTTGATGGGCAGCCGCGCGGCATCTGCGGCGATGCCACCCGCGACGCCTCCATCGCGGAAACAAAGCTCTTCGCGGAACTGATCGCCGAGCGTGGGCTGCCGACCAAGCTCATCGGGGTCGGCGGAGCGAGCACGGCAGCTCACGTCCGGGCCTATCTCGACGCCGGTGCCGAGTCGGTGCACATTGCCACCGCAGCGATGATCGACCCGCTCGTCGCCAGCCGGATTCGCACGGAGTTGTCGACTCGGTAAACAGGAGAGTTCTTCGACGGGGCATTCAAATCCCGTACTGCTGTCCCAGCCCTTTGGACTTCTTGTTGAGCCGGTTATGGCAGTACAGCCCGTCGAGGATGAACTCCGCCACGCTCGCCTGAAGTGCCTCGTGTGTGGGACCGGCCGCGAATTCCGGTTCCAGTTCTGCTGCAATTTTCTCGACCTGCTTCCGCAGATCCCGCACGCGGTCAATGCGTGCTATGATCTCGGTCGTGGGAACGCCGTCCCCCACTTCCAGCGTGTTCCCCGCCTCGAAGTATTCGACGACGTTCCGAAACTGCTTCGGCTGCAAGTGCTGGTCAAAAATGGTTTTCACGGCCTCGCCGAGGATGCGCGATACGAGCTTGTCTTCCTCGCCAACTTCCTCGGTCATGTTCAGTTCCATTTTGCCGCGCGCGCTGGCGGCGATGTGCGCGAGATCGCTGATCCGGGCGACAGTCCGCGTTTCTCCCAGCACGACGCTGCGGCGCTCGGCATTCGAGACCATGTTCTCATAGTTGGCGATCGACATCCGGACGCTCACCCCCGACGCCTGGTTGACGTGCGGGCTGCTTCGCGCCAGCCGCGAGGTTTCCTCAACAATCTCCTTCATGAACCGCGGCACCACGACGGAAACGCCGTCGCCGCGATCGGCCCACGCATTGTCTTCCGTGATGCGCATCCCAATCTCGCGCGAGAGGGGGTAATGCGTGCGAATGACCGAACCGATGCGGTCCTTCAACGGCGTGACGATCCGGCCACGGTTGGTGTAATCTTCCGGATTCGCGCTGAACACGAGGCAGAGGTCGAGCCCGAGACGAATCGGAAAGCCGCGAATCTGCACGTCCCGCTCCTCGAGCACGTTGAACAGCCCAACCTGGATCTTGGGACTGAGATCCGGAAGTTCGTTCATGCAGAAAATCCCCCGATGGCTGCGCGGGATCAGTCCGAAGTGCAGTACATCTTCGCTCGCCAGATGCCTTCCCTCAGCGTGCTTGATGAGATCGACCTCGCCGATAAGGTCCGCGATCGTCACGTCGGGAGTGGCGAGTTTTTCGTTATAGCGACGATCCCGGCCGACCCACTCGACCGGGCAGTCGTCCCCCTTCGCGGCGACGAGATCGCGGGCGTACTTCGAGATTGGGGCGAGCGGATCGTCGTTGATTTCCGAACCGGACACGACCGGAATCACATCGTCGAGCAACCCGGCCAACATCCGCAACATCCGCGTCTTTCCCTGCCCGCGCAATCCCAGGAAGAGCATGTCATGCTCCGACAGAATTGCGTTCTGGATCTGCGGCAAAACAGTCTCGTCGTAGCCGACGATCCCGGGAAACAAATCTTCCTTATTTCGCAGCTTCCGCAGCAAGTTGCGACGCATTTCGCGTTTGACGCTGGTTGGTTGGTAACCGCTCGATTTTAGGTCGCCGAGCCGTTGGGGACGGTCTTTCATGTTCTAAAGCTTTCCTGATAGGTGCTGCGGTCGATTATAGGTGGCGGAGGTCATCGGTCAACAACCCGATCAATCGCGTTCCACGCGATCCGTTCGGACGTTATGCTAAAGGGGCGGGCCAATCCGCCGTCCACAACTCGGCGGTCAGAGATATTCTCCGTTCGAGCACCGAAGGAATTCTCGTGACTGATCCTCAGTCCAAATCCCGATCCCGCCCGGCCGATATCGACGCATCGTCCGCCGAGCCAACACCTGCATCATTGCCTGGAAGCACGGAGCGGGTGGTCGGCGAGTTCCGCCTGCTGCGCCGGTTGGGGCGAGGGGGAATGGCCGAGGTGTATCTCGCCGAACAGACATCTCTCAACAGACAGGTCGCGATCAAAATTCTCCGGCCGGAGCTGTTGGCGGACGACGTTCACGTAAAGCGGTTCGAGCGCGAAGCAAAAGCAGCGGCAGGACTGCGGCACGCAAACATCGTCCAGGTGTACCTGGTGGGAGAACACGCCGGCGTGCATTTTATCGCGCAGGAATTCGTTCAAGGTTGGAACCTGCGGGACTATCTCGACAAAAAAGGTTCCCCCGACCTTCCCATTGTGCTGCACATCATGAAGCAGGTGGCTTCGGCGCTTGCGGCTGCCGGAGAAGCAGGCGTTGTGCACCGCGATATCAAGCCGGAGAACATTCTCGTCACCCGCAAGGGAGAAGTGAAAGTCGCCGACTTCGGGCTGGCCCAGCTTGGGCAATCTGGTGACCACGCCACGCTGACGCAAGTCGGCATGACGATGGGAACGCCGCTCTACATGAGCCCGGAACAGGTCAGCGGCGATAAAGTGGACCAGCGGAGCGATATTTATTCCTTTGGCGTCACTTGCTATCGCATGCTTGCAGGGCACCCTCCCTTTCGAGGCGAGACGGCGCTGGCGATCGCCATGCAGCATTTGAACAAAACCCCCGAGCCGTTGATCGACCTGCGCCCCGACCTGCCGCCGATTCTTTGCCAAATTGTGCACAAGATGATGGCCCGCAATCCCGACGACCGTTATCCCGACGCCCAGGCCATTTTGAATGACCTGCGGCGCGTCTCGAAAATGCTGAAAGATCCGGCCGACGATACCGCTGAAATCTCGCTGCCGGAGATCGCCCAAGCGTCCTCGGGAAAATCTCAGCCTGCAAAAACGCGATCGATAAATACACGGCGGCTACCTTCCCTGCCAAGTATCGCATTCTTGAATCAGAGTCTGAAAAAGCAGTTAGCCATGTTCGCGGTTGCGGCGCTCCTCATCGGAAGCGCATCCGCCGCGCTCGGTTGGTGGATGCGCCCCGGCAACCCCCTGGCAGCTCCGCGACCACAAAACGGAAGCCCAACGCCTGCGGAGAGTTTCGAAAAACGCTACTTCGAGGCATCTACCCGAAACGACGAAGAAGATGCCTGGCAGGCGGTTGTCGATTATCCCAATGCGACAACCGCGCAACAACGCATTCAATTGTCCGCCAAGGAAAGGCTCGCAATCATCCGTCTGAAGAAGGGAGACTTTCCGGAGGCGGAGGCGCTCTTCACGGATCTGGTTACCTACAGTTATCAGGACGAACGGCTTAAAGCGGTCGGATTGGCCGGACTCGCAATTCTCGCCGCACTTAAGGAAGACTATCGGGAATCGCAACGCATCCTGGAGGGGGAACTTCGTTCGCTGCAACGCCACCTGAACGGCGAGTTGCGCGGCGATCTTCAAGAAACCGTTCGCCGCATGCGTGATCGACTGGGCAACGACGCGACAAAGAACCTGGAAAGCTACCTCCGTCCCATTCCGGACGACGGGGGAAACGGAGACCGGTTTCGCTGAGCGGAGATGCGGCCGGGATCATGTCGAGAATTGCCTCGCGCTCAGGCCGACGTCGTCGATATCCGGTCTTTCTCGATCAAAAGATTGCCTTTCCAAGTCCCTTCACAAATCGGTGCGCAACGGCGAGAATCCGAGACACCATGTCACATTTTGCCACGCGACTGCACGAACAAGTCCTCCATAAAAAGACCCCCGCACTCGTCGGCATCGACCCTCGCTTCGATCAACTTCCCGCATCGGTTGTAGAAGCGGCACGCAAGCGAACCGGCGGCGATTCCGCCAAGCTCACCGCAGCGGCGTTCGAGGAGTTCAGCTTCCGGCTGATCGATGTCGTCGCGCCGCTGGTACCGGCGGTCAAACCGCAGGCCGCGTTCTTCGAGGAGATCGGACCGGAAGGAACCGCCGTCCTCGCAAGGGTCATTCGCCGGGCTCGGGAAGCAGGGTTAATTGTCATCTGCGATGCGAAGCGGGGAGACATCGGATCGACCGCCGACGCGTATGCACGCGGGTATCTCGCGGGGGCCAATCCGAATGCCGCTCCCTGGGCAGCCGATGCTCTCACCGTAAACCCGTATCTCGGCAGCGACACGCTCGAGCCGTTCGTGAACGTGGCAATTGAGCGCGGCGCGGGAATCTATGTGCTGGTTCGCACGAGCAATCCCGGCGCGGGAACGTTTCAAGATCGTGTGGCTGACGGTCAGTCGATGTACCGACACGTCGCCGCGGTCGTCGAGCAACTGGCGGAAAGGACGCGTGACGGCGGTACCTACGGTGCGGTCGGCGCGGTGGTCGGCGCAACATACCCGCGCGAACTGGAAGAACTGCGCGCCGCGATGCCGCATGCGCCGTTGCTGATTCCCGGCTACGGCAGCCAGGGGGGGACCGCAGCCGACGTGGCGGCGGCGTTTGATCGCGATGGCCTGGGGGCAATCGTCAACAATTCGCGGGGGATCAACTTCGCGCACGCTCGCGAGCCGTACAAATCGCAATTCGGCGCCGAGAAATGGGAGGCCGCCGTCGAAGCCGCCACGCACGCCATGATCGCCGACCTCGCCGCTCACACCCCCGCCGGTGGACTTGGTTCGTAAGGTCTGATAGGGTGGGCTGTCGAGAGATGCGGTTTCCACATCTCTTCCCCGGGCCGGCAATACAGTACTTGTTCGACCGACAAAAAACACCATGAGGAGACCGACGGATGAAATTGCTGGCGAAGCTCTGTCTGTGCGCGGTGGTGACGCTCTTCCTGGGAGCAAAAGTAATAAAGGCCGGCGAATTGAAAGTCGGCGACCCGGCCCCGGAGTTCACCGCGAAGGATGACCAGGGGAAAGAATGGAAATCGACCGACCATGTCGGCAAGAAAATCCTCGTCGTCTACTTCTACCCCGCCGACCTCACCGGCGGCTGCACGAAGCAGGCATGCGGGTTCCGCGACGATATGAAAAAGCTGCAAGGGAAGGATGTCGAGGTCGTGGGGGTCAGCGGCGATTCCCCAGAGAACCACCAATTGTTCAAAAAGGTCCACGAGCTCAACTTCACTTTGCTGGCGGACGAAGATGGAAAAGTGGCGAAAGCCTTCGGCGTGCCGTTGAAGCCGGGTGGAGTATTTCCCTTCAAGCAGGACGGCAAGACAATTGAATTGAAACGAGGGGTCACTGCCGCGCGTTGGACGCACGTCATCGGCAAGGACGGCAAGCTGGCGCTCATCAACACTCAGGTGAAGGCGGCTGACGACAGCAAGGCGATCCTGGAGCTTGTCGAGAAGCTCAAATAAGCGCAAATGCGACGAGATCCTTCCGCTCAACATGGAACGGAAGGATCTCGTTGACGATTCGACTAACAAGTGGTTTCAAAACCCTGTGTTTGGGAGGGCGACGCTCCGTCGGAGCCGCCACAACCAGAGACTTTCGGACGCAG
>CAZVJA010000097.1:0-18666 GCA_964626885.1 uncultured Planctomycetaceae bacterium | reverse complement strand
GCACAATCGTTTCTCCAGCCGGAACACGCCTTTCGTCACCGATTTCCAGTGTGCATCGAGAGTGTGAGGCACCGGCTGCAATGTTTCTCCATTGATGTTGATTACGTCTCCCACTTCGTCGACGAGCAGACTGAATGATTCATTGTTATGCCGCACGACGACGTTCATGCTCTCGCGGTCTCCGGCGAGAGCGCGTAGGCCCATTCGCTCGCGCAAGTTCACCGCCGTTACAATCTGACCGCGAAGGTTGAGCAGCCCTGCGATTTCCGGGCGGGCGAGGGGTGTCTTAGCGATCTTTTGTGGATTCAGAACTTCCTGGACGACGTTGACCGGAACACCGAGCAGTTGCTCATCGAGCCAGAACGAGACGTACTGGTTGGCATAATCGAGCTGATTTTCGATTCCCTGCCCTGTCGCGCTGCCCGATTCGGGCTGGGCCATCGTGGCGGCTCCGCTCATGCGCTCACTCCTATTCTTGACTCGGCGTTGACGCCACAGAATTCTTCAATTGTGTCCAGCAGTTGTTGGGCATTAAACTTGGTGAGGCAGCGATTAAATCCGGTCTGCAACGCGCGCGACTCGAATGCCGCAGCCGACAACGAAGACATCGCGATCAGCGGCACGGATTGCAAATCGGCACGCGCTCGCAGCCGTCTGGCGAACTCGATGCCGTCCATCTTCGGCATCTCGATGTCGGAGATGATGACGTCGTACCGCTCGCCATGCTCGATCCGTTCGATGGCTTCCACGGCACTCTCCGCCAACGCGACACGGTAGTTCTGAGACTCCAGCGCCGTGGTGACTAGCTGTCGGAAGAAGAGCGAATCGTCGACCACCAGAACCCGTCGGCTTTCGCGACGTTCGCGACCACGCGAGAACCAATTGGGGTTGATTTGTGTCACATAGTAATTCGTGTCGATGATGTCGGTTGCATGCCCGTTGATGATCGCCGTGCCGAGCACACCCTTGCGCTGTGACTGCATGCGGATAATCAACCGCTCTTCGATGATGTCCTGGATTTCGTTGACCATCAGGCCCATCGATCGCCGGCCTTCCGAGAAAACGATGACCGGCTGAGGCTCCGGACCCGAATTCGAGACGCTGAATCCCTGGACGGGCTGCAAGGGGAGCAAATCGCCTCGGTACTGCACGACCAGCTTGTCGCCGCTCCGTTCGATGCTGTTCCTCGGGAACTCTTCCAGCCGCGCCACAAGCGACAGTGGAACGGCCATGGTTGTGCCGTCGCCGGCGTCGAACAGCAGCAGGCTGGTTGTGCGGCCGTCGATGTCCGTGTCGGCCGCCTTTTTGTCTTCCTTCGTATTGCTATGCATGCCACCGAACTTAGAGGCGATGCCTGCGACATCGAGAATCATGATCACCCGGCCGTCACCGAGTATCGTGGTTCCCTGATAGATGTTGATTCCCTTCAGGAGGCTTCCCACCGGCTTGACGACAATTTCCTCCGTGTCGAAGACTTCGGAGACGATCAGGCCGAACTGTTCTTCACCCACCTGGACAACGACGATATTCACATCGCCATCGTGATCTTCCTTGTTAGAAAGACCGAGGGCACTATCGAGATGCACAAGAGGAAGCAACCGGTCACGGAGACGAAACACTTCGTTCTCGTGGATTCTCTCGATCTTGTCCAAATCTTCCGCGGCCAGCCGGACCAACTCAACGACTCCAAGCTGTGGAATCGCGAAGGATTCTCGCCCACTTTCGACGACGAGCGCGGAGATGATTGCCAAGGTCAGGGGAATCTTGATCCTTACCGTCGTGCCGCTTCCCGGGACGGAGGTCAGATCGATGGTACCACCGATTCGTTCGATGCTGGTGCGAACTACGTCCATCCCAACACCTCGACCGGAAACCGAACTCACCTGTTCCGCCGTCGAGAATCCGGGATTGAAAATGAACTTCAGGATTTCACTTTCCGAGAGCTTGGACGAATCCGCTTCCGAAACGAGCCCCTGCTGAATAGCCTTACGCAGCACGCGTTCTTTGTTGATCCCCGCGCCATCATCGGAAATACAGATGATGACATGCCCCCCTTCGTGGTAGGCGTTCAGGCGGATCTTGCCAATCTCCGGTTTGCCCGCGGCGTGTCGCGCTGCCGGCAATTCGATGCCGTGATCCGCCGAGTTGCGGACCATGTGCGTCAGCGGATCCTTAATGGCATCAAGTACCGTACGGTCGAGTTCCGTCTCGGCACCAGCCATCTCAAGTTCGATTTGTTTCCCTGTAATTTGTGACAGGTCACGCACCAACCGCGGCAACTTGCTCCATGCGTTGCCGATCGGCTGCATGCGAGTCTTCATCACACCTTCTTGTAGGTCAGTCGTAACGCGATTGAGATGAGTGATCGGCGCGGCATACTTTGACTCGTCATCCCCACGTGCCAATTGGAGTAATTGGTTGCGCGTGAGCACCAGCTCACCCACCAGATTCATCAGACTGTCGAGAACGAGCACGTTCACGCGAATGGAAAGATCCGCAACGCTTTTCTTGCCCCCCTGGTCACCCAAGGACTCTTCTTTCGCCATCGACGCGTCTAAAGTTTCCTGAGGTGTGTCCGAACCGCTTTCGATTTGCGAAACCGGTCTCGGCTGCTCAGGCTGCATCGGTGCGGCGGAAGTTTTCTCCGGCGTTGGAGAGACCGATGCAACGGAAGCAACTGCTTCGATCGGGGTGCCCGTCGCCGACGATTGAGAAGTCGAGGGAACGGCGGCAGGCGCTTCATGCGACGGCTCATTAGCCGCATGGCCCCCCATTCCGGCAAGTGCATCGAGCTTGCTGATCAACACAGAGTTGTCTCGAGTCGGCTCTTCGCGCGTCGCTTCGAGACCTTGCAGCAACTCCTTGATAACGTCAACCGCCTGTAGAACCAGAGAAATGGCGTTTGGAGTCACTTCCAGCACGCCGTCCCGCATCTGGCCGAGGACGTTCTCCGCGGAATGCGCGACCGAGCCAAGCCGAGTCAGCCCGATGAATCCGCAAGTTCCCTTGATCGTGTGAATCGTACGGAAAATGCTGGCAAGGAGATCCGTACTCTTAGGATTCTTCTCCAACGACACGATCTCACTGTCGAGTCGGCCCAGGTTCTCCCAGCTTTCCGCGAGGAATTCCTGAAGGATATCTTCATCCATAATGACGGGCATCCAAGGGGTGACGGAGTTCGTGGGTTTACGGGAGTTCAGCGGTACCAGTCGGTCATTGATCGATCCAACCTGGGCGCGGCACACGCGCAGAACGAGGTATTCAGCCTCTGGTCGGGCGTTTTCCCTGCTATCGACATTCAGGCTGAATTAGCTTGAGTACCGCAATTCTCTGGAGGGTTTCCCCCGTAAGCTCGAGCTGCGATGCCACCCGAACCGGTATGACCCGTTGGCCCGCATTGGTTGTGGGCGTAAAGAGGCATGAGTACAATCGAACTCCTGTCTGCGGGCTTCACCCCAGACAGTTGGCTCGCGAGGTTGTTATTCGCGGCATTTTTGGGGCTTACAAAACACTGGTTGTGAATTTGAAGGAGTGGCGTCGTGGCTGCAGTGCGAGTTGGAATTAATGGTTTCGGTCGGATCGGCCGAATCACCTTTCGAGCTTTGGTTGCCCGATCGCAAGAATTCGAAGTCGTTGCTATCAACGACCTTGGTGATCCCAAAGCTCTCGCGATGCTGCTGAAGTACGACAGCGTGCAAGGACGCTTCCCCGGGACCGTTTCCGTTGACGGATCGGACCTCGTGGTCAACGGACGTAAAGTCAAAGTCTGTGCGGAGAAAGACCCCGCAAAGCTCCCGTGGAAGGATTTGAATGTCGATGTTGCCCTGGAGTCGACCGGATTCTTCACAGGCAGGAAAAAGGACGGAAAACCGGGCTACGACAGTCACCTGGATGCTGGCGCGCGAAAGGTCGTTCTCTCAGCGCCGGCGAAAGATGCACCGGATTTAACGGTTGTAATGGGCGTGAACGACAAAGAACTGAAAAAGGAACATGTCTGCGTCTCCAACGCCAGTTGCACCACTAATTGCTTGGCACCGATGGTCAAAGTCCTGCATGAGAACTTCGGCCTCGAGCAGGGGCTGATGACGACCGTTCATGCCTACACAAACGACCAACGGGTTTCCGATCAATTGCATTCCGACCCTCACCGTGCACGAGCCGCCGGAATCAACATCATCCCAACCTCAACCGGCGCTGCGAAGGCTGTCGGGCTCGTGCTTCCGGAATTGAAGGGGAAGCTGACTGGAATCTCGCTGCGCGTCCCCGTGCCGGCGGGGAGCATCACCGACTTGGTGGCAACCCTCAAAGCGGATGTCACCGTCGAGAAAGTCAACGAAGCGATGAAAGCGGCATCCGCCGGCGCTCTGAAAGGGATTCTCGAATACACCGAGGATCCGATCGTTTCCAGCGACGTCATTGGCAGCCCATCGAGCTGTATCTTTGACTCTTCCTGGACAACGATGATGGGAACTCGCATGGTCAAGGTTCTTGGCTGGTACGACAACGAGTATGGGTACTCGAATAGAACTGCCGATCTCATCGCGCGGATGGCCACCCTCTAAAATACTACCGGTCCAGCAGCAGCCGATCTCCTGACGCCGCAACACTAACGTGCTAAATAGGTTGCGCCGATTATTGGCAGTAGTTTCCTGCCCGAGGTTCGATTTCCGCTGGACGCGATCCTTTGGACCGGTCAAAATAACCGCTTCCATTTTCAAGGCACTCTAACTTCAATCTGCCAAAAGCACTTTGAGGTTTTACGAGTGCGGCATTGGTTGTGGTTACTGGTTGTCAGCGGCGGTAGATAAGGTTTCGAACGCGACGCGTCGAGCGATTTTCCGGATGATTTGGCCGAAGGTATTTCCGGCCGGTTTCTTACTCACCGCCGATCGCGAATTGCACTTCAATGAGCCGACAGGCTGTTCTTAATACTCTTTGCAGCGCACGCCCGGTGATCGCCCCTTCGATGTTGAAGTGCGATTTCGGGAACATGCACCGTGAAATTGAACTGCTGGATGCGTCCGGAGTTGCGTTACTCCATTTAGACGTGATGGATGGGCATTTTGTCCCGAATCTGTCGTACGGTCCCCCGGTCATCGAACGGCTCCGACAGCTGACGGAACTCCCATTCGATACTCACCTGATGATTTCTGATCCTGGCAAGTATCTGGATGATTATCTCTCTGCCGGATGCGACTGTGTGACATTTCATTATGAGGCGGTTTCCAAGCCTGGTTCTCTCCTCGAACGGATACGGAGCAGAGACGCTGTCGCGGGGCTGGCACTCAATCCTGGAACACCCGTTGAGGCGATTCGTCCCTATCTGCCGCTCTGTGACCTGGTTTTGGTCATGAGTGTCGAGCCCGGCTTCGGGGGGCAGAAGTTTCAGAGTAGCGCGGTCGAGAAGCTGCGTCAGCTGCGCGAGTGGCTCCCGGAAACGACTCTGCTTTCCGTGGATGGCGGCATCGGTTTGGCAACCATCGCGGAGACAGCGCGAGCCGGCGCCGATCTGTTTGTCGTGGGGAGCGCGATTTTCGACACTCCCGATTACAGTGATTCCGTACGGGAACTCTCCGCTCTGGCTCGCGGTGCCTCGCAGTCGGAAACGAACAGGCTCGTTCCCCCGATGATGGAGAACTAAGATTCCCATGGTTGATGTCGTCCTGATTCGTCCGGGATGCACCGATTTCGATGAGCAACACCGCATCCAGGGAGCGCTCGATCTCCCGTTGAATTCCCGTGGACAAGAGCAGATTGCGGGGATCGTCAAACGGCTGAGCGAGATGGATCTGGAATTGATTTACGCTTCACCCTGCGAACCGGCCCGGTCAACTGCCAACACTCTCGGTGCCGAATTGGGGATTCGAGTGAAAGAGATCGACGAGTTGCGGAATTTGAACCACGGCTTGTGGCAGGGCTTGCTGGTCGACGATGTTCGGCGAAAGTACCCGAAGGTCTTCAAGCAATGGCAAGAGTCTCCCGAGACGATCTGCCCACCGCAAGGAGAAACCGTTCCGGACGCCGTGTCGCGAATTCGCAAGGCGCTCGCCAAGCCCTTGCGGAAGCATAAGAAGCCGATCGGAATTGTCGCGTCGGAACCATTGGCAACACTCATTGCCTGCGTGGTCTGCGATCGAACACCAGAATTGCCGGACCCACTCCGCTGCGGAGAACATACATCGCTGGTGGAGGTGCTCAGCGAATCCCAGAACGGTAACGGCGCCTCCCCCAGGCCCTTGAATGGCGCCGATAGCAGGAAAAACGGCCACGTGGAGAAAGAAGCAGAAGCCCCGGCGCAGGGAGGCGACTTCGCATGAGTTCCATTCAAAAACCGGATTTAGAAGCGTCGTCCAATCAGGTCAAACCCAAGAAACGGGGCGTTCCCGAAGGGCTGTGGATCCGGTGCGACGGCTGCTCAGCCACCATCTTTCGAAAGCAGATGGAGCACCTGCTGGGTGTCTGCCCCGAATGCGGGCATCATTTTTACGTTTCGGCCGAGAATCGCATCCGACAGCTTCTCGATGAGGACAGCTTCGAGGAATGGTTCACTCATCTCACTCCTACCGATCCACTCGGTTTTGAGGATAAGAAACCGTATGCCCAACGGCTGGTCGAGGAACAACAAAAGACCGGCTTGAAGGATGCGTGCGTTATCGGCCGGGGATACCTCCGTGGACGACCCCTGATTCTGGGAGTGACCGACTCCGCGTTCATTATGGGGAGCATGGGATCGGTCGTGGGAGAAAAACTCACACGGGCAATTGAAATCGCCACGGAACGTGGCCTCCCGGTTGCGGTCGTCAGCGGTTCCGGCGGAGGAGCCAGAATGCATGAGGGGATTCTCTCGTTGATGCAGATGGGTAAGGTCTCCGCCGCGCTAGCCCGGTTCCGCCAGGCCAGAGGACTATTCATCTCCGTGTTGACGAACCCTACAATGGGAGGAGTAGCCGCGAGCTTCGCCTCTCTCGGAGACATCGTGCTGGCCGAGCCGAAAGCTCTGATCGGGTTCGCGGGACCGCGTGTCGTACAGGCAACGGTCAAAATCGAACTTCCCAAGGGTTTCCAAACCAGTGAATTCCTGCTTGAGCATGGATTCGTCGATCGGATTGTGCACCGTCACGATCTCCGCTCCGAGATCGCGAAGATTATTGACTACTGCGGCAAGTAATCCGTCCGAGTGCTTCAGTCGCTTGACGAATCGGCTTTGGGCCGGGTGGGGTGTACGCGATATCAGAATGGGCGTCGGGGGAAATACTGCCGGAATTCATGGAAAGCGCGGCGACAGGTCATGAGTTTTCTGAGCAGACTCTTCCGCAAGAAACCCGCTGTTGAAATGGTCGACATCGCCAAGCGATTCGACTTGATCGCGCGCCTCGGCCAGGGAAGCATGTCCAAAGTCTGGCGTGCCCTCGATCGCTCCACCGGCAAGGTCGTAGCACTCAAAATCCTCGACCGTGAAAAGACGGTGAAGTACGAGTCACGGTTCCTGGACCGGATGAAGCCGTCGGAAGGAGAGGTGGCCGTTCAACTCGTGCATCCGCATATTGTCCGGACTTGGGAATTCGGCCGCACTCTCGGCAATGAGCAGTTTCTCGTGATGGAACTCATCGACGGGTTCGGCCTGAGCTATCTCGTTGATATGCAAAATGAGGAGATGCAAAAAAATCGATTGCGAATCATGGTGGAACTCGCCGAGGCAATCCACTATTTTCATCACGAACAATGGATTCACCGCGATATCTGCCCTCGTAACATCCTCATTGATTCTCAAGGAAGCGTCAAACTGATCGACTTTGGCCTCGTCGTGCCAAATACACCCGCGTTTCAGGAGCCGGGCAATCGGACCGGCACGGCCAACTACATGGCCCCCGAGCTGATCAAGAGACAACACACCGACCAGCGAATCGACGTCTTCTCATTTGCCATCACCTGTTTTGAAATGTACACCAAGACTTACCCTTGGCCTCCGCTGGGAACGGGACTAGACGGAATGTTGAAGCGCATCAACACTCCTCCCCGTGATATCCGTGAGCTGGTTCCCAAAATTGACAAGCAGGTCGCCGACACAATTATGCGCGGACTAGCGATCGAACCGAATAATCGTTGTCAGACTGTTGTCGAGATGCTGCAGCAGTTCCGCGAAGCGCGCGTTCGGCTTAAAGATCCGACACTCAAGAAGGACCGAACGGCCGGAGCAAAAAAGCCACAAGACGACCACGCCGACAAATGGCAGTTCCGCACGACCTGACCGCATTCTGCTCACCCCTCGCCGGGCGACCCCAACGGTTCTAAGCAAAATCATCCGTCGGTTGTCTGCCATGTTGGTCTTTCCCGTTAGCGATCCCCGACTCTCCCATTACCTATCGAGATCTTAGGGCGTCATTACCGATGGACCGGCTGAATGTGCTCAACCCGGCGCAGCGTGAAGCGGTACTAACCCTCTCGGGGCCGCTGCTGGTACTGGCGGGAGCCGGAACCGGTAAGACACGCGTGATCACGTATCGCATGGCGGAATTGATCCGACGCGGTACAGTTCCAGACCGGATCCTTTCGGTCACATTCACCAACAAGGCGGCGCGTGAGATGCGCGAACGGACCATGCTGCTGCTAGGCAGCCGATTGAAGAGCAAGCCTCTAATCTCGACATTCCACTCCCTGTGCGTGCGAATTCTCCGCCAGGAAATCACGGAGCTCGGCTATCCACACAATTTTGCCATCCACGACCGGGGAGATCAGGAGTCCGCCGCAAGAACCGCATTGCGTGATCTGCGAGTCGGAGAAAAATCAATTCGTCCGGGGGATTTACTCGCACGCATCAGCCGTTGGAAAATGGCCGGCATCAGCCCGCGCAGCGCCGCTTCGCACGTCGAGAATGATCTCGATATTCTGGCGGCGGCCGCCTACCGGAAGTATCAGGCAAATCTGCGTGCCTCGGGAGCAGTCGATTTCGACGACCTGTTGCTCCTCACTCACCAGCTGTTTCTCGATTCGCCGAAGATCCTCGCCCGCCACCAGCAGCGGTTCGATCATGTCCAGATCGACGAGTACCAGGACACGAACGGAGTCCAGTTTGAACTTGTGGAAGCGCTGGTCCGGCCGCATCACTCGTTGTGCGTCGTCGGTGATGACGACCAATCGATTTACGGATGGCGCGGTGCCGAAGTGCGCCATATCCTGAATTTCCGCCAACACTTTCCCGAAGCGAAGGTCATTCGGCTCGAAGACAATTACCGTTCGACCGCGGAGATTCTCGAATTTGCAAACCGCCTTGTGCGGCATAATACCGGCCGGCACGACAAACAACTCCGGCCGCACAAAACTTCCGAGAGGGAAGTCCGCTTCTGCGAATTCGCCGATGAGAATTTGGAAGCAGCTGGCGTTGTCGGGGAGATTGCACAACTTGTCGCGAGAAAGCAGGCTTCACCGGGAGAAATCGCCATTCTGTTCCGGACCAATGAACAGCCCCGCATTTTCGAGACGGAACTCCGGCGGCGCAAGCTGCGATACGTGCTGATTGGAGGCCAGTCGTTTTTTGATCGACGAGAAATACGCGATATGCTCGCGTATTTAAAAGTCCTGGCCAAACCGGCCGACGAAATGTCTCTGTTGCGGATCATCAACACTCCGGCCCGCGGCATTGGTCCGACGACGGTGCAAAAGCTGCTTGCCCGGGCTGTCCGGTCTAAGAAAAGTTTGTGGGATGCCGTCCCTGAAGCGAAAACCGGCGGTGATCTTCCGGAGCGTGCCGCACGAGCGATGGAAGACTTCCACGCACTGCTCGATCGCTATCGTCGGGAGTTTCAAGCGCATCCCGATCAGATGGACGGCCTCACGAGCCGGCTGATTGAGGAGATTGGCTACGAGGCGGAAATTGAGAAGCAATACAAGACGCCAGAGCAGCAAATGGCCCGTAGCGCGGTGCTCGATCAGCTTCTGGATTCGATCCGCGAATATATCAGACGGTCAGACGAACCGTCACTGGAGGGCTTTCTGGAAGAGTCGGCACTCTTGGGACGAGATGAAGAACCGGATAAAGACGAGCAGTTGACCGAAGATGGCGTGCGGCTGATGACGCTGCACTGCGCCAAGGGACTGGAGTTCCCGCACGTCTATCTCGTCGGGCTGGAAGAAGGACTGCTTCCGCATCAACGCTCCGTGGATGATTCCTCGGTCGGCGCTATTGAAGAAGAACGTCGTCTCGCCTACGTGGGAATCACGCGGGCGATGGATGCGTTGACGATCACCTGGTCCGCCAGTCGAATGAAATGGGGCAAGCGGCGACCGTCGGTTCCGTCCCGATTCTTGTTCGAGATGCGCGGCGAGTTCGATTCCATTGATGATGATAGCGATCAGTCCTCTGACTGAATTCGGACATCAACCGTACGATAATCACGCGCACTTTAAACAAAGACCCCGGCCTGTCGGGAAGGCCGGGGTCCGGAATTTCAGGTTGGTCAAGTGTCGTCGCGATTAGTAGCGACGACCGCCTCCACCGCCACCACGACGATCGCCTCCACGGCCACCGCCCCCTCCGCCACGTCGATCTTCACGCGGCCGAGCTTCGTTGACGGTCAAGGTCCGGCCTTGCAGGTCGGCTCCGTTCATGCCGGCGATGGCAGCTTCTCCGCCGTCAGCCATTTCGACGAAACCGAATCCACGCGACCGACCGGTTTCCCGATCGGAAACAACCGATGCCGAAACAACGGTTCCAAATTTCTCAAATGCTTCACGCAGGTCATCGGCGCTGACGGAAAACGGCAGGTTACCGACATACAAATTCTTGCTCATGTTCATCCTTTGCGAGTCTCGTACGGACTCATCAAACTTTGTGAAAACTGCCGCCGCTTAAACGGCTTGGAAGACAAACGGCGAACCCAATCCCGCATCTCCGTCAATCGCCCGGCTGACTTTTCCTCCCGACAGAAAATTCAGCCCTGCGTTGATGAAAGATGCTTTTGCCCACCGAAGAACATACGTTCGCCGATCCTGGAATACAGTCAGAGCTCGTAACTCGAAACGGATGAACCAAGACCTGGTGATGCGAGGTGTCACGGAGCGTTCGTCATCTTCCCGCCGGTTCCGCACATGCTGATCCGGCAACAAAGAATTGTAATCGCCCAACCTCAGAATGTAACTGGGTTTCCGGCGATTTTGACCATTATCTGAAAACTGGCATGCCGCGCAAAAAACGGCTGCTCGTAGACGCCAGCATCGGCGCAAGGTACAATGGGGACACAACTTTCGCTTTGAGTAGGGGAGGAATTACAGCGGCAAACCGATCATTCATGGCCTCTGTATTTATCCTCTCCCTCACTTCTCCCCCCTGGAAATGTTGTCCTTAGAGCTTTTCGTGGGGGGATAACGAGTCGGCCGGTTCGGGGTCGAAGCGGCAAAACGCTTCCACCTCCTGAGGGATATGGCCGTGCTTTGACCGATCGTTGCGATCTGGTTCTGAAGGGGACCAGCCACAATTCCTCGAAGCTTACGGAAAGCATTGTGTTCCGGATGGCTTCAGTTCTCGCAACACGGCGACACATCATGCCCGCCAAAAAACCACTTCTGATGTTTCCGGCTCCCGTGCGCAAGCACTGTCCGGTCTGCGGCGAAGTCTCGTATTCACATGCGGGGGTTCATCCCCAATGTGCTGTTGTTGATGCCGACGCACGCCGACTTAAACGAACCAAGAAATCTGATAAGTCTCGCAAAACAATCGTTGAAACCTCGGAATTGAAGGCCTGGCATAAGTTGTGCCCAGCTTGTTCCGCGCAAATCCACATTCGTCGAACGACATGCGAATGTGGCCACACGTTTCGGCGTGCCCCCTCGGGAAGAGAATGGGACTAATCGGTAGTCCACCGCCAGTCATCGGCCAGACACTTGTCCGCTGATGAGTGCATGGCGTGATTCCTTCCCACGACTTGCGATAGACGGCATTCGAAGCACAGAATCGGGCATGTTGACGCTAGCGATCGAGACTTCCGGCAAGTCGGCGATGATTGCCCTCGCACAAAATGGCAACATACTCGCCGAACGTTCACTGACCGACACCGGACGAAGGCACGCACAGACGCTTGTCGCCGAAATCGGGAGTTTGCTGAACGACTTTCAGGTATCGATCCATGATTGCGATCTGTTTGCCGTGAGCATCGGCCCGGGGAGTTTTACCGGGTTGCGTGTGGGTTTGGTGAGTGCGAAAACCTTCGCCTACGTCACCGGCGCAAAACTGGCGGCTGTCGACACCTTCGAGGCAATCGCTGCTAACTCTCCCACGGACGTCGAGAAAGTTTTCGTTGTCGGGGACGCGCAGCGTGGCGGGCTGTTTGTCGGTTTTTACTGCCGGCAGCCGACGGGAATCTGGCAGCGAGAAGGGAACATCGCAATTGTCGAAGCCTCTCAGTGGTCTCAGGCTCGTGCTGCTTCCGATGTCATAACTGGTGCGGGAATCGAAAGACTCCCAACACCGCTCGATGGTCGTTGCCGGGTACTCGAGAGGGAGTGCTGGACTCCTTCCGCCTCGACAATCGCACGGATCGGGCTACGGCTGGCCGAACGGGACCAACTCGCGGACTGCATGACGCTGGAGCCTTTTTACCTGCGGCGAAGTGCCGCGGAGGAGAAGGCCGAAAGTACTTGAAGGCTCCGAAAGGGGTTCATGAGTTGCCGTCCCAGGAAGAATCTCCTATTCTTCTCGGCGCGGAACCGGCTGGCCAAACTATGATACCCGCGAGGCGATTGACGAAATCGGTTCCCTTTCTTCGATGGAGGCAATCCGGATCGCTGGCTATAATCGGATGCCCGGACCGGGTTGCCACATAATTCGGCACGGAACCGCAGGTTTTTATTTTCGGGGGTACTCCCGAAACGAAGATGAGGTCAGACCATGGCTTTGTATGAAATCGAGACGAATCAACACATTATGATCGGTTGGGCGGATTCCCAGGCCGACGCCGAGCGAATCGCCGCGGAGCATTACCCGGAAGAAGACATCGTTCGCCTCACGAAACGGCCCCGCGACATCTGGGTCATCTCGAAAGGGATGCTCGGTGTCAAAGGGACCACCGAACCGAACGATATCGCGCGGGATTGCCTCTCCCGTGCGAAGGGGGATAAGGTCCACGCAATCCGCCTCTACATGCTTGATACCGGCGCTGACTTACATGAGGCGCAGCGGGCGATCGAGACCAACATGTCGCTCGGGTGGTAACGACCGACACAACAACTTAGAGAACTCGACTTCAAACCCACCGACGGCAATCGGTGGGTTTTTCTGCGCGCTGTGAAAGGGGCGCTGCCTCCCAGCTAATGACGTTTCGTTCTCCGTTCAATTCGAGGACTGCAGGATGCGGTCCACGATCTTCTCCGGAGTTAGCGGCTCATCCTCGATCGTCAGTTGCCCACCCCCGGCCTTATAGACGGCCAGCAGCGGTTTACGCTCCGTTTCCGAAATGCCCTTCATTCCAGCCACGGTGAGCGTGTTTGGCGCCGCAAGTGCCGTGAGCCCTGGAAGCCCCCCGTATTTGAGAGACCCCGGCAGATACATGGGATCGTCCGTCGCGGTCAGCTTCGAGAAACTGAACCCGCGCGCATCGGCAATCGTTTGCTTGACCCGTTCTCCCGCCAGACCCGCTGCAAGCATCACCCAGGGACCGGCGTCTCCCGTTCCGACAAGAGTGATGGAAGTCACGCTCCGCTCCTTACGGGATTGGTTGATCACCGCCAAAGTCGTCAGAATATCGCGAACGCGCTCGGCGATTACGGTCCGATTGTAGCCATAAGTATAACCCTGATAATCCTTGTTCACTTTCATGCGCGTCGCAGCATCGCTCCCGTCGACGAATTCGCCGGCCAGATGCACGTCGGCGGAGAAGACTCCCTTGCCGGCATTGAGCAGCCGCTGCACGGCGGATGTCGGCTTGCCATCGTCGCCGAAGAGGGCCTGCTTGCCACGTGGATCGATCCAGAGCACGACATCACCCGTGAATTTCTCTGGCGTCAAGCCGACGAAGAGGCAACGTTCCTTCGCACTGCGCCTCCCCGCATATCCCTTGGCGAGGTGAACTCCATCCAACAATTCGTTCTTCCCATCGGCGATCAGATCGTCTTCCGGAGGAACTCCGTCGTCCAGCATCACACGGGCCGCCGTCCCTACCACGCGGTGGTATTCGGCAGCCTGCTCCTTATTCGCTGGAATGAGCGATTCGTATTCCTTCGCCGAGACTTCCGTCAGATATTCCCGCAATCCCTCGGCGGGCACGGCATCTTCGGGCAATCTATGATCCGCGTCGAAGACGCTGAGATCCTTCGGATCAACAGGCCAGAAATCCTCTTCGCTGATTGGTGTGGTGTAGCCGAGGTTGAGGTGCGCGTTGAACCAGTTGTACATCATCTCACGCGCGACGCGGTTATAATTGTGGCCGAACTGCGGAAAGACTTTCCCCTGGACCAGGTCGGCCTGACCATACAACCCATAGACCTGTTTTAGTTCGGGAAGCCCCTTCGTCTCGAAATCGATCGTCCAATCATCCGCGCCGCTCATGGCCATCGGCTTGGGAGCAAAGAGGGCCGCGATCGCGACATTATTGATGCCAATTCGCAGCAATTCAGCGTTCTCGCAGATACAACCCCCTTGCATCGCGGTCGAGACCATCACAGCGGGAAAGGCGACTTTCGGCCGAGGGTCAATCGCACAGAGCATAAAGGTTTGCGTGCCGCCGCCGCTGGAACCGGTGACGCCGATCCGTTCAGGATCGACCTCCGGCAGCGACATCAGAAAATCGAGCGCGCGAATTGAGTTGAAAGTTTGCAGTCCGAGAAAATTTTGGAGCCGCAGCCCGGCTTCGGCATCGCGAAACCCGGCGCTATGGCCGATTTGCTTGCTATCAGCCATTCCGACCATGTCGTAGTGGAAGACGACGCATCCCATGCGTGCCAGTTGCGCCATGCGGGCCTGCACCGGATACCGTCCGCCCGACATGTCCCGTTCCGCGCCGCTGTCGATCTGCTTACGGCCGTTCTCCTCCCCCGCGTCGTAGAAACGGCCGTTGGCCCAGTGCCCGTGCGGACAAAGGACGCCTGGGCGTTTGCCGTCAACTTTCTTGGTGGGGCGATAAAGATTGCCGGTCACGTAATGGCCCGGATGGCTCGCGAAATAGACTTTTTCAATCGTGTACTCTCCACGGTCGATCTTTCCGTGAATGACCGGTTTGAGTTCCGCTTTCGGCGGCATGGGCCATAAGCCGGTGCTGACGAGTACCTGCTCGCGGATCGCGCGGGCCTGTGCCTCCCAGGCCTCTTTTGTCTCGGCCGGCTTCCAGGGATGATACTTGTCATTCAGTGTCCGTATGGCTCCGAGCAGTTTCCCTTTAGGAAGTTGCCCCGGCTCATACACGCGCGAGGGATCACGGCCGACATCGGCGGCCACCAGGACCGACTGGAACACGAACGTGGAAAGAACCATTGAGATGCCAAACCAGATGCGCTGCATGGGAATTCTCGTGCGTGGAGGGTGTGTTCGGGTGAGAAAACAAATCTTGTGCGGTAAAATTCAGGCGTGAGGCCGGATGCGGTACTCCCCGTTCCAAAGCCAGTTCCCAGCGTAAGCGGGAATTCCATGGAATGCAACGACCTGACGATTCCTCCTCGGCGTCAGTCCAACTTGCACATAGGAGAACTTGATTGATGATCGTTGCCGGTCAATTGGCCAGTCCCGAAGGTGTTCGGGCGGGACAGATTCGCATTGAGGGGGACCGGATCGCGGCGGTGGGCACTCAACTCGGGCGGGCGGATTTCGAGTTTGGAGACGACTGCCTGATTTTCGCCGGAATGGGAGATATTCATATTCATGCCCGCGACGACGTGAGCGGGGAAGAGACCTACAAGGAGGACTTCACGACCGTTTCAGCCGCGGCCGTGCATGGGGGCGTGGTCCATGTGGCTGACATGCCGAACAACCCCGCCGCTCCCATTGACGATGCCAGTTACGAAGCGAAACAAATGCATCTGGCGTCGCGGCAAGTGCCGATTCAAGTCACGTTGTATGCCGGCATCGGCCCGGGAACACGGCCGCTGTCGTTCGAGGTGCCTTACAAGGCGTATATGGGTCCGAGCGTCGGCGAGTTGTATTTTCGCAAGCTGGCGGATCTCGATGAGACACTGGCTCATTATCGGGGATGCAACGTCAGTTTTCACTGCGAGGATCCCGAACTGCTCGATGCTCACAAACAGGAGCCGACTCATGAGCGGCGTCGCCCACACATCTGCGAAATCTCAGCCACTCGATTTGCACTCCAGATGATCGAGAAGTACGACCTCACCGGCAAGCTGTGTCATTATTCGGTCCAGGAAGGATTGCCGCTGATCCGCGAGGCCCGCCGCCGAGGATTGCGCGTGACCTGTGAAGTGACTCCGCATCATCTGTACTTCGATGACTCGCAGATTAACGACACGAACCGCGGATGGATGCAGATGAACCCGCCGTTGCGGCATCCCGACGATCGCCGGGCGATGCTCGCAGCGCTCCGAGACGGAACATTGGACTATCTCGCGACCGATCATGCCCCGCACACGCTGGACGAGAAAGCCAGGGGGATTTCCGGGCAGCCGCATCTTGATACTTACGGTCCCTTCGTCACCTGGCTGTTGCTAAACCAGAAATTCACGCCGCAGCGGATCGCCGAAGTCTGCTGCACAAACCCCGGTAATTTCGTGAATCCGTTCACCTCACCGCGGAAGTTCGGTCGTCTCGAAGCGGGATATGTCGCATCGCTCACCGTGCTGAATCTCGCGCGTCCCATAACGATTCGCCGTGAGGAACTGAAAACGAAGTGCGGCTGGTCTCCGTTCGAGGGAGTGGAATTCCCCGGTTCGGTGGAAGCGGTGTTTGTCAATGGCGCGAGGTTGCGTTAAAGTGGCCTCGCCGCTTCAGAAACAGCGTGCGTCAAAACAGGCCCTCTCGACGGTTGGGAAGGAAAGATTCATGAAACGTCTGGCCATCGCAGTGTCCGCAATCCTCGTCGTGGCTGTCGCTGCCGCATATTCCCTTTCCGGTGCTCCGAGCACGCAATCGGATGGGTTGTTGAAGATCGAAATCGGTTCGCGGAACCCGTGGACGAATCTGAACGTTAACAACAAGCCGGAGGATTTTCAGTTCGCGATCGTCACCGATCGTACCGGCGGGCATCGGCCCGGAATCTTCACCCGCGC
The DNA here is from genome assembly GCA_964626885.1 of uncultured Planctomycetaceae bacterium. Lineage (GTDB taxonomy): Bacteria > Planctomycetota > Planctomycetia > Planctomycetales > Planctomycetaceae > CAZVJA01. The sequence continues at coordinate 1,464 of CAZVJA010000097.1, read as the reverse complement.
GGTCGAGCGGATTAACATGATGCAGCCGGAATTCGTCGTCTCGGTCGGGGATCTGATCGAGGGGGGAAGCACCGATCCCGGGCGCTGGGCGCTCGAATGGTCCGAGTTCGAGTCGAAGGTCAGCCAGTTGCAGATGCCATTTTTCTTTTGTCCGGGCAATCATGATATCTCGAACGGGCCGATGAGCGACGAATGGAAACGCAAGTTCGGCCGCTCGTACTATCACTTTGTGTATCGCAATGTGCTGTTTGTCGTGCTGAATACCGAGGACGGCTTCCGCAAGACTGACGACCGGCATCCCTACCGCTTCTCAGCCGAACAGCAGCAATGGTTCGCGAAGACACTCGCCGAAAATAAGGACGTGCGCTGGACGTTCATCTTCTTCCACAAACCGGCGTGGTCCTATCCCGCGGACGTGGCGCACGCCGAATGTGGCTGGACGGCGATCGAGGAAGTGCTCCAAGGGAGGAAGTACACGGTCTTCGCGGGGCATCGGCATACCTACGGCAAGTATGTCCGTCACGGCATGGAGTATTACATGCTGGCAACGACCGGAGGGAGCACCAAGCTCCGCGGCTTCGATAAAGGGGAATTCGACCACTTCGTCTGGGTGACGATGAAGCCGGACGGCCCGGTGATTGCCAATCTGCTGCTAGATGGCGTCGTTAGCAAGAATATCCGGACGCTCCGCGACGGGGAGCAACCGGAATAACTGCCCCTGGCAACCGTCCGCAGTAGCAAAGGACCGCAACCGTTGCCAAAAGTCAGCTCGCTCGAGGGGCGTATTGCCGTCCTTGGCCCCTTCGCGGCAATGTTCTTACGACAAGTAACGATGCACCGCTCGTCGGTGTTGTCGGTTCATGGAGTCGCGAGCCTATGGTGTCGCGGTCGCCTTGGCCTCGGCAAGCGAAGTCGCGCGACCCGTCGCACTCCCTGGACGGTTCATCAGCCACAAGAGTGCCGGGGCAGCCACGTAGATGGTGCTGTAGACGCCTGTGATCATTCCGACGAACAACACATATGCAAACCCGTGGATCCCCTCTCCCCCCATCGCGTACAGAATCACAACCACCATGAACACCGTCCACGACGTGAGGATTGTTCGTGACAGGGTCTGGTTCAGGCTCAGGTTGATCATGTCGGCCGTCAGGGCGGGGTTCTTACCGCGGACCTCACGCAGCCGGTCGAACACGACAATCGTATCGTTGAGCGAATAGCCCGCGATTGTCATGAATGCGGCAACGATTTCCATATTGATCTTGAAGTCTTCCAAGCCGAGAGCCGAACCGATTCCCGGGATGCGGCTGAGATACGCGCCGACCGCGATCATGCCCAGACACAACAGGATGTCATGCACGACAGCTGTAATCGTCGCCAAGCCGAACGTCACGTAATCAAACCGGAACCACAGATAGGCCACAATCGCCACAAGACTCCCGAACATCGCCAGCACCCCCGACCGCT
>CAZVJA010000096.1:0-18885 GCA_964626885.1 uncultured Planctomycetaceae bacterium | reverse complement strand
AGAATTCCCGATGTGCCGCGTTCGGCGAGTTGCACGAGCGTCGGAACGGATGACCGGACGACAACATTTCGAACGGACGCGGTGGCCGCAACAGCGGTGCCCCGCTTCCGCCTGGACAGCCGGGACAAGCAACATCGCCCCGACAGCCAGTAGAAGTAACAAGCGTCTCATGGTAAGTCCTCCACTATGGAGCCGAGGAAGGAAACCATTTTCCTCCCCATCGACTCGGACAATATCCATGCTGACCACGTCAAAATAGATAATCAAGCCAACATGGGTCGATCTATTCAGCCGCTCCGATCATTGTCATGAACTCGTCTTCCGTCAGAACGGGGATGCCGAACTTTCTGGCGTTGTCCAGCTTGCTGCCGGCCTTCTCCCCGGCAACGACGTAATCTGTTTTCTTGGAAACACTTGAGGACGGTTTTCCCCCGTGATTGTGGATCAGTTCTTTGATCTGCTCCCGGGAGAAACGAACCAGGGTTCCCGTAACCACCACCGATTTTCCGGCCAGCTTGCCGGTGTTTTTCGCAGTCCCCTTTGTGGAAACCGGTGACCCAAAATTCAACCCCTGTTCACGAAACTGGTCCACGATCCGGCGACCAGCAGCGGAATGAAAGAAGGCATGCACCGAACGGGCGATGACCGGGCCAATTTCATCCACCTCGGCGAGCGACTCCTCGGACTGTTCGATGATCTCGTCCAGCGTTCCAAACCGGTCCGCAAGAACCTGCGCATTCCGGGTGCCGACGTGGCGGATATTCAGTCCCGTGATGAGCCTCCACAAAGGACGTGTTTTCGAAGTCTCAATCCCCTCCAGCAGATTGTCGGCCGATTTCTCTCCCATGCGCTCGAGCTGTAAGAGATCGTCGCGGCGCTCCGTCAGTTGGTAAATATCGGGGAGGCTCGTCACCATGCCCGAATCGACAAGCTGCTCGACCAGTTTGATTCCCAGCCCCTCAATATCCATCGCACTGCGTGACGCAAAGTACCGAACGCTTTCTCTCAATTGCGCGGGACAGTCGGGATTCGGACAACGGATATAAACTCCCCCTTCATCGCGAATCACTTCGCTCTTGCACTCGGGACATTTCCGCGGGAAGTGAAACGCCCGCTCACTCCCGTCGCGACGATGCTCCTCGACACGGAGCACGTGTGGAATGATCTTCCCCGCTTTCTCAACGACGACCCAATCTCCGATCTTCACTTCCAGCCGTTCGATCTCATCCTGGTTGTGCAAGCTTGCCCGGGAAACAGTCGTCCCGGCGATTTCCACCGGCTTCAAATAGGCCACGGGCGTTAGCGTGCCGGTCTTGCCAACCTGCACGTGAATTTCCTCGATCTGCGTGACCGCTTCGTACTTTTCCCATTTGTACGCGATAACCCAGCGCGGGCTTTTGCTGGTCTGCCCCATCTGCGCGCGTTGCTCATAGTCGTTAACCTTGACCACAATTCCGTCGACTTCAAACTCGAGTTCATGGACCTCTTCGGCCAATTCGTGAGCATAATCGCGAGCCGATTCGATCGTCGGAAGTGCGCGCACCTTCGGCGTGACCGGAATCCCCATGTCACGAACCGCATCCAGAAACTGAATGTGGGATTTCAGCGCCAGCCCCTCCACGGCCCCATTCCCATGTGCCAAAAACCGTAACTTCCGGGCGGCACAGAGTTTGGGGTCCAGCAATTTGAGGGCCCCGGCGGCCGTATTCCGTGGATTCGCGAACGGCTCTTCTCCTTTCTTTTCCTGTTGGGCCCGCAAGTGCGCGAAATCGGTGTTGCTGATGTACGCTTCGCCGCGCACTTCGAGTAGGGCCGGGGGATGCTTGGTATGCAACTTCAGCGGAACACCGCCGACCGTTCGCGCATTGCTGGTGATGTCGTCCCCCACCGACCCGTCGCCGCGGGTGAGTGCCTGCACCAGTTTCCCCTGTTCGTAGATCAGCGCGATGGCGACGCCGTCGATTTTGTATTCCACGGTGTATTCGACCGATTCCTCATCGACGAGCTTGCGGATGCGCGTATCGAACTCCAGCAGCGCCTCTTCATCGTAAACGTTGTCGATCGAGAGCATCTTGATGCGATGCGGTACGCTGTCAAACCCTTCGATCGGAGCGCCGCCGACTTTTTTCGTCGGGCTGTCCGGGGAATCCAACTCCGGGTGTTCGCGCTCCAGCTCCTGGAGACGGGCCATCAGCCGGTCGAATTCACGGTCGCTGATCTCCGGCCGCGCTTCGACGTAGTACAACCGATTGTGGCGGTCGATTTCCTCGCGCAGCTGCTCGATTTCCCGCTTGGCCGATAACGTCATGTCATGTTGCCTTCAACAGAACTACGGGTGGTTTCAAAACCGGGAGGGCGAGGGGGCACCGCCCGGAGGGTGGTCCGCCGAGCCGCTGTGTCCGAAAGTCTCTGGTTGTGGCGGCTCCGACGGAACGTCGCCCTCCCGAGAACAGAGTTTTGAAGCCACCTCATATTTCATTCTTAAATTCGCCGCAGCGTGCATCAATTCGTTGTGTCATTTCGATGAGGCATCGATATCGGACGCTCCCGACTGATCCGCGGCATCTTGTATCGTGTGCTCGCCCGCTCGCAGCGTTCGCCGGCGATCAAGGGTCATTGCGCCGACGGCACAGAACAGGGTCGCTGCCACCTCCACGGAAATGATGGTCCCTCCATTCTCATTGAGGAACTTAGCCACCGGCGAACCACCCCCGCCCCCCATCGCGGCGATCAGCGCAAGAACCGTGACGCAGAAGATCGCTGCGAGTACGGCCGATGCTCGGAACAGAATATTCGCTCGTTCCGGAGCAGGTGTTTTCGGATCATCAATCATGGATTCTCGGTATTCTCTTCTCGCAAGCTCGGCTCTTGATGCCAAAACTCACTGCGCTAACTCCGTTCAAGAACCGCGAATCAAACTTCGCTATTCCACGAAATCACTCTGCACCCGTCCTTGCTTCTCTCTCTTGGCTAATTGCAAATCATGCTCGGCCAACATGCGGCACAAGTCGCGAAACCCCACGCGCGGCTCCCAGCCGAGAACCCGCCGTGCCTTCGATGCGTCTCCGCGGACTTCGTCAACATCCGACGGACGAAACAACGAGCGATCGATTTCGACATGTTCCCGCCAATCGAGACCCAAAAAGTCGAACACCTCGCTGACAAAGTCCTGGACCGAATGCGTTTCTCCCGTCGCGATGACGTAATCGTCCGGGGCGTCCTGTTGCAGCATCAGCCACATCGCTTCGACATAATCGCCGGCGTAACCCCAATCGCGCCGCACACTCAAATTTCCCAGCTGCAATTTCTCTTGCAGGCCGACTTTGATCCTTCCCGCCGCGCGGGAGATTTTACGCGTGACGAATTGCTCCCCGCGCCGCGGCGACTCATGATTGAACAAGATGCCGTTGCAGGCATACATTCCGTAGGCCTCACGGTAGTTTACGGTCTGTGCATGCGCAAACAGCTTCGCGCACGCATACGGACTCCGTGGATGAAATCTCGTTGTTTCCGTCTGAGGAGATTCGGCAACCTGGCCGTACATTTCGCTGGACGATGCCTGATAGAAACGAACTTGCCGACCGGACCGGTGCTCAAATTCCCGGACCGCTTCGAGCAGTCGCAGCGCTCCCAAGCCGGTCACATTCGCGGTGTGCAACGGCAGTTCGAAAGACATGCTGACCCTGCTGAATGCACCGAGGTTGTAAACTTCGGTCGGCTGAACCGCGTCCAGAATACGTCCAAAATTGACCCCTTCCCCAAGGTCGGCCCGATGCAGCGACACCCCGCGCGGCGCCAGAGCCCGGGACTCCGCCGTCACAATTCCGTGGACGTCGTATCCGCGCGGCAACAGCAGTTCCGCGAGATACCAGCCGTCCTGCCCGGTAATACCGGTAATGAGTGCAACCTGGGGCACGATTCTTCCCGTGTGATCGAATTTCGTCTCGCGCCGGCATGCGTTGCAACAACCGCGCGACTTCTCTTTCGAAATTCTATCAGTCTCGGGTTGGGGGATGTAGTGCTTGCAGCGCGGAACATCCTTGCCGGAGGGTTATGGGACGCCTTGCGATGCCATACCTTGGCCATCGAGCAGTGCGGGGCAGCGGCGCACTTCGACTAAGCTGCGATTCGTTCGACCTCAGGCTTACGAGGTTCGCCTAGCTTCTGAGACCGCTTGAGATGATCGGTCTTGAGCGTCCGGTCGAATCGCGCCAGATCGCGGGACTTTGTTCGCGAATTACGAGAGTGGATTCCCTCGCAGTCGATAAGCCACATTTTCCAGGTTCCGTCCGGCTGACGATCCGGAAAGATGTGGCGTGTGGAGGCTCCCCGCCAGGCAAGCCCGGCCGCGTCGATTCGTTGCAGCACTTCTCGCGCCTGATCGACCAGACAATTCCGCTCTTCTTCCGGACGTTGAAGCCAATCTTTATTTCGAATCAATTCCGACAGGCTATACTTGGGCGGAACAGCGCGAATGATGATCGCCGCCCGGCGATTGATCAGACCCTCCTCAAACAATCCCAAACGCTCCGGAACATGGAAGCCATGCCGTTCAGCCTGCTCCAACCCCCGCCATTCGCGCAATACCAGACTTTGCATGGCTTGGCCGGTCTTGATATCGGACATGCGAGGCCATAACCGCGGCCTTCCCCAGTTCAACTTGAAATACGTGACGAAGTGGGAACCGTCGGCCGCTTTCAATTCGATGGGACAAACACCCCGCCCCTTGTGCCGGCTGGTCGCGCTGGCCGCGATGCGAAAAATATCGTCGAGACCAAAGATCCTGTTGAGACGCAAAATCTCCGCAGCCGGTTCCGAACCGATGAGCGTCTGCGAGAGTGACATCCAGCGGGACATCGGGCGATTTTCTCCGGACTGCAAGTGACTGACGGACTCGGACTGCTTACAGGTGGTTTCAAAACAGGGAGGGCGAGGCTCCCGCCGAGCCGCTGCGACCGAAAGTCTCTCGTTGTGGCGGCTCCACAGGAGTGTCGCCCTCCCAATGGTATCGTTTTGAAACCACCCTCAGCAGTCTTAACTGTAGCGGACCTGATCGATCACTGTTACGTCGTTTTTCAGGCAGCTCTGCGCGATGATTGAGAGGCGGCCTGAGACCGGCAACCGACCACATACCACATCGGCGAGATTCCCCAGACAAGCGGAATCGTCCGGACGACTTCCAACCCGGCCTGGTGGAAATCGTTGATAAACGTGTTCATGGGAATCGGAATACGATCCTTCGGCGGTTTGCCGCGCAGCCAATGCTTCAAGCGAAAGCGGATGGCATCGAGCGAAAACGAATTGAAGAACGAAACGGCAATCGGTCCTTTGGAGATCCGCGCAAACTCATTGAGCGCCTGCACGCGGGTCTCACTCGCGGCGAAATGGTGAAACAAGCGATTGCAGATCACCGCGTCGAATTCGTTGTCCGCGAAACCGGTGTTCAGCACGTTGCCGACGAAAAACCGTGGTTGTGAAAGATTGTGACTGGACGAGGCTTTGATTTCGTTCCAGCGTTGTTGCGCAAGCTCGACCATGCTGGGAGACGAATCGGCACAGGTCAACTTGTAGCCCGCGGCGAGAAGCAATTCCATGAGCCGTCCGGAACCGCAGGGAAGATCCAGAACATGCGCTCCCGCCGGCACTCCGACAAGCGACTTCTGAATCCCACGGATCTCCCGCCGGTCGCGGGCCGTGTTGCGGTATTGCGAGGGATAATCGTGGGCCACTTGCTCTTTGGAGAATCGCTCCAACGAGTACGAATAGCTCACATCCCCTTCACGTCCGGGTTCGTGATTGCCACGAGCTTTCTGGTTAACCATGAAAAGGTATCCGTTCTGTTCTTCGTATCTGAAGCTGTGCAGGACGCAGCCTTACGCCTCAAAATCAGACGCCGTGAACGACAAAATAAAAATCTTTGCCACCTGCCCAGTGGGACTTTAGGCAGAAGAGGCAGCGCGAATTGTTCAAAGGGGCCGTTTAAGGACGCGGAGAATAGTGAACGGCCGATTTTCCGACAAGACCAGTTGAATTCGCCGGAAAGACTCCGACACCACCGCGAACGGCACGAGAAAACAGGTGGAGGAAAGACGGTCTGCCATGAACGTCGAAAACACCCGGGAAACTGGAACAATGGAACGGGCAGCTCAAGCCGCACGCAGTCCCCGCTCCACGAATCGAGTTCGCTCACGCGGCCGCAGTCGGATTCCCTGGGAGGCTTGAACCGCTTCCCGGAACTCATCCGCCGACAAGCCGGGCGATCCGGCCTGATAAAGCTCCCGCACAAATCGCTCCCAAAGGGAGGTTCCCGGCGAAACGTTGGCATATCGCAGAAAGTGACTTCCCTGCAGCACAAGCTGCGCCGCATTGCGGCGCGTGGTGAAGCTCGCGTACTGCCAATCGAGGATGACGCGGCGGCCCGATTGACGGTGCAACAGCAGGTTAAAGGGGGACGGGTCCATGTGATTCACCCCCGCTTCAAACAACTCGACGAGCATGGGGACTGCCAGCAGCAAATCCTGCTCATTCGCTTGCGAAAGCTGATCGACGGAATGGAAATCCTTCAGGTCTTCCATCACCACGCCGCAATTGCTGACCAGCCCTCGGCGACGAATTTGAAACAATCCGTAATACTCCGGTGTCGGAATCCCGCGTGTCCTTGCCTGAAATGCGTTGTCGGATTCCGCCGCGGCATAACGCTTCCAGCGCCATTTGTCCTTGAGCCGCGCGAAGGGAAAGGCTTTGACGACCATGGTCGTATCGCCGACGACCACCCGAAAAATCGATCGCCGCAGATCGGTCTTTAAGATCTCCGTACATTCGCCGCTCGGCGAAGCGCTGTTCAAGAGGATATCCAGCATATGCCGCGACATCAGCGGAACAGGAGAGTCGATGCGATATTTAAGTATCATTTCACGATGACGAATCCTCTGCGGGAATTGTTCCGCCGGCGTGCCGTGCGTTTTTTTTCCGAGTTTCTCACCCGCGGCCCCGGCGAGCCTTCGATAGTGGGGCGAGCTCAGCGCGAAGTTTTGCAGCAGACGTAGCGCATCGCGTCGAGTCGCCTGATGCAGACTGTTCGGCATCCGATGCCGCCGCATGCCGTCCAGATCGATGAGCGTCGGCACTCCCTCATGAAAAATGATGTTCGTTCCCTTTAAATCTCCGTGGCTCAATCGGGCAGCCGTGAGAGATTCCAACAACTCCATGATACCGTGAGTGGTGGATTCCACATCGCTGACCAGTTGATGAATGGGGCTCCATTGCTGATGCCCCAGGGAACCATGTGCGCTGCCATTCGAAAACAGCGTTCTGGCGTCCACACCTTCAACTCTTTCGGAAACGAAATAGGCGGAACGTTTGACCGGTCCGATTCGGCGTTCCAAATACGCAATCCCACGCGCATGGGGAATGCCCAGAGCCTCCAACAGAACGGAATTTTTCCAGGAGCGAAATCCTTGTGTCGGACGAAACAGATAACGCAACACTCGTCGCACCGTGTGAAAATTGTATCGTTTGACGACGAGTTCGTGTCCACCCAACGAACAGGCAACCACAGTCGTTGACCGACCGTTTTTCAACATCCGGCCGCTCTGCATCGCCTTGTCAGGATCGTCGAGGAATCGGCGCATTTCGGCGGAATCGAACTCTCTGCGACAAATCGCGGAAGCGCCATTCCTTCGGACTACAAAATAGTCCGTGCACTCGCGGCTTGTTTTTCGAAGGATGATTTGAAGGCGACGGTCTCGCAGCCTTCGTACATGCTTCCGCAGCAATTCCAAATCCCTGGCATCCCAGACAGTCCCACGCACTGCAACGTATACATCGTAGAGGCTGGGGATATGCCGATCGGCCGAAATGGGAAGTTGTGCCAGCAGCAAGGCGATGTTTTGAAGCCCTTCATCGGACTTAAACTTTCCCTGCCCGCGCACTGGAACAACGGTTCCTCCATCGAGGGCGAACAGTTTTTCTCCTTGAAGCAGAAAATTATCGAGATGCAAATCGGTCTGCATGATCCCGGCGTTGTGCTGCCTGGCGACCAGCTCGACAGCCCGCTTCAGCAAGGGGAGTTTTTCTTCGCCATTGCGACGTGCTTTGATCTCGTCACGGAGGCTGACAATTTCGCAAATCTCCTCGAACAGGAGCACCCGCATACGCCCATCGCCAGAGAGCGAACCGGTGCCCATCAGGCGGGGGACGGGTACTCCCGCAGCCGCGAGCGCCTTGATCCCCGTGACCTCGCGGTCGATTCGCCTTTGTAAGCCGCGTTGAGGCAAGAAAATCTTCGCAACAACGCGCTCCCCTTGCCAAATTCCTCGACAAACCAGGCGCATACCGGGAATGATCCGCAAGGACTCGCACGCCTGAAACTCGTGGGATTTGCCTGCAATGTCGAGCAGGATGCGGAACCGCCCATCGAATGTGCGATCGCAACGTTCCAGTTCCACCGCCGTCATGAATGGCGATTCGCATCCGCCAGATTGACTGATTGCCGGGGAGGGGGTTGTGGACACGCTGGCTCTCGTTTCAGGAAACATCCAGGTGTCGGATTACTCCGCGGCGACGAGCAACGCGCGGAACGGCATGGAAAATACGTTTCAACCGGTTGTCCCTGCTGATCGATCTCGCTTGTTTTTCGCGGCACGCGCGAGGATCGTTTCGACGGCGTGGTCGATCATTCCGACCATGTTCGTTGTGGCGCAGTATTGTTGTGCGCGCTCTTTCCAGAGGCGACGAAGATCCGGGCTCGTGGCGGTCTCGACAAGCTGGGATAGCACCTGCTGCGAGAACGGCATCGGACAGACGAGGCCGGCTTGCGAACTTTCGACGTGAAAGGCGTATCCGCAGTTGGCCGTCACAATTACCGGAGTTCCGCACATCATCGCTTCGAGAATTGCATGACCAGCCGTCTCCGTTCTGGCAGGATGCAGCAGCAGATCCGCGGCATGGTAAAACTTCGCCACGTCATGTCGTCCACCCGCGAAGTAAATCCGATCGGCGATTCCCAACTTGCGGGCCAATTTCTGAAACGAAGCCGGCTCACCCATCCCCACGACCACCAATGCAGATTTGCGGCGTAAGTCTGCCGGAAGCTGAGCCAAAGCGCGGATCGACCGGTCCACCCCTTTCGTACGAAAGCTGGAACCCACGGTTAGTGCAACGAACGAATCGGCTGTGATCCCCAGCTCGGAACGAACTTCGGCTCGAATTTCAGAATCGCTGCTTTCGACTGCAAGCCGTCGAGGGTCAATTCCAGGCGGCAGGAGGTGCATTCGCGACGGTTCGGTGCGGTATCTGCGGGCAAGCCGGTCTCGCTCCTGCGGACAAAGCACAAGAAGTTCGGTCGTTCCACCGCACCGCATGACCGCTCGTTCAAGTTTCAGATAGGTATAGTAGCGCGGCAGCCAACGCAGAAACCCGGGCCACTTGTGATCCATGGCATCGTCCAGGCAGGGATCTCCACACCAATAGACATCGAGACGCTGCATGCGGCTATAGCCCACAACACAATCGAAAAACTCCGAACGGATACACCGGCGCACGGCCTGGCTAAAGCGTTTCGCGGCGCCATGATTCGTGAGCGCCCGAGTGCCCAGGAGACGCACCTCAATTCCGTCTGGAACCGAGCCCTTCCATTCGTTCGTCAGCACGGTGATGCGATGCCCCCGAGCGGCACAAGCTTTTGCCACTCGCAGCATCGAGCGCTGCAGGCCGCCGAACTCAAAATACCGTTGAATGGCGAATGCAATGTGAAATGGACCGCGGTCAATAATCTTCTCGCCGCGACAGGTTCCCACGATCGCAGCGGATGCGAGTCGTTTTGCGTTTTCCTCGCGAGAGGGGGAACCGGATTCAACCGGATTCATCTCTAGATGGTCGAAGCCTCTGAGACCTGCCAAACCCTCTGCGCGAATTCCTGAATCCCCCGCTCCCTTTTCCGGTGAGAGCTCATGGGCAACAGGTTTTGGAATTCGTTGCTGAGTGAGATCTGGCATGATGATGTCGCGTTCCGACGACGCCAAGCACGAGACGGCGACGTCGAGATTCGTGGATGGAATCTCTCTCGAATCCCACACGGTCAGCGTTTCGACGGGGAGTTGGAGCGAGGAAAAATACCAGTCTCCGCGGATCTGCTCAATCCCTGTTCCCACATGACGCCGGACAATAGTGAGCCGTGAGAGTTCTCGGCCTGAGCCGCTGAGAAATTTTCCAACGGCAACCGGTGGCGTGCTGCTGCATGGGGCTGCTGCTCCTGCCGAAGACGCAGTCCGCTCGGCTTGATGCCAACCGCGCACGGTGGACCCCGCGCGCTAGGTGAATTGCTCAGTCGCACGGATTCCAGACATCAACCGAGCCCCCAAATGCGCTCACCACCCAACCGTGCAAATAGGGCAACTGGTGAGTCTGCGTGACTATAGGACTTCTGAACGAAAGGGACGGCAAAAGACGGAAGTCCATTAATATCAATGACTTTTTAAATTACAAAATCCGTTGCGAAATTGCAACATGTCGCTCAACTTCGTATCATCCACGCAGAATCATCCAATTTCTCTATTCGACTGAATCGTGCTAGACACCGCTACCAACCCATTTTTAGCCTCTACGAAAGAGGGACTTTAAGCAGCAACCAGCAAGTGCGGGCGATCTGGAAGGCCTCTTGGAGAGGTCACTGTTGGTGAGTTGCAAATCGGCACGTCAAGGAACGACACCTTTTGACCGGCACTCAGGTGCCCAGGCCTACAACTTCGGGGAAGTTCATGGTGAGATTCCAGACGGTGTTGAAACGCTGGTTGATGCGGGAGCTCGCGAGCACACCCTACCGTGGTGTGATTTCGAAGCGGAAAGCTCGAAAGGCGAGAGTCTCGCCGGTGAGCGTTCCCTGCGAAGTCTTCGAGGAACGCGTCCTGCTTTCAGGAACGTCCCCTACGGCCAACGACGACAACTACACCGTAAGTGCCGGCGGCGTTCTGGCGGTCACCACTTCGGCCAACCAAGTCGAGCAACTCAATCCGGTCACCGTATCGGGCAGCACCGGGGAAAAGCCGCAATCAAAGGTCTGGAGCCATAACGGCAACTGGTGGTCGGTGTTCGCCGATAACTCCGGGACATACGTCTGGCGGCTGGACGGCTCAAACTGGACCCAGGTGCTGCAGCTTTCTTCCAGTACGTCCACAAAGGCCGACGTGCGGTCGATCAATGGCGTCGCCCACATCTTGATGCAGACGTCGTCAACCGGAATCTCTCTGCGGTCGATTGAATTCAATAATACAACGTCCACGTATGAGTACTGGTCACAGCAGCCAAACATCACGACCATCCCCAATTCCGCAAGCATTGAGACAATTACGCTCGATGTTGACTCCACCGGCCGGATGTGGGTCGCCTACGAAGCTTCCGGAGAAATCCGTGTTCGTTACAGCGATGGAGACTACAGTTCGTGGAGTTCGGAGATCGTCCTCGCAACCGGAATCTACGGTGACGATATCGCGGCCGTTGTGGCCATGCCGGGGAAGATCGGCGTCTTCTGGTCGAACCAGAATACGAAAAGGTTCGGTTTTCGGACGCACGTGGATGGCGCCGACCCCGCGGACTGGTCAGCCGATGAAATCCCCGCATCCCAATTCGCGCTGGACGTCGGAAGTGGGTTTGCTGACGATCATATGAACTTGGAGGTCAAGGCGGACGGAACGCTGTATGTCGCGGCGAAGACCAGCTACGACACATCGGGCTATCCTCGTCTGATTCTCCTGGTGCGTCGTCCCGACGGGACGTGGGACCAACCCTATGCGATTGATTCCGGTGGAACTCGTCCGACTATCTCCGTTCGCGCATCGACCAACGAACTGATTTTCGCCTACCGAAATTCCGACAGCAGCGGCCCGATCATGTATCGGCAATTGCTTGACGATGGAACGTCAATCACCGTTGGCGCCGAGCAGGTGCTGATGGACGGTACTTCGTACAGCAATGTTTCCTCCACAAAAGACCCGTTCAACAATGAACTTGTGCTGATTTCCGCCGGATCGAGCGACTTGGCTACTGCCCGGCTCCGATTCCGATCGGGAGTTCTGGTGAACGATACGGACGTAGAGGGGGATTTATTGACCACTGAGACGATTGCGGGCCCGCTGCATGGAAGCCTCGTGTTCAACGCAAATGGAACATTCACTTACACCCACAACGGCGATCTTGCAACGAGCGACACGTTCACCTACCACACTTGGGACGGGACGTCGTGGAGCAACGTGGCTACCGTCCATATTGCCATCACTCAATTGCTGAACACTCCTCCCGTGGCGATCGATGATGCATACAGCATGATCAATGGGGGAACGCTCAATGCCAACGACGCCAACGGAACAATCGTCGGTACGAACAACAACGGTGTATTGGTCAATGACACGGATGCCGACGGAAACTCACTGACGGCGATCCTCGTCAGCGGCCCGGCGCATGGCTCATTGACGCTCAACTCCAACGGAACATTCACGTATACGCATAACGGCGACTCCGCCACCAGCGACAGCTTCACTTACAAGGCGTATGACGGAACCGATCAGGGCAACCTCGCAACGGTGACCATCTCGATCGCCGCCGCAAGCAGCACCTCGGTGACGGTTTCGTTCCAGGACGGCGTCAACGGATATGCCGGCACGACAGATACTCAAATCCGTTCCGGCAGCCCGACGACCAACTACGGGGCGACCACGGAGTTGAAGGTTGACGGCTCGCCGGATATTGCAACACTAATCCGTTGGGATCTGAGTTCGATTCCCGCCAACAGCACGGTGACGTCGGCGACTCTCAGACTTTACATCACCAACACGTCTGCCCAAACGTTCGAGATCTATCAGCTGCTGCGTTCGTGGTCGGAATCGCAAGCAACGTGGAATCAGGCCGCAACGGGAGCGAACTGGGGCACGGCGGGCGCACAGGGGGCCGCGGACCGGGCCTCAACCATTCTGGGTAGCCTGATTTCCACATCAGGCGGCAGCGTCACGTTCACGCTAAACAGCGCCGGAATCGCCGTACTGCAATCCTGGATCAACAATGCGAGCACGAACTTCGGTTTGGCAATCGAGAATTATGTCCATGGCGATGCATTGGCATTCAGCTCTAGCGAAGTAGCGACAATCTCGCGACGTCCGGCATTGACCATCACATACACACAGAGCAATACACCAACCAATAATCCCCCAGTAGCAAACAACGAATCGTACAGCATCACCGCCGGAACAACTCTCAATGCCAATGACGCGAACGGCACGGTCGGCGGGACCAACGACAATAGCGTTCTCGTCAACGATACCGATCTGGAAAACAATCCGCTGACCGCCGTTCTGGTCGGCGGCCCCACACATGCATCGTCGTTCACTTTGAACTCCAACGGCACGTTCACCTACACGCACAACGGCGACTCCGCCACCAGCGACACCTTCACCTACCGGGCGTTCGATGGGAACAGCCAGGGCAACCTGGCGACCGTGACGATCACGATCAATCCCGTCGTCACGCAGCCCCCTTCCATCACGACAACTCCGTCCGCGCTGGCCTATACCGAAAACGACGCGGCGACAGCCATCGACTCCGGCCTGACGACCTCGGACCCCGACAGTACCAATCTCACGGGAGCCACGGTGGCAATCACCGGCGGCTTTGCTTCCGGTCAGGATGTGCTGGGATTCGTCAACCAAAACGGAATTAGCGGCACCTTCAACGCCACTACGGGCGTCCTGACGCTCACCGGCTCGTCGAGCATCGCGAACTACCAGGCGGCGCTCCGCTCCATCACTTACACAAACACCAGCGAGAACCCCAGCACCACAAGCCGAACAATCACCTTCTCCGTCAGCGACGGAACACAAAGTGCGAACGCCTCGCGAACGATCAATGTCATAGCAGTCAACGATCCGCCGGTCGCCGCCGACGACTCGCGTTCCGTCACTAAGGGGACGACCCTCAATGCGAATGATGCCAACGGAAGCGTCGGCGGGACCAACGACAATGGCGTTCTCGCCAACGATACCGATCCGGAGAATAATTCGTTGACCGCCGTGCTTGTCACCGGCCCGGCGCATGCATCCTCGTTCACACTGAATGCCAACGGCACCTTCAGCTACACGCACAACGGCGACTCGGCCACCAGCGACAGCTTTACTTACCGTGCCTTCGACGGCACGGTGGAAGGCAACCTCGCCACGGTGACGATCACGATCACGCCGCCAAACCCGACACCGGTGACGGTCTCGTTCCAGGACGGCCTTAACGGCTATACCGGTACGACGGATGCCACGATCCGCGGCGACAATGTCAACCTTAACAGCGGATCCGTGACCAACCTGGAGACGGACGGTTCTCCCGATTTGTCGACGCTCTATCGCTGGGACACCAGTTCCATCGCACCAGGGAGCACGGTGCAGTCGGCAAGCATTACGCTGCTCGCAACGAATTCCTCGACGGAGACATACGAGCTGTATGAAGTGCTTCGTCCCTGGATCGAGTCACAAGTGACCTGGAATCAGGCGGCCAACGGCGTGAATTGGAGCACCGGCGGCGCGCAGGGGTCCGGCGATCGCGGCACCACGGTCCTGGCCAGCGTGACCCCCACTTCGACGGGAACGCTGACGATCACCCTGAATTCCGCCGGGATCGCGATGGTCCAATCGTGGATCAATAATCCCACAGCGAACCATGGGGTAATCTTACAGGACTACTCAAACAGCAATGGCTTCGACGTCAATTCTCGAGAAGTTGCCACTGCCGCAAATCGTCCGAAGCTGAACATCACCTACGTCGCGGGCAGCCCTTTGATCGCGGATCAGGCTGCGGCGATCCCCACAACGATTTTGCAAACCGGTGGCGGATCGTTGAGCGATCTCGTGTCGGCCGCGGAGTCGTATTGGCTCACGACGACCAGCACATCCTCTACCGAAGCTGTGCGCAACCAGCTTGCCCACACGAACATTCAATGGGCGCATCTCAACGGAAACCTGCTTGCGGTTGCTTCATCCACGACGATCTATCTCGACATCGACGCGGCGGGCTATGGCTGGTTCCTAGACGCCACTCCTGGGGAAAACTCAGAATTCGACTCCTTGGGTCGGGCGCTTGCTGGAACCGCGGCGGATGGCCGGATGGATTTGCTCTCGGTTCTGGTACACGAATTCGGCCACATTCTCGGTCACGCACACGACGAAGAAGGTGTGATGCACGAGTCATTGTCGGCCGGAACTCGAACAGTCGCGCAACCAGAAGCAAGTCTCACGGAAATCGACTCGCTGTTCACGGGGGTCAGCCTGACGCGGGAATTGACACCGTTCGTTGCATGAACTTACCGACAGCCGGAAACAACTCCGTGAGCGGCGGACCATAACGACCCGGTCGGCGGGTCGGTTATTTACCCGGACGTTTTGCGACGGCCGGGGGCCTGGGCAGCTTTGGATGAGGGACGTTCAGCCAGAATTCCGCAGTCTCGGCTTTGAAGGGAGCAAGCGGCGCCGTCGCTTCGCGTTCATTCTCCGTCGCATGAGATCCCTTGCCGTTGATTCGAAATGTCCCCGGTCGTTCGGCATCCGCCGCGGCTTCCAAGACCAGCTTTACGGCCTTCGATGAATCTCCGTCCTTGTGCGAAACAACCGGCTTGCAAGTGACCCCCTTGGGAAGATTCACGGCGGAGATTGTCACATCTTCGGCAAAGCCATTCAGCCGCTGTACATTGACGTCAATTTCGAGCGGCTTGTCCGCAGCAATTATGTGAATATCGCCGGCGACAGTGAGCTTGAAGTCAGGCCGGGGCAGCGTGAGATTCAACAGGTAGACAAAACGCTCCCCCGCATGGCCGAAACGATCCTCCACGCGCAATCGGTATTCGCCGTCGGCCGGAATCGTATGCGTCAGCGTCGCATCCTCAACCCCCGAGCTGGCATCATCGACCTCGGCGACGTTTTTGCCGTCCGGGCCGACTAATGTGAGCAGTGGATCAAGAGGAAGCCCCAGTTCCCGGGACTGAACCTCGAACGTCACCGTTTCTCCCTTTGTCCCCACGAACCGATATTCATCGCTCTCGTTCGGCCGGCTGATCGTTCCGCAGACCGATGCCGGCAACTCGATGACGCGAGACGCCTGTTCGGAGGCAGGTTCAACAACCACACGATGCGGCACAATTCGAGGAGAGGCTACGTTCGCCAGACGGTCATCGAAGATCTCCGCGAATTGTGCACGCTCCGATGATGCAATCGGAACGTCACGGAACGCGTCTCCCAGGTTCCACCCGCGCAGCTCGACGTGAGCCGCGTTCCCACTGGAAACAGCCAAAGGCCAGGGATAATCGGCGAATGGCCCCGTCGTCAGCGTCAAGCGGTAAACATACTCCGGCGAATTGCTGAAGCGGATCGACGCATCCGGTCCCTTGGGGAAAGCAAATGTCCGCACGAAGTACCGCCCCTCGGCTGGGGAGTTAAACACGATGCGCGGATCGAACTCCCGGTCGTCATCGTTTTGCGCAAGGACGATTCCACCAGCCGAGACGATCTGCAAAATGCCATCCATGGGGGAGCCGAGCACATTGTCGGCCGTCACATCCGCGATCAACGTCTCCCCTTTTTTGAGATCGACGGCGAAGGTGTCGACATCCTGGGATTCGGAGAGTGCACCATTCACAAGTCCGAATGTCGATTCAACCTTCTGAGCCTGCTGCAAGCTGTTATTGGGCTCTACTTCGAGCATCTCCGCACGCCGGCTGATGAGGAACGGCCGCAGCGATGAGGCCCCTTCCGCGTTGTAAAACCGAATCCAGCAGAGACCAGGACGCGCATCTGATTTCGTCGTGATTTCGATCTTCTCCGCGTCGGGCGAAACATCGACCGTCACATCCGCACGGCTGCACCAGGGAAAGACCGGGCGGCTTCCCAGCTTCCCGACGACATTAATAAGCGACGTGGTGCCCCGGGCCGCTCCAGACGGGTAAAGGTGCTTGACGTCCGGCGGTGCGCCGTAGGCGACGGTCGTGCTCCAAGTTGTCGCAAAAACGAGGCATAACAGAGTGCGCAGCGCGGCTCTGAACTGGGAAGAATCTGCTGGCGAGAAACGATGGTTCGACATAACAGAGCCGTGCTTGAGTTGCCGGGATTGCATCCGTGGCGAATTGATCAATCTTTGAACACGAACTCCGGCGTGTTCATCAGCGCCCACATCAAATCCTCGACAGACTCACGTCGATTGGCCCCATCTTTCGCGAACAAGCCGGTTGCGACGGTCCGTTCTTCGTCGGTCGGAAAACGGGAGTAGATGGAGAGATAGATATCATCGACCAGATCGGCAGGGGTCTTATCGGATTTTGCCAATGCGGCGGCGCGGCCGGAGTCGCTCGTGATCTTCTGATAAATTCCTTCCGCATTCATCAGGTGCAGCGCCTGCACGACGGTAGTGTCACCGGTTCGCTCGCAGGGAGGATCCTGATTTGGGTCCGGACGGCCGAAGGCATCCAGAAACAACGATTCGACGCGGTGCGTCCAGATTTCCGGCGCTCGCGAACCCGCCGGCATGGCCTCGAACTCCTCCGGAATTCCCGTGATCATCGTCACGGCATCCAAAAGTGATTCGGCCCGCAGTCGCTGACGATAATGCCGCGAGTAATTCCGGGTGTCGGCAATGTTGCGCTCGTTCGGCAACGAGCTGAGCCCATAGGCATACGAAGTGCAGATCCGCCGAATGAGCTTTTTCAGGTCATAACCGGATTCCCGGAAGTCGTTCCCCAATTCCACGAGCAGCGGACCATTGGACGGCGGGTTCGTGGCCCGCAAGTCATCGACCGGTTCCACCAATCCCCGACCCATCAAGTCCGCCCAGACTCGGTTGGCCATCACTTGACCAAAATACGCGTTCTTGCTCGATGTCATCCATTCCGCGAGGATCTGCCTGGGATCTTCACCGGGCTGAATTTCTCGAGCGGTGCCGAACAACGGCTTGGGATTCAATACCGCTCCGGTGCGCGGATGCGCGACCGTTCCGCTCTTGCCGTTGAAAACCATCTCCTCCGAGCCGGAAATCGGCGGTGAGAGCCCGGTCCCTTTTCGCCCGACTTGCGCGAAGTAGGCCGCGAACTCATAGAAATTATCCTGCCCCCAAACCTCGAAGGGATGATGATGGCATTTCGCGCATTCCAGACGAATCCCCAGAAACAACTGGCTGGTAATCGTCGCGAGTTCTTCCGGCTCGCGGCGATCGCGGAACAAAGTCGCGTTTCCGTCGCGGAACGTGCTCCCCTGCGCGGTCACCAGCTCGCGCACGAACTGGTCGTAAGGCTTGTTCCGGCGAAACGAATCTCGAATCCAGGCGTCGTAGTTCAGAACAGCCTTGATCCCCACTCGATACGGATTCGGCCGCAGCAGATCGGCCCACTTATTCGCCCAGAAGTCCGCGAATTCTGGTTGGTCGAGCAGCCGGTCGACCAACGCCGCACGCCGATCGGATGCGGAATCTTTCAAGAACGCGCGAGTTTCGTCGACGGTCGGTAGTCGGCCGATGATGTCCAACGTGGCGCGCCGCAGGAATTTTTCGTCCGATGCCGGCGCGGAGGGAGTGATCCGCAGTTGTTGCAGCTTCGACCAGAGGTTCCGATCGATGAAGTTTTCCCGCGGCAGGTCGGCATACAACTCCGCGGGAACCTCTTCCGCCCGAGGAACGACCACATTGCTGACCGCGATGTGTCCCATGTAGCGGGCCATGATGGCGGCATCGCCGACAACGGTGCTGGCTTTGACGAGCCCTTCCTCATTAACGGACGCCAGCCCGGATTCATTCGACTGAAACGCGGACAGACGCGTGACATCACGGGTGCTGCCGTCGCTGTACTTCGCCGTCACGACGAGCTGTTGTGCCCCATTT
>CAZVJA010000095.1:0-18905 GCA_964626885.1 uncultured Planctomycetaceae bacterium | reverse complement strand
AAGGTGACTTACGAGCAGCACCTGCGGATCTTCACGCACGAACTCGGCCTCGACGCCGAGACCAAACGTCATGTGCTGGGGCAAACGGCGAAGCGGTTGTGGTTCGATTCGTGATAAGTCGGCATTTACGCCGATTCGGTCACGTGAACGCCTAACTCGTCAAGCATCGCCATGACCTCCGCCAACGGCAGGCCGACGACGTTTGACAGGCTCCCCTCCACGCGAGAGATGAAAATGCTCCCGGCCCCCTGCAGCGCGTAACCCCCCGCTTTATCGCGAGGTTCCTCGGTACCGAGGTACCATTCCAGCCGGCTCTCGACGTCGGATATGAACGTCACTTCCGAACGGACCACGCGTTCCGCTATTCGGCTTTCCACATCGTCTGTCGATGGAAGCGCAACACAGACCGCGGTGACCGCCCAGTGAGTTCGTCCGGCGTAGTAGTCGCGAAACCAATTGCGGACCGTGTCTTTCCAGGTGTCGTCGGCCGGCGGCTGGCCGAGCACCACCAGCCGCCCGCCCGCGTCGCGGACAACGACAATCGTGTCGGCGGTGACGATCACTGAATTCGGCGCGGTGACCGGCCCTGAGGTTCGCGTTCGCCATTGATCGAGTACGTCATCGCACTTTTGCCGGGCAATATCGTATAGGCGCCTTTCAATCGCCGGCCAATCGTGCAGATTCTCGAAGCCTGCTTCCTCGGAATTCGTCGGCGGCAGCACGTCGATCAATCCGCGCGGCACAATTTGCGAAAGGAGTTCCAGCCGCCGCGGCGAGCGCGAACCGAGAACAAACCGAGTAGGGTGCGGCTTCGCGGTCACAGTCTCACCCACACGGACCCCTTCTCGCACGATTCAACAGCTTTGGCAATGAACCGCATACCGCGCAGTCCATCGTAAACTGTCGGGAAGTTGTACTCTTCCGTGCGAAGCGGCCGGCCTTCGATGTGACTGCGAATGGCTTCCGCCGCGCCGCAGTAAATCGTCGCGAAGGCTTCCAGATACCCTTCGGGATGCCCGGTCGGAATGCGGGTGCAATTGTTGGCCGGCTCCGAAAGGTATTCGCTGTGCCCTCGCGTGAGGGTCTGTCGCGGCTGCCCGTAGCGGAGCAGTCCCAGTTCGTTCGGATTTTCCTGATGCCAGACGATTGCTCCTTCGCTGGCGTAGACCCGCAGACGTAGGTCATTCTCCTCACCGGTAGCCACTTGGCTAATCGTGAGCACCCCTTTGCCTCCCCCCTGAAAGCGGAGCAGCACGTTGACGTCTTCATCGAGCTTGCGGCCGGGTAAGAAGGTACTTTTGTCGGCACACAATTCGACGATCGGATCTCCGGTGACGTATTCCAACAGGTTGACGCAGTGCGTACCGACGTCTCCCAGAGTTCCGCCGGCTCCCGATTGCTCCGGATCGACCCGCCACGCCGCCTGCTTGTGGCCGAGCTTCTCGTGCGGGACCATCAAAAAGTCTTGCAGGTACTCGATGATAACCTTGCGCGGCGTTCCCATCGCCCCGCTTTGAAACAAGTGCCGTGCATGCCGCACCAGCGGATGGCCCGTGTAGTTGTGCGTCAGGGCGAAGACGTGGCCGGACTTCTCGACGAGCTTCACCAGTTGCTCCGCTTCATCGAGACTCCACGTCATCGGCTTGTCACAAACGACATGGAACCCCGCTTCAAGGAAGGTCCGCGCGATCGGAAAATGGGAACGGTTCGGCGTGACGATCGACACAAAGTCAATGCGCCGGTCGTCGGGGAGCTTTGCCTCGTTCTTTGCCATCTCCTCGTAAGTGCGATAGCAGCGGGACTCGTCGAGATAAAGCTGCCGGCCTGTTTCGCGGGTGTTGTCGTAATCGCGCGAGAAGCAGCCCGCCACAAGTTCGATCTTGCCGTCGAGCGCGGCCGCAATGCGATGCACCCCGCCGATAAAAGCCCCCTGCCCGCCGCCGACCATCCCCATGCGAAGTTTACGTTTCCAAGGTTGCATGATGGGCTCCGTAAATCAAAGTGGCCAATTTGGATGTTCAAGTTCGACAGAGAGCTGTCAGGTTTCCGCGATCAGCCTGAAGACGGACGGTTCCAGGGTTCTATTCCTCAAACCCTCGCACCATAAAATCCCATCCCCTGACTCCTGTCCCCTTTTATGACTCGAAACCCAGGATCCGCCGGTTGCGCGCCGGATCGGATTTTCCCCCCGCGAAGTCGTCGAAGGCGACGTTTGTTGTTTCGATGATGTGTTTTTCGATGAAGGGTGCTCCCTCGCGCGCCCCCTGCTCGGGGCTCTTGAGGCAGCACTCCCATTCGAGCACCGCCCAGCCGTCGTAGCCCGCTTCCGCCAGCAATGTGAAGACCTGCATGAAATCGACCTGCCCATCCCCTAGAGAGCGGAACCGGGCAGCCCGTTTCGTCCAAGGTTGATAGCCTCCATAGACGCCGACGCGCCCCGACGGGCGAAATTCGGCATCCTTCACATGAAACCCTTTGATCCGGTCGCCGTACCGGCGGATGAAGTCAAGATAGTCGAGCTGCTGCAGCAGGAAATGGCTGGGATCGTAGTTGATGCAGGCGGCGGGATGATCGTCGGTTACATCGAGAAACATTTCGAACGTCGCGCCATCGTAGATATCGGAGCCGGGGTGCAGCTCGTAGCCGATGGTGAGGCCCTTTTCGCGGGCGAGATCAAGGATCGGCCTCCAACGGCGGGCCAGTTCACGAAACGCTTCCTCAATAATTCCCGGTGGCCGCTGCGGCCAGGGATACATCAAGTGCCACGCAAACGCTCCGGAGAGAACGGGCACGCATTTTGTTCCCATCCGGACCGATGCACGGAGGACTTTCGTGAGTTGCTCGGTGGCCCAGGCGGTACGAGCCTCACCGCGCAATCCCGGTGGATGAAACGCCTCAAACATCACCTCGTAGGCAGGATGGACCGCCAGCACCTGTCCTTGCAGATATCCGGTCAACTCGGTCGGCTCCATTCCAAGCGTCGCGAGCCGGGCTCGGTAGTCATCGCAGTACGCCTGCGATTCGGCAGCCTTATCGAGGTCGATGGTGCGCGCGTCCCACGTGGGAATCTGCAAACCTTTGTAACCCAGATCCGAGAACCAGCGGGCGAGTCCATCCAGGGAGTTGTACGGTTCGGTGTCGCGCAGAAACTGCGCGAGAAATACGGCGGGGCCTTTCATTCTGGGCATGGTGTATCTCCGGTCATGCGGAACATGGACGAACGCATCATAACCGCACGGCAGGGCTGAAATCACGCGGGAATACGGCGAACAGCCCGAATGAGCCGCATCTGATCGACGACTGCGCGAAGTGGCGAGCTCTGCCTCTCCGAAGCGTTGTTGTGCACTGCGACCCAGTCCTAATCGCGCCACCAGCTCTCGACAGCTAGCTGCCGCTACGGCACGACGTGCACCAGCATCAGATCTTTCGTGTCGGCGTTCCAGTGCGTGCCGCTGACGAGAACGAACCGGCTGCCGGAGCGGAGCACCTGGGCCGATTTCCCCCATTCGACAACGAAATTCAGCAACGCGATCGGCGAACGGAGGACTGCATCCGTTTCGACGGGAGTCACTCCCCAATAGAGACACATTCGGCGGGCCGTTTCGGGACAATCGCTGAGTGCCATAATCGGTACGGTACTCCGCTGGTTGGAAACCGCCAGCGCCGTTTTTCCCGTGCGGGTTGCCACGGCAATGAGGTCGGCATCGATGTATTCCGCAGCCGCTTCGGCACCGAGTGTCACCGCCTCGGTGATCAGCTTCGCTCGATTGCGCGAGCGACTCCGGTTTTCCCCCAAGGGAACCGGCTGCACCAACCGTTCGGCCTCGATGGCAATGCGGCTCATTGTCGAGACCGCCAGAACCGGATGTTCGCCGACTGCAGTCTCCCCGGAAAGCATCACCGCGTCGCTGCCGTCGAGCACGGCGTTGGCGACGTCGCTGGCTTCGGCGCGTGTCGGGAGTTCGTTCGTCTGCATGCTGTCGAGCATTTGCGTGGCGGTGATGACCGGGATGCCATGCTGGTTGCACGCCCTGACGATTCGCTTTTGCAACGCCGGCACATGGGCGATATCGACTTCCACTCCCAGGTCGCCGCGCGCGACCATCACCGCGTCGGTCTGTTGCAGAATTGCCTCAAGGTCTGTCACCGCCTCCATCTTCTCGATCTTCGCGACAATCGAAGGCGGCGATGTCGGGTTATATTTGCGGATCTCGTTGCGGAGCTGTTCGATGTCTGCGGCGCTGCGGACAAAGCTGAGACCGACGAAATCGAGCCGATTTCGCACCGCCCATTCCAGATCCTGAAGATCCTTGGGGGTCAGGCAAGGAACCTTGAGTGATGCCCCCGGAACGTTCACACCTTGCCGGGAGCGAATATGCCCTCCTTGCTCCACAGTGCACACCAGCCGATCGTTGCTGGCTGGCTTCTCAATGACGCGCATCGACACGATACCGTCTGCCAGCAGGATGCGGTCGTTCGGTTTCAGATCATCGATCAGTTGGGCGTAGGTGCACGTCAGCTTTGTGATGTCGTGCGGATCGGGAGTGCGGACAAATTCGAATCGCCCCCCCTGCTGACAACAGATTCCTTCTTCGGGCAGCGTCCCGAGCCGAATCTTGGGGCCGGACAAATCTCCCAAAATGCCGATCGGCCGTTTTAGTTCGACTGAAATTTTTCGAATGGATTCGGCAATTCCCACCAGCCAGTCATGTGGACCGTGAGCGAAGTTGAGTCGGAAGATGTCGACCCCCGCCTTAGCTAACTGGCGGAGCTTCTCTAGCGACTCGCAGGCCGGCCCGACCGTGGCGATGATTTTTGTTTTGACGAGATGCCTTTCCGCGTAGCCCTGTGCCGTGGTAGCCATACGACCCCTTTTTCCCGGAGTGGACGACCGTCGATCGATGGCGCGCGGAACGCGGCGATGTCTCGGTCAAGGCTTCTCGTCGCGAAACAAATTCTGATTGATTTGTCGAACCGTCTCGTCCCGTCGGGCGACGGGAATTTTCGCGCCTAACTTGATCTTCGCGGGAGCCTTGCACTCGCGATCGTTGCATGCCTGGTAATCGAGTGTTAACTCCATTTCCTCCATTTGTCCCGCAGCATCTTCCGGAACGGAAATGACACCTCGAATCGCAACCTGATTCTCATAGATCAATAGAGGTTCCTTACTGCCGAGAGCACGGAACGGCTTTCCTTCCGGATATGCAATCTCGCCAAGTGACGAGCGAAGCTTGGATTTCATCGAGAATTTCGTTGGGATCAAGTTCTCGGGCTGCGGAGGATTCTGGTTGATGTGCCAACCTTCGCGCACATCGACTAGCACGATGACCTTACAGCTCTGTCCTGGCGGAAGCTTGTCGACAGAAAGGTAGGCGCGGGCCGTGACCGGTTCGTCGCGCTTTTTCTCTTTCGTCGATTGGCCGGACTTAGGTGGCTGAATCGCGAGCGTCGGTGGGTTTTCCTCCGCGGTGAGCGATTCACCTGCGATCAGACCACAGAGCACCACCGCGCATATTGCATACACCCGGCATTTGACCCGCAAAGCAACGTCCATGTTGCATTTCCTTCCAATGAATGGATGTTTCGTCCGTGAAGAGTGCTCGTGCTGAAACCAATCTGTATTCCTCGGACTTTTACGTTGGCACGGCGATTCTCTGCAAGATCCTTCGAATAACGTCCTTCGCCCGTTCTCGCTGACCCTCCCGAACCAATCCGCGGCAGACGATGCGATGTGCCAGTACCGGCACCGCCAGCCGCTTGACGTCATCGGGGATGGCGAATTCGCGCCCATCGACAAGTGCGAAGCTCTGCACCGCCCGGCTGAGCACGATTGCCCCCCGGGTGCTCACACCAAGCTCAAGTTCTTCGTGATTGCGGGTTGCGTCGACGATGTCGAGCAGGTATTCCTGAATCGACGGGTCAACGGTCACCTCACGCACGCTTGCTTGAAGCTGGTGCAACTGATTCACGGTGATCGCCGGTTTCAATTGATCGACGGCTTCGCCGTTTCGATGGCTTGCGAGCACCTCCAATTCCGTCTTGCGGTCCGGATATCCGATCTCCGTACAGAGCATGAATCGATCGAGTTGATTTTCGGGAAGCGGATACGTCCCTTCGTATTCGTGGGGGTTTTGAGTCGCCACCACGAAAAAGGGAGCTTCCAGGGGATACGTCCGCCCTTCGATCGACACCTGCCCTTCGCTCATGGCTTCCAACAGCGCACTTTGTGTGCGCGGTGTTGTCCGATTGATCTCATCGGCGAGCAGGATGTTAGTAAATATCGGTCCTTTGCGGAACTCGAACTCTCCCAGATTCGGGAGGTACATGCTGGAGCCCAAAATATCGCTGGGGAGCATATCCGGCGTGAATTGCAGGCGGGTAAACTCGCAGTCGAGACTCTTCGCCAAGGCCTTTGCCAGGGAAGTCTTCCCGACCCCCGGCGCATCCTCGATCAGCACGTGTCCTTCCGCCAAAAGAGCCACGACCGCCAGCCTCACCGGCTCGGGCTTGCCCAATAAGACGCTCGCGATGTTCTTCTCAAGAGACTGAATCAGCGCTGCTGTTTCTTTGGACACTCCGGACTCCAAGGTATTTGGATGATTCTAATGCCGGATTCGCAAACGCGGCTGGGGACGAACAGCGGAAATGACCTTGCCAGTATAGAGAGGTTTCACGCACCGGACAGCCCCCGAACCGGGGAATTTCCCGATTCCCAGGTGAAGGCTTACACGACATCGCAAGACTTCAAAACAAGTCTCCATCGAATTGGTGAACGATTCTTCAGGGAGGCGATCGCCTGATATCGTAAGAAATGGGCCTGTTGGTTGTGGAAAGCTGCGGGATTTGACACGGTCTCAATGGAATGATCCGTGAATGACGGATGGTATGGTCGAATCAATAAAAGGGTGCAGCCCGCGCACCGGGCAACTGCGCACCTGCGGAGCGAACGATTGATCTGACGTGATGACTGTGGAAGTGCGTTTCACCAGGGAGATTCTGTTCCGGTGAACAGACTTGTCCTCCATCCATGCAAACTAAGCCGCTCACCGGGCCCAAATTCACCCGGGATTGCGTTCCAGGGATCTCACCGGACTATCGGACCGGCAATTCTTGCCGGTTTTCTGGCGGTGCTGTTGGCGGGATGCCAGACAACAGGCGATAAAAACCCGGTGAAGTTCGGCGGCTCCCTCTCCTTCGGTGCCACAACAGCCAAAGCAGAATCCCCGGCTCCCTCTCAATCATCGCGCATCATGCAAGTTTCCGGCACCTCGCTCCGCCCCACCATGCATGTCGAGCTTGGACCGATCATCCCGGTTGAGGCTGACGACGTCACGTTCCACCCGGGCTCGAGAATCGAGCACGTCGCCGCTTCCGAGCCGCTCCCCGCCGGCCTCTTTTCTGACGCCCCCCCTCCACTCATTTCGCGAGAAGAGTCTTCCGCTTGCGTACCTGCGGAGCGGACTATCGGTTTTCGCGACGACCTGCACGACCTCTGGCCCCGCTTGCGCGACGACGCACGGGGCATTGCCAACTGGAACAACGCCGCAATTCTGGGAGTTGCATTAGGGGGCTCGCTTGCAATGCGGGGAGAACTTGACGGACAAGTTCGCGACGAAGTTGCCGAACACGTCAAACGCTGGGGGCAAGGCTCGGAGGTGCTCGGTCGGTTCGGAGATCCCGTCGTGCAGGTTCCCGTCTTGCTTGGTGCCTATGCCTACACTCTGCATCAACAGGATGAAGATGGTCATGACGTCATGGGGACGCTCATCAGCGCGTACATACTCGATAGTGCGGCGACTGTCGCGGTGAAAGTGATTGCGAATACTGATCGCCCATCAGATGAATGGAACGACGGTAAGTTTGGCTTTCCGTCCTTTCATACATCGAGCAGCTTTGCCATGGCCGCCGTGCTCGATGAATACTACGGACTCGAAGCCGGGCTGCCGGCTTATGCGCTGGCCGGGCTCATCGGCTGGAGCCGTATTGATGAACAGGACCACGATCTGTCGGACGTCGTGTTCGGCGCGGCATTGGGTTACGTCATCGGAAAGTCGGTCGCACAGCGGCATCTGGATGGGGATTCCCGTGTGCGAATTCTTCCCTATACGCATCCCACGGAGGGAGCCTCCGGTTTGATGCTCGACGTGGCCTACTAACGCGCAATTCACCGTGCGTTTTCGGCAATCGCTGAAGCCCGGCTGTTTCGCCGTTTATCTAGCAGTGGTTTCAAAACCTTGTCTTTGGGAGGGCGACGCTCCGTCGGAGCCGCCACAACGAGAGACTTTCGGTCGCAGCGGCTCGGCGGGAGCCTCGCCCTCCCAGTTTTGAAACCACCTGTAGCCATCTTGCAAGATCAGCAGGCCTCTGATGAAATGGCCCTGCCTTGCAACTTTCTGACCAAAGAGGGGGCAACGATGATCGTCGGCGTTCCGCGCGAAATCAAACAGGATGAGTACAGGGTCGCCCTTATTCCCGTGGGGGTCGAGGAGCTGACCCAGGCCGGGCATAAGGTGCTCGTCGAACGTGGCGCGGGGATGGGGAGTGGCATCCCCGATGAACTGTACATCGAGAACGGGGCAGAGATCGTCGATAGCGCCGCGGAGATTTTTGAGCGGTCCGAACTTGTCATCAAAGTCAAAGAGCCGCAACCTTCCGAATGGCTGATGTTGCGTCAGGGGCAACTCCTCTTCACCTATTTTCATTTTGCGGCCGACGAATCGCTGACGAAAGGTGTGCTCGCGACCGGTGTCACCGCGGTCGCTTATGAAACACTTCGGGGGCGAAAGGGGGATCTCCCCTGCCTTACACCAATGAGCGAAGTCGCCGGGCGGATGAGCATCCAGGAAGGGGCCAAGTATCTCGAGCGCCCGCAGGAAGGGCGCGGCATTCTGTTGGGAGGTGTGCCGGGAGTTGCACCGGCACATATTGCGATTCTCGGCGGTGGGGTTGTCGGACAGAACGCCGCGCGGATTGCCGCGGGGTTTCAGGCCGACGTCAACATCCTCGACGTGAACGTCGATCGATTGCGATATCTCGAAGACATCATGCCCGCCAACGTCAACACGCTCTACAGCGACCGGCACAACATCCGCGAGCAATTGATGCGGGCCGATCTCGTCATCGGATCAGTATTGATTGCTGGAGCCCGCGCGCCGCGCCTCGTCAGCCGCGCGGATCTGAAAATGATGAAGCCGGGCGCAGTCGTCATTGACGTGGCGATCGACCAGGGGGGCTGCTTCGAGACCTCCCGCCCAACGACCCATTCCAAGCCAACCTACATTGTCGACGGAATCGTGCATTACTGCGTCACGAACATGCCCGGTGCGGTTGGCCGTACCAGTACCTACGCGCTTTGTAATGTGACGTTTCCGTATGCACTCCTGATCGCCAATCTCAGCCTCTCCGCCGCTTGTGCCCGGGAGCCGGGACTGAAAGAGGCGGTCAATATGCACGGGGGCAAAGTCACCAACCAGGCTGTCGCGGAGACGTTTGGATTGAAGTTTCACGAATACAATCCGATGGCCTAATCGATTCTCCGCTGACCCCAACGATTCGGTCCCTTCGATTCGAGCTCCCTCCGTCCCAAGATACCTTCCACTTTCCCTCCCCAACGCATCAAGATATACTGGCCTGTTGTTGCTAATGCGTGGATATTCTCAATGTCGAGCCGCAAGCAAGACAACCTAGTTCCTCTACCCGAGCCGCGTTGCAAACCGCAAGCGCATGGTCTGCACCATCGGTTCGCGACCCGTTCCAGCATCTTCGCACCACCGGCGGGCGATCTGCTCCGCGCGGGGAGCCGGCGCTGGTTTCTGCAAACAGGTCTGGCTGGTGTCGCCGGGTTGTCTCTCCCAGTACTGCTTCGATCGCGTGCGGAAGCGGCCCCGAATGCCGCCGCGAAGACTCCCGCCTCGGTCATTCTCATCTGGCTCTCCGGCGGACCAAGCCATCTCGATATGTGGGACATGAAACCTGATGCCCCCATTGAGGTGCGCGGACCGTTTCGGCCGATCGATACCTCCGTGCCGGGAATTCAGGTTTGCGAGCACCTGCCGAAGCAGGCCGCGATGATGGAGAAGTTCACTCTCATCCGCTCGGTCGATGCTTCCGCGAGTAACCATACACCGGTGACGTTTCAAGCGGGCAATCCAAAATCGCGGCGGACGAACGACGGCAAGGATGGCGGCGGATATCCGTCGATGGGTTCGGTGGCAGCGAAGTTCCGTGGCGCAAACCGCCCGGGGGTGCCGCCGTTCGTCGCGTTGGCTGATAGCATGATCTCCGATGTCTACGGAGCAGGCCATCTCGGCAACGAATACGAGCCGCTCGAAGGGATGAAAGTTCAGGGCCGGTTCGGCATGCCCAAAGGGGTCGATCTTTCGCGTTTGCAAGATCGCGATCGGCTGCGGCAAGAGTTTGACCGCCTGCGACGTGACGTCGATACGTCGCGCGAAATCGCGATGCAGGACCGCTACGTGCAGGAAGCCTACGGAATGGTCCTCGGCGGCGCGGCGGAACGGGCGTTCGACTTGTCGCAAGAACCTGATGCTGTCCGTGATCGCTACGGCCGCCACTCGATGGGAGAGAAAACACTCCTCGCACGCCGGCTTGTGGAAGCGGGAGTGACCTTTATCACCATGAGTGATGCCTGGGGACACTGGGATCATCATGGGGACGACGTGCAATGGAAGGGGATCGAGAAAGGATTGAAGCCGATGCTCCCGGTCCTCGATCACGGCGTGACGAATCTCGTCGCCGATCTCGCCGATCGCGGCCTGCTTGACAGCACTCTGGTGCTGGTCCTGGGAGAGTTCGGCCGCACGCCGAAGATTAATGAGCAAGCAGGACGTCACCACTGGGAACCGTGCATGTCGATGCTCATCGCCGGCGGAGGCCTGCGACACGGGCAAGCGATCGGCGCAACCGATCGGACCGGTTCCTCGATCAAGGAGCGGATCGTCGGTCCGGGGGATCTTGCCGCCACGGTCTTCAAGCATCTCGGCATCGACCCCGGCGGGCACTGGGTCAACCCCCGCGGCCGCCCCACGCCGCTCGTCGAGGGAAATGCCGGACCGATCCGCGAGATGATCTGAACTTCGTTCTGGGATCGTATCGTGAATTCAATTCGCCGCCGGGCGCGTCAGAAATAGCAACAGCTGCAGCAGCAGGTAGACAAACAGCGGCGCGAAGATGGCAATCCGCACGATCTTCAAAGCAGTCGCGAACCAGCGTCCTTCGATCGGTGCGCTGACTGTCCGCTGCTCCGGATCGCTGACGCCGAATTCCTTGAGAGCAGCCACAACGGCTTCGCGGCGAAGATCATCGAGTTCCGGCTCCGTCTCCGATTGCTCCACCAGGACGGTAAAACGTCCCGCCGGCATCCGCTTTGCGAGTTCTTTGAGATGCTCGCGTCCCTCCGGCAGCGGCTCCGCGGTCCCGCGAGCGAACTCACTAACCGCGATGACTCCCCCCGCGCGCTCCGCCTCTATCTGCTGACGGCCGCGGACATCGAAGAGCGTCGTAGCCAACAGCAACAGAATCACCGCGAAAAACGTAAACGAAATGACACCGCAGCCGATCGCCGTCATCTGTGTTTTGAACAGACTCCGTTCCGAAGTGCTCTCGAAATGGAGATCGATCGTGCGCCGCCGGCGGATCGACCGATGCGTCGCCTCGACTGTTTCCATCGCGCGAATCAACTCGGTCCAATCTCGCGACGGAGAAACAGAGTTCACAGCGGCTCGGAATCGTTCCAAAATTGCGGTACCGGTCGGCAGTCGACAAGGTTGTGTTTGCTCGAAGGCGGTCTGCCCGGATCCTCTCTCATTCGTTTCAACGTGCACCTCGCAATCGGTGTCGTTCCCAACCAGGTTGGCCGACCCGTGATTACCGACGAACTTCAATTGCCATCGGGACGGAGTCGAAACCCCTTTCATGGTCCAGGTGGCCTGCGGCAGATCATTTCCCGCGAGCGTCACCGTCGCGGAAGCGATCCCCTCGGCACTGACCCCTGTGTATAAGGCGGTTACCTGGTTGTAGTCTCCTCCCAAATATCGCAGCAGGTCAACGTCTCGCAGCAACGCCTCATCGACATCATGGGACGAGAGAACTGTTCTGCCAGCCGTGCCGACTTTCTGCTCCCGTGACATTTCCAGATAGCGCACTTGTCCAAGAGCTCCCTCGACGATCTGCTCTTTCAATCGTGAGTCCGCCAGATCACCGCGTGCAGCGAATGCCGGAAAGAGGAGCACGCCGGTATCGTCATGGATCAGCGACAACTCATACAGAATCGCCGAGCCGTGCGCCGCCTGCGGCAAGAACAACAGCGGTTTTCCGGCGGCGGCGAACTGGCGGGCGGCATCGAGCACTTCGGGATCATTTCCCGCGACGATGACCGCCTCCACGGAGGCATCGGTCAGAAACTCATCCCAGCGGGAAGTGACGCGCGCCTCGGGTGCAAGCAGTATCAGTTCCGTTTGCAGCGTGCCTATCAGGGCCGCACCGATCAGCCGGTCACTTTCGGAATCGCAAACGGCCCGCAAAAGCGGGAGAGCAGCTGGGTTATCTCCCAGAAGTACGAAGTTCATCGTCCCAGCCCTTCACGGACGGTTGCGGCATTCACCGGACGAATCACTCCCCGCTCGGTGATGATTGCGGTAATGTGCGAGGCGGGGGTGACGTCGAACGCGGGGTTGAATGCCTCCGCTCCATGCGGTGCGGTGCTCTTGCCGAAAGCACACGTGATTTCCTCAATGGCGCGCTCTTCGATCGGAATCTCGTCGCCGCTGGAAAGGCTCAAATCGAACGTGCTCGACGGAGCGGCGATGTAAAATGGTATGTTGTGCGCCCGGGCCAGCACCGACAACGAATACGTCCCGATTTTATTCGCCGCGTCCCCATTGGCTGTAATGCGGTCGGCCCCGGTGACGACGGCCTGCACGCGTCGCTGCTTCATCACCCACGCGGCGGTCGAGTCGCAAATCAGGGTGCAGGGAATTTCGCGATTCATCAACTCCCACATGGTCAACCGCGCTCCTTGCAGCAGCGGCCGCGTTTCATCCGCATAAACGTGGAGCTTGTCGTTCCGTGCCGCCGCGGCGAATATCACCGCCAGAGCCGTTCCGTCGCCGGCTGTCGCAAGTCCTCCGGCGTTACAATGCGTGAGCACTCCGTTCACTCCCTGCAGCAATGCCGCTCCGTGCTTTCCGATGGCGCTGCACATCGCGCGGTCTTCCCGTTCGATAGTTCGGGCCTCTTCGAGCAATGCCGTGATCGTTTCACGCGCGGAAATGGTCGGGCTGCTTGCGGCGCGGCGTCGCATTCGGTCGAGCGACCAGAAGAGATTGACCGCCGTCGGACGGCTCTTCGCCAGGTAGTCTGCGACGTCCGCTAATTTCCGGTCGAATGTCTTCCGGTCGGCTTCCGTTAGTGACTGTATGCCGAGCACAACGCCGTAAGCCGCCGCCACTCCAATGGCCGGCGCCCCACGGACTCGCAACGAGCGAATCGCCTCCCACACTTCCTCAACGGTCGTGCAGTCGAGGCAATGACAGGTCGCCGGCAGGAGAGTTTGATCGATAAGCCGCAGGACACCCGGAATCTCTCCGCGCCATTCCAGGGTCGGCGGCGCGGAATTCGATCCCGAGCGGTTCGCGGACATTCCCAGCACCTCGCAATTCAATTTCTCAAATTAGGCCAAGCATAAACGCTCGAGTTTTATTTTATTGGTGAATAGTCGGTCGGGTTGAGAAACTGAGATTCGACCTTCGCGACGAGCGGCCCGTTTTTGTGCGACTCTTTGTAAACCTGTTGCCACTCGGGATCGTTTTTGAACGCGTCCCATGATTTTTTCGCCACTTCGCGGTTCTTATGCGCGATGACGTAGACCAGCGTGTCCTGCTTGTCGACCGGCGTCCAGTAAACGATGTTCTTCATGCCGTGTTTCTCAAACAGCTTCATCGTGTGCTCGCGAAACCGTTTGTGGAGGTCATCCATCTTGCCGGGGTGAGCGATGTATGTCCGCAACTCGTAAACGAGTGCTCCTTCCTTCGAGTCGTCCGCGGGGAGACGGCCATTGCTCCAGACACAGACGGAGGCCAAGACCGCCAGCACGGCGCAGAATGCACTGTTCCACAATTTCATGGTGTTTGTTTCCCTGTTGTTGAGGTGTTCCGGAATTCCTGCTGGGAAGGCACGGTGCGTTCCCCATCGATCATCCAGCATCGATTACATCGGCTTCGAGGGTTCGGGTAAAGTCTCGCCGTATTTTCTTTCGGACCACTAATCCGCTGTAGAATATGCGGCGACCATCATGGACAATCAAACACGGTACCAAGGGGACTTGACCACCAATGTGAATCGGAAAGGACCGTAATGCTCAGAAGCAATTTCAAATTAACCATGCTCAGTCTGATCGTGTGCATTGCCGCGACCGAGCAAGTTGTAGCCGACGGGGTGGGACAGATTCCCGCGGGGGGCTTTCGGTCTCCGGAAGGGGATGCGAGGTTTAGTCCGGAAGCTGGCGTCAAACCGCTGAACAATCTCGTCTTCGAACTTCTGAATCTGCAACATCCCGGCTCCTCCGAACAGTCGTTCCGCAATCCGCGCGAAGGCTGGATTTATATCCGCGTCTCGCCGAAGGGGGAGGTCGATCAGCCGGCGACTGTCCTTCTCGATCAGAATCCGGTTGCTCTCAAGCCGGTGAACCGACAATTGGAAGTGATGCGTTATGTCAGTGAAGGCCCGCATCATGTTGCCCTTACGGATGAGATTGGGAACGCCGAGCGTCTGGAAGTGCGTGCGATCGGCGAATTGTTTTATGCGACCTATGGCAGTAATCCGCATATAGAGGAAACCGGTGTATACACGTGGAACTTTCTGCGCGAGCACTGCCTCGATCACTACAACAGCATAATCGGCGAGAGCAAGCTGACTGCCGATGGGCGGAGCACTCAAGAGGCTGAGATCAAGGAATGGAGCTCCCAGGGAAAGCGGTGGTACGTTCGAGAGTCGGTGCCGTACGATGTTTCGTCCGCGGAGGGGGCATACGATCACTGGTCAAGATCGCTGGGGATGCAACATCCGCTGATGAGCGGCATCTGGGCCGATGAATTCGGCGTCGGCGAAAAATACGGTAAGAAAACTTCTCAAATGTATCCCCTGTGGATCGAAGCGATCCGCCGGCTACACGCGAATCCGAAATTCTCCGGGCGGGCGTTCTATGCGTACGGTCCCTCCCGGCTTTTGCCTGCCGAAGACTTTGCACAAATGCAACCGTTTCTGCAGGCGATGATGGAGTGCGATTATCGGATGGGACCGGAATGGTATCTGACCGAAGCCCGATCTCGCCCTGGAAGAATTATTGAGCGCACGGAAGATCTACTGGCCGACTTCAGTCCCGGATGGGAGCAGGCAAGCCGCGAATCTTTTGAACGGATGATCCCACGAGCGGCCGCAAATCGAGTGATCAACATCGGTATCCTTTCCGAACTGGGGTGGGAATGCAGCGACCTTCACCCGGACTATAACTTCAACGTCTACCTTGAAAGCCAATTTCAGTTTCTGGCAACTGACCCCGCGTACTTCGGCGTTCGTGGTGTGCAGGGCTATCACTCCGGTTATTGTGGGGAAGAGCAGACACGGTTGTTCGCCAAGCTGGTCCGGCACTACGCGATCGAGGGAAATACCAACCGATTTCTCCACGATCCCTACGTGCTCCCGCATCTAAAAAATGGAGATTTCACGGACGGCACCGCGGGGTGGAACCTCACAACGGCAGAGGGGCAACCGAGCATCGCCGCCAAAACTGTGCCGGGATTCGGCACACTACAGGCACGGTACCATGCGCCGGCCGGGACCGGAGACACAGCCTTGTGGACTCGCCGCAGCAGCAAGCGACCGAACCTCATTACCCAGCAGATCCGGCAGCTCACTCCCGGGAGGCTGTATTCGCTGCGGATGTTGACCGGCGACTACAAGGAACTGACCGCTGGAAAGTCCGTGCAACGCAAGCACGCGGTTTCAAAAACCATTGAGAACGTTGAACTGGTCGAGTCGAAGTGTTTCCAGGCGACGGTCGGAAGCGGCTTCTGGTATCCCCACGGAGATTTCAATTCCCAGAATCCCTACTGGCTCAACTACCATCAGATTGTATTTCGCGCTCGCGGGGATTCGGCCACTCTACAATTGTCGGACTGGTCCTCGGCTGAATCTCCGGGGGGGCCTGCCGATGAGGAGATTCTCTGGAACTTCATCCAGTTGCAGCCCTATTTCGAGTAGACGGCATGAGTTCGCCCCTCGGTGCGTCTCGCTTTGGAGTGCGATTCAGCGTGCGATGTTCGTTCATGACCTTCGCCTGCTGCATTGGCTTGACGCTACTGCCGTTGTCGGCCGCCGAAAAGGGAACTGTCGACAAAGCGCCCCCGGATGGTAACGCGACCATCCGCGCCGCGGCAGGCTCGTCGGAGATTGTCATCACGACGACATCACGGCTGGCAGGGGCTGTCCATGTCCTTGACATGGGGAGGCCGAGAATTCATCGACAGCTATGACCATGGCCGGCAGCTTCAGTCTGCCTGCAGCTTCGGCAGCGGGCCGCTCAATGAATTCTGGGCGGAGTCCTACAATCCTACCGAAGCCGGCTCCCGCAACGACGGCGCCGGCAGCACGTCTTCGAGCAAGCTGATCGAGCTGCGCACGAACGGTCCCGAACTTTCGACAACGACGCAAATGGCGTTCTGGTTAGCTCCCGGACAAGACTCGTCGGGACATCCCGCACGCAATACCACGGTCATATCGAATCATCGCGTCACGAAGCGGATTCACATCGGCTACAAGAACTGGCCGCATGCCATTGAGTACGAGGCGACCTTCGACGTCCCGAAAGATGAAAAGCATACCTATGCGCAGTTCGAGGCAGTAACCGGATACATGCCGCCGGAGTTCAGCCGGTTCTGGACGTTTGACGCTGCTAGCCGCGAATTGAAGCCGCTCGACGACGGGCCGGGGGAGCAACGGTACCCCGTCGTGTTCTCGACCCCCACCCGTTCGTACGCCATGGGAATTTTCTCACCCGATCAACCTTCGAAGGGCTTCGAGCAGGCGGGGTACGGCCGGTTTCGATTTCCGGCGGAAAAGGTCGTCAAGTGGAACTGCGTGTTTCGCTTGCGCGACCCCAAAGGCGTCCCGTCCGGTAAGCACAAATTTCGCATGTTCGTGATTGTCGGTAGTTTAGAGGATGTCACATTCACCATGGCCGGCCTGATGAAGAGCTTTCCCTCTCGCCCGCGCCGCAGGTGAGTGAGCTAGCCAACGGCCGTTGCGGCCCGCCGCGCCTTGCATTACATTTGAATCTCGTAGCATTTGGGCAAGTCGCCGATGCTACCCGCGCACTCGTAGCTCAATGGATAGAGCATCGGTCTTCGGAACCGAGGGTTGGAGGTTCGAATCCTCCCGAGTGCACTTCACAAGCCCTTGTTTTGCAATGGCTTCCGTCGTTTTTGTGAAATGGATTCGCGGCGACCGAAAATCGATTTCACAAAATTTCACAAAAACGGCCCCTTTGCGGCGTGAGTGACTCCAACTTTGCACCCACCCGGAAGCCTCTCCGATTCGATCATCGCGGATGGCCTATCCGGCCTGCTGCGGCAATCGAGCAAGCTCATCTGCCAAACGTGCCACGGACTTCCAATCACCCTGCGAGCGAGCCAGATCGAGTTGTTCCGCCAGACGGTCGGCGGGTGTTTCTTTTAGCCCGTAACGGATCGCGACTTCAATGGGCAGGCTGTTGCGAATTCGCTGAAACGTGCGATTGCTCATGCGTCGAAATTCTTCGTCTGTCGGTCGTGCGTAGCTCGCTCTCATTACGGCAGGTGTAATCCTGGCTTCATCAGCAACGGCCTTCTCGATGTGTTCGCCGCTGAGGGCGTGCTGGAGAGCAGTCTTCCGAAAAACGTGCAGATACGCCGACCCCTTCGGCAACGACTGCGACCAGTTGCAGACCTGCCGATACATCCACTCGCCGAGGTTCTCGGGAGCAAAGTCAGATCGAACCTGCCGGACAGCGAACATGTCTCCGCGTCGGAGATAGAACTCTCGCAGTTCGTCGGGATAGCAACCGAAGACGAACTCGCTTCCGTTCTTGATCGATTCAAGCTCCTCGTGGAGGGCATCGGGGATTCGAAACCATTTCGTCACCCCCCACTTGCCGGTGGATTCAAAGTGACTTTCTGTCCCGAAAGTTCGCTCGTCCGACCATCGAAGACTGCTTACTTCAAGTCTTCTTGCCCAAGACCAGAGCATGACTTTCGCAAAAGCAGGGGCAAAGCGGACTCCTGTCCACTGGAGATCGAAATAGTCCAACAACAAGATCAACTCGCTATGATCGAACTGCCGCAGCTTCTTATCGAACCCTTCGATCCAAGTGAAGTTTTTCCAGGGATTGACCGTGAGAAGCTTGGCTTCGGGAACGACTCCCCGCACGCACTTCTTGCCGCTGTTGCGATTGGCACGCTCGAACGCCGCTTGGAGGGCGACTGACCATTTCAGAATCGTGTTTGGGCTCAGCAGCCCGAAGTCCGGTTGCTTTGCCCGTCGATTCCTTGACCTGACATTATCTGCGTAATGCACCCTCCAGTTCCTCGCAGTTGCCAGTGCAAGTCGCTGGAAACGCTCGCAATCATCCGGGGTGGCAATGGTGACAGGCGTAACACCACTGATTGACCGGAATGCCGTGATCGCATCGAGACATTCCCGCAATGACTTCTCAGAGCGTTTCCGAGCCTCCGGCTCAGTCTTCTTGCCGTAATGACGCCGATGGATCTCCTCGAACTCCTCGTCAGATAGTACAGCGTCACGCAACTGGCCTCGCTCACCCCCATTTCGCAACATCGCTTCGACGGCAGAGA
>CAZVJA010000094.1:0-18984 GCA_964626885.1 uncultured Planctomycetaceae bacterium | reverse complement strand
GCGCAACCTGCTGCAAAGGCCCGGTTTGCAGCGAAGTGACGGAGAATCAGACAGCGGGTGGCCGGGGCAAAGCGGAACGTGCCCCGGAGTTTTCGTGAACGGGGAAGCACCGGTTGCTGTGCAACCGGTGGGACGAAGTCCCGAGAGGTTACCTGCAACATCCGGGCGAATCACCTGGAATCTTCAGTCCCGCCGTTACACAATGGCAGCCTCTTGTGGCGAAGCCACCCAGGTAGGCCGAAGCGGCCAACCTGGGCCACCCCGCCATCAATCAACGTCGAAGACGGATCGATGTCTCATGCGGCCGGCTCGAACCGGCCGCAATTCACCTGAATGTTTACCAACCCTTGGATGGGTCCGCGTAAAATGTACGCTTGCAGTTCGTGCAAGTTCTTTCGCGTGCCATTTCCCGAATCTGTATTCGCGCGGTCGTCCAACAATTCGAACATTTCGTAATGCAGATTCCACCACCGGGAAACGTGTCCTGTGATATTTGCGAAACCGCATTGCGAAAGTCTGCCCCACGTTTCTTGGCCCTTTCATCCGCATCCCAACTGTACCCGGTGAGCAAATGCGTTAGTTCATCGATCGCGGCGTCTTCGATCCAATACCGCAGAGCGTTTCCCGCGGCGACGCATACAGACGGGTCTTCGTCTGCCAAGGCAACAACTAACGGAGCAAACGCTTTGACATTGTGGAGTTCTCCCAACGCCTCGGCCGCCGCCCGCCTTGTCATCCACTGCTTGTGTTGAAGATCTTCCACCAACGCATCGAAAGAATTCATTCCGACGACAGTTGCTTTTCGGTGATTGCCGACGGCAATTTCGCGAGTTGCGACTTGAACACTATTGGATGGGTTCCATCCGAGAATCGTAAGAGCGCTAGCCGCCGCTGATCGTACGTCGGTTGATTCGTCACGGAGGAGGGGCACCAATGAGTTGATTGCCTTGGGATCTCCCAGCTTTCCGACAACTCGACAGGCAAGAACCCTGGCGAATGAGTCGGAATCAGTCAATGCTTCAATCAATAGCGTCAAAACACTTCTGTCACAGCGTTTGGAAAGCTCTTCCGCGGCAAGTTTTTGAACCTCAACGTATTGGTTTCGAATTGCTCGTGCGAGCAATTGGCTTGCGCGCGAACCTTGGATTGTGCAAACATTCCGTACGGTGTCCCGCATGGCGTCGAGCGAATTACCGTTCAGTCTCCCATAAATCCGGTCTTCAGTATGCTTTAACCAATACTCCAGTTCAGCCAAAACATCGTCGGCATTAGGCTGTTGCATCGTGCACTCCAAGAAAGGGTTCTCTGCGTAACCGTTCACACCCCGCTCGCCGTTCGAATTAATATAGCTATCAACGCGACGCGGCTCGTCAGGCCGTTTCTTCCGGGAAGTGACTCAGCTCGAGGCTGTCGGCCGGGACCATCTTCTCCTGCTCTTTGTCCCAAGCCATCATCCGTCCGGTCCGCCACGACTCGTTGGCCATGCAGACCGCCGCCACTCCCGCCAGGCCCAGCTCGACCGGGCAGTTGAGCGGTTCGCCGTTGCGCAGATGGTTGTGGAAATTGGTATGGTGCAAGTGGATGTCTTCTCCACCGGTCTTCTTGTGCTCCTCGAGCACTTTGTCGTCCTTGTCTTTGACGACCCAGCCGGTCGGGGTGAAAAACATCGTCGCGCGATAGCCGCGAATGACGTGGTCAATCTCCACGCGATTGCTCATCGTGCCGAGGACGTAGACCGTCATGCCGCGCGGGTATTCGCAGATCATCTCAAAGTTGTCCGGGAGATCGCGTCCATCGGGCCACTGCCAGATTCCTCCCATGCCGACGACGCGCCGCGGATAGAGGAGACCGCAGGCTTTCATGATCCGCGTGATGCGATGGATGAACAGGTCGGTGCAAATGCCACCGGAGTAGGCCGAGTAGTTC
The DNA here is from genome assembly GCA_964626885.1 of uncultured Planctomycetaceae bacterium. Taxonomy (GTDB): domain Bacteria; phylum Planctomycetota; class Planctomycetia; order Planctomycetales; family Planctomycetaceae; genus CAZVJA01. Next base: position 17,058 of record CAZVJA010000094.1, on the reverse strand, counting down.
CGCCACTCGTGATAGTGGTGCGGGTTCCAGTCGATCTTTGGCGCGTGCCCCAACCAGGCGTTCCAATCGAGATCCGCCGGCTTGGGCATGTTGGATTTGAGGTCGGGGTCGCGCCATGGCCCCTGCTCTCCGTAACGGCGAACGTAGCAGATCTGTGCCTGCACGACGCGCCCCAAAATCCCCTTGCGAATCACCTCGGCGGCGCTGGAGTAACTGTCGTCCGACATCGCCTGCACGCCGACTTGCAGCGGGAGCTTCGTCTCCTTCTGCTTCTTCATCACCGCCTGTGCTTCGGGGAGCGTGTGGGTCATCGGTTTTTCGCAGTAAACCGGCTTACCGGCGTCGAGAGCGGCGATCGTCATGTCAGCATGCCAATGCTCCGGCGTGGCGATCGTGATGTAATCGATATCCTTGTGGTCGATTACTTTTCGGAAATCGGCATACGCCTGCGGCGCTCCAACGAGAGCTGCTCCTTCATCCGCGCGGGTCTTCCAGCAGTCCGCCACGGCGATCGGCTCGAGGTTGTCCTTCGAGATGAGGGCCTTGACCGCTTTCAAGTGAGCAGTCCCCATTCCCCCGGCACCGATGAACCCAATACGAATACGATCATTCGCCCCGACGATCTGCGCGTAAGATTTGGCGGTCATCCCGGCTGTCGCCGCGGCGACTCCGGTCGCCTGCAAAAAAGATCGTCGAGTGACGGAATAATTTGAGTTCACGAGGCAAGTCTCCTCTTTGTGGACAGAGTCATGATTCCGGGCATCTATCGCCGTTTATGGAAATTCATCGTAACCGTTCGTCCGGTGAGGGGCAAATCGGACGTACGACGCGCCCTATGGAATGCTTCGCCGTGGCATTTGCCGCCATTCCGGCACGACGCTCACCCCTCGCGGTCCGCAATCCGGAGCAGGTACTGGCCATAGTTGTTGTTTTTCATCGGCTCAGCCAGTTTGCGAAGCTGCGTGGTGTCGATGTACTTCATGCGGAAGGCAATCTCTTCCGGGCAGGCGACCTTGAGCCCTTGCCGCGCCTCGAGCACGTGCACGAAGGTGCTGGCTTCGACCAGCGATTCGTGGGTGCCGGTATCGAGCCAGGCGGTGCCGCGTCCGAAGACCTCGACTTGCAGCGTTCCCCGTTCGAGATACATTCGGTTGACGTCGGTGATTTCGAGCTCGCCGCGCGGCGAGGGTTTGAGCCCCTTCGCGATCTCGACGACGTCCCGATCGTAAAAATAGAGCCCGGTGACCGCAAAGTTTGAGCGGGGCTGCTTCGGCTTTTCTTCAATGTCGACCGGTTTCCCCTTCTGGTCGAGCACCACGACACCGTAACGTTCGGGATCGACGACGTGATAGGCGAAGACGGTCGCTCCCTTGCTCCATTGAGCCGCCCTGCGGAGGCTTTGGCTGAGATGCTCGCCGTAAAAGATGTTGTCGCCGAGAATCAGGCAGGAGAGATCATCGCCGACAAAATCCTCGCCGATGAGAAACGCCTGCGCGAGTCCGCCTGGATGCGGCTGTTCGGCATATTGCAGCGAGAGCCCCCATTGCGAACCGTCCCCCAGCAGGCGCTCGAACAACGGCAGATCGTGCGGCGTGCTGATGATCAGCACTTCCCGAATTCCCGCGAGCATCAGCGTGCTGAGGGGATAGTAGATCATCGGCTTATCGTACACCGGGAGAAGCTGCTTGCTGACGACGCGCGTGGCGGGGTACAGCCGCGTGCCGGAACCTCCCGCGAGAATGATCCCTTTGCGATGAGGCAGCGAAGCAGCATTCTGTTCGTCGTGCGGTTGCATCAGCGGGCGGACTCCTTCGCGAGAATCGTGCGATAGTACTCGATTGTGTTCCGCAACCCGGTTTCGAGATCGACCTTCGGGGACCAGTCGAGCAGGCGGCGCGCGCGGGAAATATCGGGACAGCGCTGCTTGGGATCATCGGCGGGCAACTCGAGATGCTTGATCTTCGATTTGGAGCCCGTAATGGCAATCACTTTTTCCGCGAGCTCCAGCATCGAATGCTCGACGGGGTTGCCGAGATTCACCGGTCCGATTTCGAGGTTCTGGTCCATCATGCGGATCATCCCCTCGATGAGGTCATCGACGTAGCAGAACGAGCGGGTCTGGTGCCCGTCGCCGTAGATGGTCAGCGGTTCTCCGCGCAACGCCTGAGTGATGAAGTTGGAGATGACGCGGCCGTCGTCCTGCGCCATACGCGGACCGTAGGTGTTAAAAATGCGGATGATCCGCACCTCGACGCCGTGCGCGAGGTGGTAGTTCATGCAGAGCGACTCCGCGACCCGTTTTCCCTCGTCGTAACAACTGCGCGGGCCAATGGGATTGACGTGCCCCCAGTATTCCTCAGGCTGCGGATGAATTTGCGGGTCGCCGTAGACCTCGGACGTGGAGGCGTGCAGCACGCGGGCCTTGCACCGCTTGGCCATCCCCAGCACGTTCACCATTCCGACCGTCGAGGTTTTGATCGTCTTGATGGGATTGAACTGATAGGCCTGCGGAGAAGCGGGGCAGGCGAGGTTATAGATCTGATCGACTTCGAGATAAATCGCCCGGACGATGTCGTGCCGGACCAGTTCAAAGTGGGGATGGTTCAGCAGATGGGCGACGTTTGCTTTCGTCCCCGTAAAAAAATTATCGAGGCAGATGACGTCGTCGCCCCGCTCAATCAGGCGATCGCAGAGGTGACTGCCGAGAAACCCCGCTCCCCCGGTAACGAGAATCGAGCTCATGGCGAGATGAATCCCCTAAAGAACAACCGCGGCGAGATGCGCGCGGCTTGATTACTTGGATCTTACACTCCGGCGCGGGGGAGAGTCGAGGGCTGGAATTGAGCGAGATGAAACCCGTCGAAAGGAACTTCGCGTCGCACTGACACGCGGCCGGGCCTATTTTCCCGCCCCCTTGTTTTGTTTTTTCAGCGTGGCCAGGTACTCGACGATGTCAACCAGCTCTTCCTCGACGAGCGTCTTCTGCAAATCCGCCGGCATCAGCGAGACATCCTGCTTGTGCAACTCTTCAATGTTCGCCAGCGGAATCGTCCGCTCGATCGCCTCGGCATCCTTGAGCGTGACCGATTCGGGAGTCCGGCTGGTGACGATGCCGGTCACGGTCGTGCCGTCGCGGAGCAGCGCCACATGAGTCTCGTAATTGTGACTGATGCCGGCACTGGGATAGACGATCGACTCGTAGAACGCCAGCCGGCTCAATTTGTCGCCGATCTCCGAAAGTTCCGGGCCGACCTGCTTGCCGGCGCCGTCAACGACATGACACTTGGCACAGGTTCCGGTGGTGCCGAACAGTGCTTTTCCGCGAGCCGGGTCTCCCTGTCGGGAAACCAGATCGTTCAACGGGGGGAGCGGCTTGGAATTCCGCGACGGTGGAAGAGGAAAGATTCGCAAGGCACGTTGTTTGACGTCGTCCCAGGAGGCCGGCTGCAACGAAGCCACCGTGACGTCGCGGAGTGCCGCTTCCAGTTCCCCCTGTTCCGCGCGATCGAGCAGTTTCATCGCGGCCTGTTTGTAATGCGACAATCCGCGAACCGCTTCTCGTCTCAATTCGACCGGCCGCTTTGCATCGTCCGCCACCTTCCATAGCAAGTCGAGCACGGCACTATCCTGCGCGTGGCCGAGCGCCTGCACGGTCTTGATCGCCAGAGGGACTTCCGGTTGAGCGATCCCATGCTCGATCTCGGCGAAATTCTTACGCGAGAGCAGAATTCGAATGGCCTGCACGCCGAGATCCTGGTCCGGCTTTTCCTGGGCGAGCGCCATCAACTGCTCGTTCTGCGTGCGGACGTCGTACTTGCGGACCAACTCGAGAAACGCTTCCGTTCCGCGCGAGTGATCGAGCACTTGGCTGAGAACTCGCTCTCTGTCTGGGTTGTCGGAAAGGTTTGTTGCCTTCAGCCGCAGCAGTCCCTCCCGGGCGACGAATTGGTCGCGCTCGCGGCGAAGATTCGTCGTGCGTAATGTGAGCTGCTCCAGGGGCTGCTGTTTGGCGGCATCGTCCAGAAAGTCGAATGCTCGGAAAATACGCGGGATTTCATCGTCGGAGGTGGCGGGGTCGACGACGAGGCTTGCCAGCATCCTGGGAGTCTTCGTGGCCCGCGACCGCCAGATGATGTCGCGCCCCGCCGACTCCTTCCATTTTTCACCGACCTGCGCAAGCCACGCATCCAGACAATCGTCCCAGCGTCGGTCGGCAGCGATGCCGAGCGCTTCGAGTGCCCAGCGGTCGTGACCGTCGTACTGCGTCGCCAACTCCGCCCAGAGCGCCGGCATCGCTGCCGACGGATTGTGCCGCAAGGCGATCGCGCACTCCCGGCGAACGAACGGCGACAGATCGTGTACAAGCTGTTTGACGAGCGGAATCACGTCGAGCTTCAACCGCCGCGCGAGCCGCAAACCGGTGATGCGGATGTTCGGATCGTCATCGCGCAGAGCTGCATCGACGTATTCCGCACCCTTGTCATTAATGTTCCCCAGCAGCCACAACGCCCGGGCGCGGAACCGAGGGTTTTTGTCGCGCTCGTACATCTCCTTGAGCGCCGGCTCCGCGGCGGTCTGCATTTCGTGCAACGCTGTCCAGGCAAGATACCGCGTCGCACCGTTGGGACTCTTGAGCGCTTCGACGGCCCCTGCCGGAGTTTTGAGATCGAACTGGGGACTCTTGTACGGCGAGTTTGGCGGCGCGACGCGGAACAGACGTCCTTTGTCGATGTCTCCCATGCGGTGTCCGCCGACGCCGGGATCGTACCAGTCCGCCACGATCAACGAGCCGTCGGGCGCGACGCAAACATCCGACGGCCGAAACCACTGGTCGCGCGCTCCCTGCAGAATGTTGACGCTCGTCGCGAAATATCCCGCTCCTTCTTCCTTGACTGGATACGCCCGCACAACGTTCGGCCCGGCGTCGCAGTGAATGAGCTGGTTGCGAAAGACATCCGGCAGCAGATTCCCCTCATACACGGTGATTCCGGTGGGCGAGCCGCCGCCGGTCTGCAGCAGATTCGGTACGACGCCGGGGTCGTTGAGGTGCCAGTGCTGTAACGGGACTTCTTTTTCCAGATTGGTCCGTGGGGTTCGCCAGCCGGCGCCGGTCATTTCGTCGCGGTATCCGTAGTTGCCGTATTCGAGGATCGCGTTGATCCGCACGCCGCGGTTGCCGTCGTCGTCGTTGTCGGACTGCCAGAGCCCGCCGAAGGAGTCGACCGTCACCTCGTAGTTGTTGCGGAAGTTGTTCCCCAGCACTTCGAAATCGCCGCCGGTCAGATTGCAGCGAAAGATCATCCCTTCGCGATAGGGCTGGCCATTATCGATGACGATATTCCCGGCGAGATCGACGACCGGCTTGCCTTGCGCGTCATGCACCGCTTTGCCTTCGTTGCCGAAATTCCAGTAGAGCATGCCGTCGGGCCCGAACAGGAATGCATGCGCCGAGTGGTCATGCTGCGGGTTGCCGGTTTTCGAGAAGAGGAGTTCTTTCTTATCAGCCTTGTCGTCGCCGTCGGTATCGGTAAAAACGAAGATGTTCGGCGAGGCCGAAACGATCACCCGATTGCCGAGGACGCAGATCCCCATCGCGGTATCGATGTCGCGCCCCTGGTGAAACACCGTGGACTTGTCGGCCCGGCCGTCGCCGTCCGTGTCTTCCAGTATGAGAATGCGGTCCCCTTCCGGCCGGGTGCCGTTGCGGCGGCGATAATTCACAACTTCGCAGACCCAGACCCGCCCGCGATGATCGACGTCGATGTTCGTCGGACTCAGCAACATCGGCTCCGAGGCGAACAACGTCGCTTCGAGCCCCGGTGCGACATCGAGCCCCGCGATCGCGTTCTCGGCACGACGCGCAGCGTCTTCAACCGTATCTCCGCCGATCGCGCCCGCTGGAAAGCCGCAGAAGAGAGAACAGAATGCGATAACGGCGGCGCTGGATCGTGTGTTGATCAACCGCCTCATGCCCCCGTCTCCGCGCGCCAGTCTTCGAGCATCTTTTGAATGCGGGCGCGGTTGTAATCTTCGGGCGGCTTTTCGTCCTGGTTTTCCTCGAGATCTTCAACCGTCAACGGAGGGGACGAGACACCTCCGGCCGGAACTTCGATGCGCGCTGTCCAGACAATGGCGTTGAGAACCAGCTTGCGGAAGCCGTCGTGCCCCCAGTTCCAATGGTCGTGGCCGCCGCTGATACCGAAGCCCCGTCCTCCTTCGGGCCGTTCGCGGGCCCAAGCCATATGTTGCGCCTCGCCGCGGTCAATCGCCGCGCGCACATCCGGATTACCGCTGTGCGGCCCGTCTGGCCGGGAGAGGGTGTTTTTCGGCGGCAGCGCGGTGAGAATCGGCGTGACTCCCTCCATTTCGGGGCGGAAACGCATGTGGTAGTACCACTCGTCATTAATAACGAACGGCTTCACGCCACGCGTTATTTCATGTTCGGGAAAGTTCTTATAATCGGCGGTCCAATGCGGATTGACCGACCAGTGCGGCTCGAAGTACCCGCCGGTCCAGTCGAGAAATTTTTCACCCGCCGGCCCCTTCGGAACCTCGACCGCGTAGTGAATGCAGACCAGTCCGACTCCTTTTTTCATCAGAGCGTCGATTTCGCCGAGATGCTTGAAGAAGGGATGCCCTTCGCCCCCGTCCGCGTAAATCACAATCGTGTCGGCACTCTCGAACACTGACGGATCTTGCGGCCAACCGTTGGTGTAAACCTCGGTCTGCACGCCGGCCAGATTCTGCTTGAGCGCTTTCGCCAGCAGCATGCACCCGGCGCGATGCTCGTGCGCCCCGTAACCATGACTGGCCTTTCCGGCAACAAAGACAATCTTCTTTCCCGCCTTCTTTTCCGGAGCCGTGACGGCGGGAGCCGATTTGAGACGGATGTTGCGGAATTGCACTTTCATCGCCGGTCCGGCGTGTAATTGCAGCGCGAGGATTCCCGACTTGCGGCGCATCTCGACATCTTCGTCGGTGCAGTCGGCGGTGACGTGCCCATTGATCTTATGAACAAAATGAAAACCCTTGGCGGTGATCTCGTAATTGTTCCAGTCTTCCTTCTTGATCTGCTTCTGCAATTCATCGGAGTCGCCGACGGAGCCGACAACCTTCGGCTTGTGATCGGCCCCGATGACGGTCTTCTGACCACGGTCGCACAGAATGTCGCGGAACCGCTCTCCGTACAAAATGCCGGAGTACCGGTCCCCCGCTTCGAAATCTCCCTGATAGCCGCCGATCACCCATTTCTTTTCAGGGACTTCGAAGCTGCGGTATTGAATGCCGGAATTCCCGCCGACGATTTTGTATTCGAGCGTCAGTTGAAAATCGCCGACTACCCCTTTGCGCCAGATGAGAAATGTGTTGCCGTCGGTGGGGTTCTCTTTGGTCGTCTGGCCGGTGATGCAGCCATCCTCGACCCGCCAAAACTTCGGGTTGCCGTCCCACCCGTCGAGCGATTTGCCGTCGAAGATTTCCTGCGCGGTGACGTCATCAATGAGGACCGGGGCCGGCTGCGGCTGCAACTGTTCTTCAGCTGCGTTTGCCACAACACTAAAGAATGCACTGCTGATGCCGACGAGGACGATCGCGGTGATTCGAAGACAACAGCACAGCCAGGGACACACAGCAGTTTCCGCGCGCATGGTGATTCTCCAGGAGGCAGTCAGGCAAAGCCCGTTCGGCGAATGACCGCCGAACTTCAGGCTGATTGATTGTAACCGGCGGCCATGATCGCCGCACCTCATTATTCAGTCAGCAGCTCCCGCATCGCCTGCATCAAGACGGCTTCGACCTCGGGCGCGGTTCGCGAGACAACCCCCGTCTCGTACCCTCCCTGTCCGTAAGCGATCTCGGTGCCAATGTAGCCCGGCCCGCAGTCACCGTAAGCTGCCATCGCAACGAAGTCGTCCGGCCGCATTCCCTGCGCCGCCAGTTGATACTCGACGAACAGCTCTCCAGGAAGGTAGAGCACCCGCGCCGGACCGACTCGCAGCAGATGCACCGGAATCTTATGCCCGCCGCGAATTCGCCGGGCATAAGAGATATCGAGCGCCGCGCGGATTCGTTCTCTGAGGCTGGCGTTGTCATTCGTGAGGACCGCCCCCCGAGGCTTCTCGTCCGCGACAAGATCCCGCAAAGGCAGCGAAACGGGACGAGTCTTCCATTGCACATCGGCGGCGCTCACGGGTGTTTTCTTGGTCGCGACCCACGCGGCTTTCATCCCCGTCGCAAGACGCTCCGCCAGCACAGGCCGCACCGGCGGTTCGCCGTTGTTGTATTTGCCCGCCGCCACGTTTCCCCCGGCTCCACAAAAATGAACACAGGCGGTGCCGGGTGGGAGCGATTGTTCCAGCGCATCGCGCGCCAGGCCGACGAAATCGGCACAGACTCCTCCTTGACCATAGTAACTTTGCGGATGTGTCGCGTAATGACTCAACACCGCCACCGGCTGTTCTCCATCCCAAAAACTCACCAGCCGCACAAGCGGATCGATCGTCCCCTCCGGCGCGGCGATCGCGTCCGGATCTTTCGACGAGCTGTAGCGAATAATCTTCACTTTGCCATCGGGGCCGAGGATTCGCCGATTCGACGCGACTTTTTCGACTTTCGCGGAGCCGACGCCGATCTGATTCACCCTTCGTGCGGTCTTCAGGGATTCGCGCAGCGCGGTGGCGGTTCGCGAAATCGCCTGCCGGTCGAATTCCACGCTCTCGATTGCTCCTCCCTGGCCGACCTGAGCAAGCAAGTCCGACGCGCCAAAATCGCTGCCTGGGGTATCGTGAGGGTGCGTCGTATGGACCGTGACGCGGTCGATTGTCGTGCCGGCCGCCTCCGCGAGCGCCTCGCGCCAAGCATCGTGGCTGGCGTTCAAAATCTCGACCCACTCGACACAGCAGAGGACGATTGGCCGTTGTGTTCCCGGCAGAATGACGATCCCCCGCGCAAAGAGCGGCTTGACGATCTCCCGCGCGGGCATCACGTAGCCAAAGCAGAGGGGGGAGCCGATCGGCGGAGTGACGTCAGCCTGAAACGAGGCCACTCGCAAGTCCTCCGCGGCGGACGCGGCAGAGGGCAATTCACTCGAGCCTACGATCCCGATGATCGACAGCGCACACAAAGTCAATAATCGCGGCATGAGAACTACTCCCGTCGGGTCAAAGTCCGGTCGTTGTTACGATAACCGGAACTACGTCTCGACTTCAAATAGAGTCTCGATATCGCGCGCCCCGTGGAGTATCCGCAGCACTTCGATCCCCTCCGCGACCGGCCGGTAGAAGACCAGGTAATTCTCAAACTTGGGGATTCACCAGCGACGCACTTCGGCCAGATAACGAGAGAGAAATTCCCCGCGCGCTCCGAGGTCGGGTGAACGAGCCAATTGCCGAAAGGTCTTTTCCGCGGCGTCCAGGAGGCGCATGGCCGCGCGCAGATCGTCTTTGGCGATGAAGGTCGCAATTTCGACCAGATCCGCTCGGGCGAGTGGGGTCTGAAAGACGTGTCGCGCCATGGCGAGCCGCTCCGTGACGGGTCACCTGGACTTGCGCGAGACGCGGCGTTTTACCTCCGCACGAATTCCGGCCCATTCGGCGGCCGACATCTTCTTCGCCGGTCCGCTGGCCAACCCCTTGAGCAGCTCCGCCTCGAGCATGGCTTGCGCTGACTGCTGCTGGTCGCGCCGGATCAACTCGCGGATGTACTCACTGACGCTGCTGTAACCCCCTTGCTCGGTTCGGTCCTGAACATAGTCCTTCAGCGGTTTCGGCAGCGCGATATTCATGGTCTGCATGGTAAGGTCTCCTCGAAGCAGCATACCATGCGTTGACAGATTTTGCCAATATTTGTCAATTGGATTGGGCATCACTCCGGACGTTTCACCCCCTCGCCCCCCGCTCGCGTAAACAATCCCCGCTGGGTCTTCTCATCGATCCCGCTCGGAATCCAGTGGGGACTGCCGTCGGCGAAACCGGCGAAGTAACCCTCTTTGTGAATGCCGCCGATCGCCGGCACTGGCTTCTCCGCTTCGTACACGACGTCATCCGGCTTCGTCCAGGGCACGGAGACCGGAACCTCACGAATGAGTTTGCTCTCGACCAGCATGATCGTGTACGACGTGCCGTCAGAAATGTCTTTCATGTGACGTCCCGCCAAGCCGTCAAACAGCGTGGCTGCCGTATTCGGTTTCCCCTCTTTGTCCCGATCACGAATCAGGTCTTCCCAATACCGGCTCGTCACCGCGAAGTAGGACGTCGTCGTCGACTTCGGTTCATCCCCCGGCGCGCGGAACACATCCGGCATTTTTTCGATCAGCTTCTTGTTGTTGGGCCCGTCCCACGGCTCATCGAACTTGTAGGCGTCGTAGATGTCCTTATAGGTTCCAGCGCCAAGTTTGTTACCGTCCATACGCTCGATATAAGGAAGCAGTTCCACGCGCCAACTGTGCGGTGTCTTCCCGTCCGGGCCGATCGCAACCGCCGGTGGAAAATGATTGTGCACATCGTGATAATTGTGCATCGCCAGCAATAGCCGTTTGAGATTCACCCGGCTGCGATGCTGTTCGGGGGTTTCTTCATCGGCCGCGGGTTTGGCCTGTGCGAGAACCTTATCGGCGTCGAGCACAATCTCGCCCACAACTCCCGCATCCGACTTCGCCCCGCGACCGAACATGATCTTTCCGGTGCGTCCCGGTTCTGTGTTGGCGATGACCAGCTTCTCCGCGGGATACTTGATGGCAAGTTGCGTCGTCTCTCCCGCTTTGATCTCAACCGCGAGATCCTTTGCAAGAAACCTACCGTCGCACGCCTCATGCCATACCTGGAACTTGTAGGACCCGGGCGGCAGGCCCTCGATCGTGAATTTCCCGTCGGCATTCGTCACGGCAGCGAAGGGATGATCGAGCGGCAGATGATAGGCGTGCATCCACGGGTGCAGATCGGATTTGACTTCGATCGGTTCAGACTCAGATCGCGTGTAAACGAGTTCGACGCCAGAGTGATCACGAGCAGCAAGCATCTGGTTGCGTTCCATGTTCCGTCTGGGGTATGTATGTACGTTCATAGCGATCGGCTCGTCATTTGAAAGTACAATCACTGAAGCAGCGGGGCGCATGATGAGCGCGTGCGGCATAAAACGCCCCAGCTTTGATTGAAAGCTCAACCTTAGCTCGCCCACCAATGGTGGATGTATCGAAATTCCTTCCGGCAATTTGTTTATGTAGACGAACACATTGGCCACCCCCTTGTCTTTTCCAACCACTAGCCGCTCGTCGGGCATGTCCTGCGCCGCGACGACCGCCGAATCGCGGACCGTTGTGTCGCCAGCTTTGAACAGCGGCTGCAGCACCGGCGGCGTCCCTTCAAACACCACGCGTCCTTGGAATGTGCCGGTGGCCGGCTTGGCCGAAGTGGAGTTCGATTTCGTTTCAGACGTGGACGGTGCCGGACGATCGGCGGTTGCCGATGCTGTTTCGACTTTCGCGCCTGCCAGAGCACCTATGATTTGCGCCCGGTCGAGGCTGCGCGGCAGAAAGCGAATCGTCCCCTCGCCGGTGAGCATTGGCAGCACCTGCTCGTGGTACCCGTTGAGTTGCTCGATCGGCCCTTCGGGATCGAAGTAGATTTCGTTCGGCTTCGTCCAGGGAGTGGAGCGTTTGGCTTCGAGGATGATCAGCTTTGGAATAGTGGCAGACGATCTATCATCCTTGCCACGGTTTTTCTTAAATTCGGACGGTGCCGCCAGTTCTGCAATTCTTCGTTCCTGATCGTCGTCGTCTTCTGTACGCCGCCGGCCGAACATAAGCCCAGAACTTTCCTGTCGACTCTCCAACAGCGGACCGGTGACTGCAAAATACGACGCGGTATTCGAGCCGGACTGATCGAGCGGGCTGCGGTAGACAGCCGGCATCTTGTCGAGCAGCTTCTTGTTGTTCGGACCATCCCACTGCTCATCGAACTTGTACTGCTCGTACAATTCGAGCCCGTCTGTCCCCTCGAAGAAGGGGAGAATGGCGACTCGCCAACTGTGCGTCTGGCGGCCACGCGACACGACCGGCGGCGGCAACTGGCCATGCACGGCGCGGTACTTCCGCAGCGCTGCCGCGATCTTCTCGAAGTTCTCGCGGGTCTGCTTGACGTATTGTTCGTCGTCGGGTGTGGATGGCTTGAATTCAGGGAATTGGGGATCGTTGGGAGCCTGAGACTTCGAGCCCGCATAGAATCTGGACAGATACTTTTCCGCTCGGTGGCGCGCAGATTCGGCACGTTCCGATTGAGATGCCGCACTCGCTTCCTTCCCGCCCGCATCGTCAGCCTTACGTACCGTTGGTCCTTCCGCGAATGCACCTTTCGCTCCTTCAACGGGGGACTGACGTCCCCCGCTCGCCAAGGCATCGTTCTCGACGAATGCTGCTTCTGATGCGTCGCTCGCCGTGCCCTCCAAGCCGACGACTTGTCGTCGGTCCGACGGCGGTGCCGTCGGTTTGGGAAATGCGGCGGTGTTGAGGTCGGAAGACCCCGACACAACAGGTGCCGTGTCGATTGTTCCCAGTTCATCACTCCCTGGACGCAATCCCGCTGCTGCAACTCCCGCGCAGAACACCACTGCAATCACGGCGATGCGGACCGGGCGCGACACGATCGACGGCAATTCGCTGGTATTCTTCAACATTTCGATTCTCCTTAAGAGGGTGCCGCGCGTCGGCAAGAACGGACGAGCGGGCCAGTCAGCGGGACGATCGGCCTGACGGAGCGTCATGGCGGCGAGGGTGTTCAAATAGAGGGCCCGCCCACCAGCTAACGGAGCCGCAAGCGCATCGGCGGCCAGTTCCTGCTCCAGCCGCAGACGAGAGACGAGCCAATGCACGAGCGGATGATAGAAGTGGAGCGACAGGCCGAACTGCGCCGCCAGCCAGGCGGGAAAATCTCGATGCTTGATGTGAGCGATCTCATGTGCAAGGACCGCGCGACGCTCGTCGTCCGACCAGTTTCGCCAATCGGATGGAAGCAGGATGACCGGACGTCGCCAGCCGATCGTCGCGGCGGTCGAGAGCTGCGGCGATTCGCGCACATCGACCCACCGCGTGCCGCCCGCCTGATCGCAGAGAATGCCCACCAGATCGAGCAGCGCTGGTTCTTCGATTGGCTGGGCGCCACGACGCTGCGTCCGAACGAAAGCAAGTCCGATCAACAGACGTACAAAACCGACAGTAAGACTCACCACGAAGAGCGCCAAGACAAATAATGGCCAGTGTACCGTTGCCTGGGATTCATCCATTCGGTGAACGGGGAACATAAGCCCCCCAACGGAGGTTCCCTGATCATTGAAGTCCGAATGCTCCGCATCCCGAGACATCACCACGCCATCTTCATTTCCGCGCGGGGCAGAGGGGCGAGAAGAATCTTCAACTGCAACAGGGAAATCCTCGATGGCTGGCGACTCGACTGCAGCAATGGAGCCCATAGTCGATGTTAGTTTTTCCTTGGATTGTGAATTACTCGTTTCGGCGGGATCATTAGCCGCGAGGGAACGTTCAGCCGACTCTAGATCATTCTGGTTATGTGTAGTGACCGTACCGCCCGCTGCCGCGACTTCCGGGCGACCTTCAATAGCTCCGGCATCAATAACCAGATGCTGAGAACCAACACTGTCAAACCGCACGACGGTAGGCAAACTTTCTTCCTGCTGAACGCTGAAAGCTGAGAGCTGAGAACCTATCGCTGATAGTTGACTGCTCAAATAATGCGTCCCCGACCATCTCGGCCACGGGCTCAACAAGAGAGCCGTGAGGAGCACAACGCTAGCCAAGCTCGTCAATGGAACGAGGCCGCGCGTGCGAGGAGCGAATCGTTTGAGCAGCAGATAGGCCCCCGCCGACAGCAGACTCACTGCAGTTACCTGCAACACACACCAACAGATTGAGAACGCCAGGCTGTTCATCGGCGCTGCTCCTTAAGAATTTGTTCCAGGATGGCTCGTTCCTGCGTGGAGAGCTTCTTTTGTTCCATGAGTGTCACAAGCAACTGCTCGCGGGAGCCGCGAAAGACCCGGTCGACGAGATCCCCCAGCAGGCTGCGGGAAACTTCCTCGTGCGAGCGAAGCGGCTGGAAACGAAACGGACGTTCGTCGTTCGTCTGCTTCAAAAAACCTTTTTCACAAAGAATCCGGACGAGTGTCGCGACAGTGGTATAAGCGAGGTCACGGCCTGCTTCAGCGAGCGCGTCACGGATATCGGCCACGGTCGACTCTCCCCGCTTCCAGAAGACGTGCATCACGTCGAGCTCTCGTTCCGTCAATTCCCTGGCCGGAGGTCTGGCCATAGTGAGTCTCCTATGAAGTCATAGCCCGTGAGTTTGTCTCTTGCGACCAATCGATGCTGAAGTGCGAATTCCCTCGCACATTCTTTGGTTTTTTAGTTTTGGTTTTATAGTAATCAATTCGTTAGGGAATGCAAGCGCTATTTTGGAAAAAACGTGAATCGGCGTCCGGCGAGGGAAAATGCCTGCTCCGGACGCGGATCTCTCGGAATCGCTGAAGTCGAACCTTTCCGATTGCCGAAACTGGGTAAATCGGGATGCATTTGCAAGCGGTCGGTATGCGCTCTTTACGAGCGCCGACCGACAGGAAAGGGAATTCCAAGATGTCGATCCTGCCAGTCCAGTTGGTGACCCCCGCCGCCCAAGTTGGAAAAGCGGCGGGCAAGGCGGTCGTTGCTGTCGGCTCAGGTTTCGCCGGACTGTTGAAAGGTGCTCTCAATCCTTCCGGCGGGACGAAATCGGGAGAGGAAACCACTGGTAACGCTCAAACGTCGTCGACGGGAGTCGCCTCCCCCGTCGGCGGCGCGAGCGTTTCAGCCGAGCTGGCCGCATTTCGCAAGCAAACCGACGAGCAGCTCAACTCGCTCCAACAGCAATTGCTGAATTTGCTCGCGTCGAACGGCATCGATGCTTCCGGCGGCTTGCATCTGCAGCTGGATGACATGAACCAAGTGCGCGTCGCGGGGAACCATCCGCAGAAACACGCCATCGAAGGATTGTTCGCGTCGCATCCCGAACTTGAGGACGCCTTCCGGGAAGTGGCCGCGCGATCGCTTGCGCTGCGCGATACCGAACAGCAATGCTCTGGTGTATCGCATTGCACGCCGGCGATGGTGGATCTGTATGTCGATCCTTCGCGGACGGAAGTCGGCTTTTTGCCGATCGCCGAATAATGGAACAGGGTGCGTCTGGAATTCGAATCCAGGTTTCCAAGCCGACGACTTGTCGTCGGTTCGACGGCTGATTGCTGACTGTTGGCAGCTTCCTCACCACCCGTAGCGTTCTTCTTTCCATGGGTCGCCGTGGTTGTGATAGCCAACCCGCTCCCATAATCCGGGGTGATCTTCCGCTGTGAGCTCGACCGCTTTGATCCACTTCGCGCTCTTCCAGGCATAGAGGAGCGGGACGATCAACCGCACAGGCCCGCCATGATCGGGAACGAGTGGCTCGCCGTCGTGCATGTCGGCGAAGAGGGCGTCCTCGGTGCGAAAATCCGCCAAAGGGAGATTGGTGGTCCAGCCGTCGTCGTACCCTGTTGCAACCACGAATTTTGCATCCGGTTTGATCCCCGCCAATTCGAGGATCGTGTTGACCGAAACCCCTTCCCATACATTGCCGAGCCGCGACCAGCGGGTGACGCAATGAAAATCGGCGAACACCTTGACGCGCGGCAAGGCGCGGAATTCTTCCCATGAGAATGAGAGCGGACGCCCAACAAGCCCGCCGATTTCCAACCGCCAGGTGTCGAGCGCGATTTGTGGTACCTGGCCATAATGAAGCACCGGCCATTTGCGGGTGCGAGACTGTCCCGGGGGAATTCGTTCGGCGCGGCGAGTGTCGGAGCTGATAATCACACCGGCGGGTATATCGGCAGGATCGAGCGGTTCCCCTGCCTGGTATTTGGAATCGTCCTGTTTCATCGCCATCGCTGCGCCTTTCCGGGTGTATGACGGCTTGGATTCGACTTCGATGCCTATCGTAGGTCTGTAGTTACGTTGATACCACTGCAAGAGGCGATACCTGCGATGAAACAGCGCCGACGGTGGGAAGGGATGGCCCCAGCTGAAGGTCGTGATCTCTTTCGCCCCGCCTCGACGGATCAGCGAATGTCTGGCCCAGATAGGAGGCTTTGCAACCAAGGAGATCATTCCGGCATACTGTTTGCGTTAGAGAGGTTCGCGGCGCGGGCCGCGTCGAATCGAGCGGGATTGACCGCTTGATCCGCAAACAATAAACTTCGCAGCAGAGAGTACTTACGTCATGCGGTCGTGCGCCGCGGCGGGGATTGTATCGGCAGATTGTGCTGATTTCGACCCATTCTCGGACCGCGCGGCATGACTGCCGCTGCCATTGTGACAGCATTCGGGCGAGAGCATGGAATTTCTTGATAATCTGGCAGAGTGGTTTAACGCCTTTACCGCCGCCGTCGAGCGGTTCATCACGGGGCTCTTCGGTTCCTCCAACGAACGGCGGGTCCGGAAGATCGGTTTTGTGCGGGACAAACAGGGGAACGACACCGTTGCCCCCGGCTCCGTACTGGCACAAATCCGAGATCTTGAACCGGAATATCAGAAGCGTTCCGACGCCGAACTGAAGGAGACGGCGTCACGGCTGCGCGCGCGGCTCGCTGCCGGGGAGACTCTCGACGATGTCTTGCCCGACGCCTTCGCCGCGGTGCGCGAGGCGGGTCGCCGCTTTTTGAAGATGCGGCATTATGATGTGCAGATGGTCGGGGGCTACATTCTCCATCAGGGAATGATCGCCGAGATGGTCACCGGGGAAGGAAAGACCCTCGTGGCAACGCTCCCCGCTTTTCTGAATGCGCTCGCCGGCCATGTGCACGTCGTCACGGTGAACGACTATCTCGCCCGCCGCGACATGGAATGGATGGCCCCCCTCTACATGGGGCTGGGGCTGACGGTCGGCGCCATTCAAAGCAACATGGGCCCGCAGGAACGGCAGGTGGCCTATGCCTGCGACATCACCTACGGCACGAACAACGAGTTCGGCTTCGACTATCTGCGCG
>CAZVJA010000093.1:2009-18994 GCA_964626885.1 uncultured Planctomycetaceae bacterium | reverse complement strand
GGCGAAGATGTCGAAGTCCCGTGATGTAGGCCAATTCGTCATCCCGAACCAGTTCTCCACTCAAACCGAGATCATCGAGATTTCGAAGGATGCCTTCTGTGATTGGGATCGCTTCCGATGTGTCTGTGGAAGCCGTCCCTCGAGGTGCGCCGAACAGCCTCACCAGCGTTGACCTGTCGACATCATCGAAAAAGACCCTCAAACCAGACAAGCCTTCGAAGACATCACCGTTTTCAACAACGATCGGCAGGAGTGATGATTTGGTTGCAAAAGAATCGACTCGTTCCGTGGACTCGATGATCTCGTGGTCAACCCAGTCGAATTCGTACATCCATTTCGACCAGTTCGTGCTGCCGGGCTGTGTCTTTAGAATGCAATCCGCGTCACGGAGTTGTCGCAACACCCGGTATTGTCGGACGATTGGCCTGACGCCGATCATGACACCGATCAACACCACCGTGAGCATCGAAAAGATCGCGACCCGACGAACCGATAAACGGCGAGCAGAACGCGGTTCCGCCGTCAGATCCTTTGATTCGTTTACCATGTCCGAATCGCTCTACTTTGGTAGGTCTGACTGCTCGGAGCCTGACGGCATTGCTAACCTTCGGCCGATGGGGAAAACGGCTTGCGCGCGGCAGCTTTCGATTTGGCCACCAATGCCCGAAACTTGGGATCGGACGCCAGCAGTTCATCAATAAGAGAATCGTCGCCCACGGGCTCCAATGACTGGATCGCCAGCAGCCGATGATCGGGCATCTCGACGACCAGAGTTTCCCCCGAGGCAGCGCATTCATTCAGCGTCTGCTGCAGATCCGTCTCCAGGCGGCTGAGGGGGATGGTCTTGATGGCCATGATACTCTTCTCCTTCCACAATCAACGTGTTACCGACTTTTCGCCCGACGATGAGCACAATCACCTCATCCCGTTCCACATTATACAACACTCGCAGGTCGCCCGCCCGCAATTCGAACTCGGCCAGCGGATTTGGTCGCAAGCGCTTGACTGCATGGGATGAAACCGTTGGTTGATGTTCCAGCCGGGAGCGGATGGCAGCATCGAGAATCCGTTGCTCTCGAACCGGTAAGGCCCGGAGTTGTCTTTCCCCATCTTCGGTGATCGTGATTCTGTATGCCATTGCAAATTGATGGTTGCAGTCCTGGATGCAGTTTCAATCACCATCGCGAGTTTTGAGTTTACGGCTGACGAAGTCTCACCGCGGTTTGCCGAGGATGACCTTGAGGTTGACCTTCTCGGCTCCCCGCTGCACGACGAGCGGGACTTCGTCGCCGGCGCCGAAGTTGCGCAGTGCCAGATCGAAGTCGTCGAGGCCGGTGATCTTGCGGCCGCCGAATTCGATGATGACATCCCCCCCCTTCAGCCTTCCCTGGTCAGCCGGGCTGCCCGGCGAGACGCCGGAGATGGCATACCCCTTTGTTTCGTTGGAGAAGTCGGGGATGCTGCCGAAGTAAGGGCGGCTGCCGCCGCGCTCCGGCGAAGCTTCCTGCTTCACCTCGACATAGTCCGGCCGCTCGGGTCTGTTGGCCGTCGCGACGACGATCTCTTCCACCATGTCGATCACCCGGGTCATCCCCGGCACGTTGATCTTCTCCCAGTCGTCGGTCGGGCGGTGATAGTCGGAATGCGTGCCGGTGAAGAAGAACAGAACAGGAATTTTCTGCGAGTAGAACGACGAATGATCGCTCGGTCCGAACCCCTCCGGCTTAGCGGCAAGCTGGAACTGGTGCGCCTTGGCCTGCGCTTCGACAAGCTCCTTCCAGCGCGATGACGTGCCGGTGCCGAAGACGGTCAGCTTGTCGTCCTTCAGCCGGCCGACCATGTCGAGGTTGAACATGGCGATCGTCTTGTCGAGCGGGAAGAGAGGCTCCTTCATGTAATGTGCGGAGCCGACCAAGCCTTTCTCTTCTCCCGTGAAGGCCATGAACACAATTCGCCGCTGAAACTTTTCTTTCTCGGCCCGGGTGGCCAGACGACGGGCCAGTTCCAGCAGCGCGACGGTGCCGGAGGCGTTATCGTCGGCACCATTGTGGATTTCCTTCACCCCCGGCGCGAGAGAGCCTTCCCCCCCCAGCCCGAGATGATCGTAATGCGCGCCGATCACCAGCGTTTCGTCTGCCAGCGGTCCGCTTCCTTCCAGTACGCCGATCACGTTCTTGACGTCGCTGCGAAGAATCTTCACCGTCGTCGCGCCGCGTGCTTTCCAACCGGCGAGCACCGTGCTTTGCGGCTTGAGACCGTGGTCAATCTCCGCTTCCAGGTTCGTCAGGTTTTTGTGCAGAGCAGCTTCCAGCAGCTTGTTGCAGGCGGCCATGCTGATGTGCGCGATCGGCACGGCCGATTCCTTCCCGCTGCCCCCGTAACCGAACTCCATGAGCTTGTCTTCAATCGGCTTGACGGAATCGGTTTTGGCGTTCTGCATCCGTTCGACCGCTTCGCTGAGTTTCTTCTGGGCGGCGGCGGCGCGTTCTTTGTCGGAATGATCGACCTTCGACCATTCCTCCGCAGCGGCGACGACCGCGTCGCGTAACTTGGCGACGTACGTGCGGCCGTCTTCCGATTCCTTGCGGAGGGAGTACGGATCGTTCACGAACAGAATCGCGGCCGCTCCGCGCGAAACGGCGTTCGACACCTTCGTCCGCAGGTCTCCATCTCGAGTGACGTCTCCATGCGCGGAATTGAACGGGCCGTGCGGATTTCCCTGCTGCGGAACGCGGCGCATGATGATCGCCACCTTCCCCTTGAGATCCACTTCCTCGAATTCCCGGAATTTATTGGCCGACGAATCGATGCCGTACCCGCAGAAGACCAGTTCGGCAGCGAATGCTCCGGAGCCGCCGAACGAGCAGGTTTGAAAGTCCTGCTGTTCCTTGAGCGCGACCGTCACCCCCTCGGGTCCGAGGAATTCGAGCGTGTTGGGCGTCCCGAGTTCGGAGCCGGAGATCATCGTGAACTGCTGGAACGGTCCTTTGCCGTTTGCGACGATTCCAATCCGTTGAAATTCGCCACGAATGAATTCGGCTGCTTTATCAATTCCCGGCGTGCCGACGCCCCGCCCTTCTAGCTCATCGGAGGCCAGAAAGCGGATGTCATCCGTCAATCGGGATTCGACGTTCTTTTCGGCAACGGTATCGGCTGCGAAAAGAGGAGCCGGCAGCGCAGCCGCCAAGGAGACGACGGCCAGAAAAGCGAACAGTCTGCGGAAGCGAGAGAAAGCCATCGAAAACCTCGCGATTATCAATCGGCAAACACCACAAAACGTCCAGAACATTCTATACCAGCGGTGTTGCGGAGGACCAGCGGGGACTGCGGTGCCTTCCTGGATCGAGTGGTTCCGCTGACAAACAGTCCGACAGTTGGTGGGAAGAAATCAGCAGTCCGCGCTGCAACAGACATCTAAATTGCTACAATACAGGGGCCAGAAGGAGCGTCGCATGGCTCTGCGAAACAATCATTACGACCTCGCCTTCGAGGAATACTTGCGCGGCGCCTGCACGCCTTATGTCGCGGTGGACGAGCAGCGACGGGCCTTATTGCGGAATGCTTCCTTGAAATCGATGGATTTCATCGTGTATTCCGCCCGGCGGGAGAACCTGTTGGTGGATGTGAAAGGGCGGCAATTCCCCACGGGAGGGGAATCCGGCGGCCACCGGTGGGAGAACTGGGTCACGGAGGATGACTTGGCGAGCCTGTTGCAATGGGAGCAGGTATTCGGGACCGGGTTCCGCGCGGTGCTGGTTTTCGCATATCATATCTTGGATGAGGAACGCGGGGCGGAGTTGTCTCCGACGTTTCAACATCGTGACCGGCAATACGCATTCTTCGGCGTTCCGGTGGCAGACTACAACGCGGCCCGGCGGACACGCTCTCCGAGTTGGGAAACAGTTTCGATGCCGACGCGCGAGTTTCGACGGTTGTGTGCCCCATTTCATGAATTTCTTTAGCGGTGGTTGAAGACCGCAATTCATTCCTTTTTTAATTCGTGCGGACGATTGGCGGCGGCGTACTTATGCATCACACATCACTCGATGATCTCGCAACCGGCACACTCCCTCCTCTTCTGCTCGCACAGGAGAATGCCACACAAGCTCCCCCGACGCCGAGCTTCGTCTTCGACGGGTTGTTGGTGGTCGTGCTGTTCGGCTTGGCGATTTTCGCCATCTGCCGCGCGGGCCGGCGGAATTAGGGCGACGTTCGATTTGTTGGATTCTAGTCTCATAAGGGCATTTCTAAACCACGCCCCTGGCGAATGCCCAATCAGACGCTCGGCGAATCATTCTTCCCTTTCTTTTTCGCCGATTTTCTGTCCAGTAACATCCTCGTCAATACCTAGCGCTTGCAATGATTTATTGACATGTAGACGGCCTGAGGATCGATCAAGAATTTTCGCCACGACACATGCGGCCCATAACATCATTGGCAGAGCTAAGAACGGTAGAACTTTGTTTGCGAAGTCTTTGATATCCACACCTAACCGATGAAGGCCAGTCAAACTTGCGGCGATAAGAACCATCGGTCCCACAAAAGTTAACAATGGAACGATCACCCATCCGAAGAAGTATGTTCGAAGAATCGACCAAAGGGATGCTTTGCCAATTCCAAGTAATTGAATCGAGGTGTGCCATCCAGATCCAGCACCAAGCAGTGCCGCCAAATAAGCAAAAATGCCAGGCTGTTCAACGGGCGTGGCAACAACGGACAGGTGTTCTCTCCGGATGGGAATCACCGGAAAAAAGAACACGACGAACCACAACGTCGCCTCAGAAGTTCCGTCTGCTCGTTGAGTCCAGTCGTATCGCGTCGTACCAAAGCCGTTAACTGTTGACACGTATGACATCCAACAGAATTTTAAGACATTTTTTAAGGCCGCTATGGTTCGAGCGACCACACATCCTCCCGGTCGAAACGTCCGTCACCGTTGACGTCCTCTCGAAGAAGTGCGCGGTCGCCCTGCGGCGAGATGACCAGTTCGCGAACCCCACGGCCATTCGGATGAGCCTGACGCCACGGAGTCGGATTGTCGCGCAAAGCGTCCCAGAGTGCTTCCTCCCGCGCTCCGATCGGCGCGCCGATCGGATGAGCGCGCGGGGCCTCCACCCATTTGCGCGCGGTGACGAACGCGGCGGAACCAACCGCCAGCGTGATGACAATTGGAACCCAATTGACGCCGGCCGACTCAACAGACTCCTGGAATACCTCGTCGCGTACGTGCGGGGAACTTCCGGTTGATGAAGAAACCAGCACCGGTTCGAGGGGGAGTTCCGTTTCCGCTCCTGATTCCGTCTCAAGTTCGGCCACATCATCACTCGATTCGTCGATCAATCGCCGCAGGGCGAGCGCAGCCAGTTCCGCGCAGGAGGCAGGGACCAGGAGCGCAAAGCGGACCGACCACGAACCGTGCGTCGCCTCGCGTTCCTCATCGACGGTGACTTCAGCGGGAATCTGCTCGACCCGGCGGAGCGCATCGGCGAAGTAGCCCGCCTCCGCGGCACTTTGAAATCGGGCGATCCGCACCAGTGCACCGGTTTCGATTTCCGTGTCAAGGTGGCCGGGCGAAGAGTGAGACTCCACGAAACCGGTCGGAGATTCCCGGTGGAACCGGTCCGCACGACCCTGGGGGGCGTTGTTTTCCAGTTCCGCGGCGCACCTGGCACACCACCCTTGATGCCGGTTCGTAAACGCGCCACACTGAGGACATTCGATCATGGCGATCACCTTCAATTTTGACGCGAAGCCCGTTGGAAGCGAAGCACGGTTCCGCCTCGTTCATCATAGACGGTGCGTTTGGAAACGGATAGAAGTTTTTTCACGGTCTCGGAGCGTGTGGCCTGCGGTCGCCGCAACCGACTGGTCCTGTTGAACCTCGGGAAACAACGTTCATGAAAATTACGCGTGTCGATGTGATTCCGCTGACGGGGGGAACCGTGGACGGCGGGTGGCCGCAAGGACACGAGCCGGAAGAAGATCTGCACACGCTGGTCGAAGTCGTGACCGACGAGGGGTTGTCGGGCATCGGCAGTTGTTTCACATCGGGGTCGCTGGTCGCCGGGGCGGTCAAGCTGTTGTGGCCGCTGCTCGAAGGAGAATCGGCGGTCGAGCCGGAGCGCGTGACCGAAAAGCTGCGGCAGTCGACCTTCTGGCAGGGGCGTGGCGGCGCGGTCGAGCATGCGATCAGCGGGATTGATATCGCGCTGTGGGATCTGTTCGGAAAAATCTGCGGCCAACCGGTCTCGCGGCTGCTGGGGGGCAATTATCGTTCGCGGATCAAGCCGTACGGCTCGATGTTGTTCGATGAACCGGAAGCGCTTGCCCGGCGGCTGGACGAGACGGTGTCGCGCGGGTTCAAGGCGATCAAGCTCGGCTGGCGGCCGTTCGGCCGGCGTGACCGGAAATTCGACGAGTTGTTGATCCGGACGGCGCGGAAGACGGTCGGGGATCGTGTCGAGCTGATGGTCGATGCCGGAGGGAGCGAGCAGTTCTGGCCTCACGGCATGAACTGGGCTCGCGAGACGGCGAAGATGCTGGCGGAGTACGAGATCGTCTGGTTCGAGGAACCGCTGCCGCCGGACGATCTGGCGGGATTCATCGAGTTGACGCGCGTCTCGCCGGTGCCGATTGCCGGCGGAGAAGTCCTCACGCGACGCCAGTCATTCCTCCCATGGCTGGAGAACAAAGCGGTCGATATCATTCAGCCTGATTGCACGAAGAACGGCGGGCTGACCGAATCGCGTCGGATTGCTTGGATGGCGTACGACCACAACATTCAAATGGTTTCGCATGGCTGGAATACCGCGGTGGGACTGGCGGCGGACCTTCAATTAGCGGCGGCGATGCCGGTCGCGCGGTACGTTGAGTATTTGACGCCGTGTGCGTACATCGAGAGCCTGACGGTTGAGCCGTTCCGGATTGATGACGAAGGCTATCTCTGCATCCCCGACAAGCCGGGGCTCGGTATCGAAATTGACCGTGACAAGCTGAAGCGGTTTCGAGCAAACTCATAAACTTTCCGGTCGATCAACAATGAAGCTTCTCCGCGGATTTACATCGCCAGAATTGTATCGCGGCGGGTACGTGTCGATCGGGAACTTCGACGGCGTGCATCTTGGGCATCAGAGCATGGCCACGACGCTCGTGCGAAAGGCACGCGCCGCGTCGGTGCCGGCCGTTGTGCTGACATTCGATCCCCATCCGATCGCGCTGTTGCGTCCCGAATACGCACCGCCGAACCTCTCGACGCTCGAGCATCGGGTGGAACTGTTGGGAGGTTTCGGCATCGATTGCGTTATCGCGTATCCGACCGATCGCGCCTTCTTGAGCTTGAGTCCGGCGGAATTCTTCGAGAAGATCGTGCGGGTGGAGCTCGATGCCCGCGGACTGGTCGAAGGGCCGAATTTTTATTTCGGGCAGGACCGCCAGGGGAACGTCGCGACCTTGCGCGAAATGTGCGACCGCTGCGGGCTCGACCTCGAAGTGATTTCTCCCGTGGTGGCGGGATCGTGCCTGGTGTCATCGAGCGCAATCCGCTCGCAGATTATGGCGGGAAGCATGGCTTCCGCCGTCGAGATGCTCGGACATCCGTATCGGGTGCGCGGGCAGGTGGTGCGCGGCGCGGAGCGTGGGAATTCAATCGGCTTCCCCACCGCAAACCTCACGGGCATCGCGACGCTGTTGCCGGCGGACGGAGTGTATGCCGGAGTCGTGCAGCTTGACGGCCGAAGATACGCCGCGGCGGTCCATCTCGGCTCGAATCCGACCTTCAACGAAGCGGAACAGAAACTGGAGGTGCATCTGCTCGACTATTCCGGCGATTTGTACGGCCGGCCGCTCGACGTCGACCTGCTGGAGCGGGTCCGCAGCACCGAATGTTTCGCGGGAGCCGAGGCACTGAAGGCCCAGCTCGTAAAAGATATTGCTGCCGTGCGCAAAATCGCGTTTGGCACGCGGTGACCATGTTACCCCGCAGCAACAATGCAGGATGGGGGCAGGGGCAAGAGCACAACGTCAGAGTTGGCTTGCCTACTGTGCCGTTATGCTGTTGATCACCGTCTCGAAGGCGGGGCGCATCGTCTCAAAATCTTTTTCCGGGCAGCGGCACATGATGACCACCGTGTCCACATTGGCCGTCGTGGCACGGATGCCGGCCACGCGGCCTCGCCACAGCTTGTCCTTGGCGGTGAAATCGGATCGTCGTGCGTCCCCGTATTTCGTCTCGATTTTTTGGGGAGGTTTCTCCACATATTCGACGAAGTCTTCCTCGACAAACTGTTGTTGAGCGACATGCGCCTGATGAACCGGCGCGAGTTCAAACGGGATCTTATCCGGATCGACCTGATTTCCTCCCATCCCGAGAAACTGCGATAAGGCCCCACCGACCCGGATGGAAATGACGGAATTGCCCTTCGTAAACCGAGCCCAGGCGGGTGTCCCGCCGCTTCCACCGCCGTTCTCCACCTTCCAGCCGGCCGGATACTTGCAGTTAAATGGACCGATTTCCGGGAAGAAATCGACGAATTCCTTCGGTGCTTCCACCTTGGGCGAGAAACTCAACTTTCCGCTTGCGCCGGCGAAAATCAGCCCCCCGATGATCAGCAGCCCCGCCACAGAAATGGCCGAGACAAGGATAATGGTCTTTTTTGTCCCGGAATCCTTCGCTTCGGCAGCCGGAGCATCATCGGCGCCGGGGCGGGCCGGCTTGGAACTGACACGGGCCGGAAGTGCACGAGAAGATCGCTCGACAGGCTGTTCGGAGAGATCCTCGAACTCATCGACTGGAAAGTCGTTCTCTTCGAATTCATCGAACAGCTCGACTTCTCCATCGAAGTCATCGACAATCTCGACTTCGTCCGATTCAGCCGGCTCAGGCTTTTTCGACGTCACCTTCTTCGCGGCGCTTCCCGAAGCCGCCGTGGCGGGAATGCGGAACGCCTGACGGCAGGAGGCGCAACGGAGCTTCTTGCCGGCGACTTTCTCGGCAGCGACTTTAAAACGGGTTTTGCAACGAGGGCATTGCGCAAGAATGAGCTTCACGTGCGATTCTCCACGAGCTCAGCGAAAACAGCCCCATCACTCATTAAACACGACACGAACCGTGATAGGCCACGTCACAGCCATCAAGTTGTCACGTGTCCCGCCACGACAAATCATGCCCGATCGAAAGAGGCTGATGCAAGTCGAATTCCGATCGATGCGGGTTGTCCCCCATAATACAGAGGTGCGGATCATTCGTACTTACTACGAGGCCGCTCCGCGTTGGTTTTTGGCGGAAGAATGTGTACCATCAAATATCAGAAGAGGTCGTGCGGGGCGACGGTTCAGGCCGGACCTTGTATGACTTCTCCATCCCCGCCGAAATCTCGCCAATGCCCCCCGTTTCGCCGCGCCCGTGCGGCCATCTTAAGAGTTCCAATTATTCCAGGGGATGCTCATGGAGCGCCGACGCTTCTTTCAGCGCTGTTCATCGTTGTTGACCACAATGACCGGCGCGATGCTGCTCATTCCGGGAATCGGCTTTCTCGTCGACCCATTGTTTCGTTCCCGCCGGACGCGCCGCGCACGACGACTGATGAAACTATCCGACTTGCAGCCGGGCGTACCGCGGAAAGTGCCGATCATGGATCAGCGCGTCGATGCCTGGACCCGTTACCGCGAGGGGCATGTGGGCGCGGTCTGGCTGCGCCGTGGAGATGGGGACAAGGTGCAGGCCTTCAGCGTGATTTGTCCACACTTGGGTTGCACGGTGAATCATGTCGCCGCCGAAGATACCTTCGCCTGCCCCTGCCATGCCGCCAAATTCGCCGCCGATGGCACGATCGTCAGCGGACCGCAGCAGCGGGGACTCGATGAACTGGAGGTCACATTAGAAACGGTGCGCGGTGAAGCTTGGGTGAACGTGGCGTTCGAACGGTTCCAACTCGGTGTGCCGGAGAAGGTGTCCCTTGGCTAGCATTCGCGACAAAATTGACGACCGCACGGGGTACCGCGGTCTGCTTCACGCGCTGTTGCTGCTGAACTTTCCCGTCAACCGGTCCGCCCGGTGGCGGTACGTTTGGGGAGGGGCGTTGGCCTTGCTGTTTCTCGTGGAGTGCATCACGGGAACGCTGTTGATGACCGTTTATAGCCCGTCGGAGTCCTCCGCCTGGGGGAGCGTGTATTACTTGCAGACGGTCGTGCGCTGGGGCTGGCTGATTCGTGGAGTGCACCATTACGCGTCGCACATGATGCTGGTGGCCATCATCGTCCATCTGATGATGGTGGTGCTCACGGCGGGATACCGCAAGCCGAAAGAGTTCATCTTCTGGAGCGGTCTGCTGCTGGCCGGGGTCGTCCTGGCGGCGGCGATCAGCGGCAACCCTCTTCCCTGGGACCAAAAAGGCTACTGGGCGTATCAAATCGAGACCGGAATTCTTGGCACAATCCCGCTTGTCGGTCCCACGCTGCGGACCATCCTCGTGGGAGGGAGTGAGTTCGGGAATCTTACGCTCACTCGGTTGTACACATTGCATGTTGTCGTGCTCCCGTTGCTGGCCGGCCTGCTGCTGGTGATCCACGTGGCGCTCATGCGGCGCGACAAGTTGCAGATGATGAAATCACTCGAATCGTCCGGCAGTTCTCACCCCGCCGGCTTGGAACCCTACTGGCCCTATCAATCGACGCGAAACCTGATGTGGTTTGTAGTGCTGATGGGCATCGTGGTCGGGCAGGTGACGTTGTATCCCGTGATTCGGGAACGCGCGGCGATCCCCGCGAACGTCGAATGGGAACAGGATCTTCCGGTCCGCGAGATTGCGTTGCAGGCGCCGGCCGACCCGGAACTTCCCTATGTGGCCCGCCCCGAATGGTACGTACGATTTTTGTTCGAACTGCGGCACATGGTCGACAAGGAGCAGGAAGTTCTCATCACCGGGCTTCTGCCGGTCGTTGTCGCGGCGTTGATATTTCTGATGCCGTTTTACGAGCGTCTCCTGGGACGCCGCGCGGGGTATGGCCTGGCGGTGAGCATGTCGGTTGCGGGGCTGGTCGGCGTGTTATGGTTGACCTACACGGGGATTTGCAGCGATCGACTCGATGAAAAATTTGCCCGCTCGCGGCGTGACGATTTGAATTACGCTGGACGCGCCGCTTGGCTCGCCGGACAACAGGGAGTTCCTCCAGAAGGTCCGACGACGCTCCTGCGAAACGACCCGAAGACCATGGGGCCGTTGTTATTCGCCGCGAACTGTGCGTCGTGCCATCGCTGGAACGGGCATGACGGTACGGGGCGCGAAGTCGTCGAATTGGTGGAAGGCGGAGAAAAGTCCGCAGCCCCCACGGCGTCCGATCTATACAAATTCGCCAGCCGTGAATGGGTCGCAGGCTTCTTGAGCCATCCGCATGACGACAAATTCTTCGGGGCAGTCGGGAAGCTGGAAGGGGGAAGCGCGATTCACGACGGGGACATGGCGGCTTGGGCCGAGGCGAACCTGGAACCGAATGGGCCGATTACCCCCAAACATGTGGAAGCAGTGTCGGCGCTCCTGGCGCGCGAGTCAGGCCGCCGGGATCTGGTCGCCGCGACAGATGAAGAAATTCAACTCGGTATCGCGATATTCAGCGGAACGGGCTTGAAGGACTCGGAAGGGAAGCCGCTCGAGTTTGAAGGGTATTGTGCGCAGTGTCACGCTCTCAAGGCCGCCGACCCGAATGCAGAGGGTGGGGGCGCGGCCCCCGACTTGAACGGTTACGGTTCGCAGCAATGGCTGGTCGATTTTCTTCGTCAGCCGGGGGGCGAACGTTTCTACGGCGACAAGAACATCATGCCGGCGTTCGATCCGACGCAATTATCGGAGACCGATATCAAACTGTTGGTCGACTGGATGCGCGGCGAGTGGAAGCGGGCGGAGACCGAACCGTCGCCGTAAATCCGCCGATCACGACCCTTTCGCCTGTTCCTGATTCGGCTCGTACCAGCGGTGCCGCATCCAGCGGAGCAGGATGTCGAGATCGTGTTCGGAGACGCGTTCCTTATACGACGGCATCGCGTTGCGGTCGCCGTAGTGATGCGCGGCTCCCGGGTTGAGTAGAAAGTCTCTCAACCATTCTTCCGAGGCATATCCGGTGAACCGCGGATAGCCGCTGTTAAGATCGCCAATCACTTCGCCGTCCACTTCAATTCCGTGACACGTGGAACAGGCCACGGCGTTCACCGATCCGTCGGCCTTCTTCGAACCGTTCTTGAAAAACTCCTTGCCGATCTTCACGAGTTCGGGATCGGCCGGAGGAATATCGGTCCGTTTGCTTTGCGCCAGTAGAAATTCGACGACGCCGTTGATTTCCCGTTCGGTCATCTGGGGAATATTGTCTTTAGCCCAATTCGCCATTTCCCCCTCGACGAACTGTTTGTCAATCGGCTTGCCTTGAAAAGCGCCGTTAATAGTGGGACCGAAATGCTTCGGCCCGGCGGGATCGACGATGAACCCCCGAATCCATTCCCGCGTGCCGAAGTTCCCGAGGTCGGAAGCGGTGCCGGGAGTTTCCGGGACGCGGGCGGTACCGTCATGACCGTCGTAACGATGGCATTGCGAGCAGTTCGTCGCGAAGACGTTCGGACCGTGCGTCTTGGGATCGTTCTGCAACAACGCCCGCGCGCCGGAAATGCCAATGCCCCCCGGGCCGCGAATCAACTCGACGACCCGTTCCGCCTGCTGCTCGGCGTCGGCCACGGCCCGCTTGTAGTCGGGATCTTTCGCGTCTTCATCCCGTGCCAGATACGTGAGCGCAGCCACTCCAGCCAACAGGCAGCACATATAACCGACGTTGAACCGATGTCCCAATTTCCAGCGGCCGATGAACGGCATGAGGAACATCACCCCGAACACCGCGCCGGGAATGACGATCGCGCCGTAAATTTCCTGTTCCCCCTTGAAGTACTTCAAGAACTGATACAGAAACAGGAAGTACCATTCGGGGCGCGCGGCGGAATACGAATTGGCCGGATCGGCCGGGGCTCCGAGTTCCGCCCCCAGCACGTCGCCGAGCCGGCCTTCATCGGCCATCTGGCGGAATTCGGCGGGGCTGTGCGGCGCGTGTTGAAATACGAGCAGCAACACAACGACCAGGACACCAAAGCACGCAACGGCGTCTTTCAGTACTTGATCGGGCCAGAAGGAACCGCTGTCCCGTTCTTCGGGTTTTCGCGCGGTGATGCCGTGCCGTCGAAAGACATAGATGTGCAGCACGAGAAACAAGATCAACAGTGCCGGCAGAAACCCGGCATGTAGGGCGAAGAATCGCGTCAACGTATGATGTCCATACTGCGAGCCGCCGACCGCGAGCCGTTGTATCGATGGACCGACGAACGGCACGATGGAGGAGAGCTTCGTCGCCACCTGCGTGGCCCAGTATCCCTTCTGGTCCCACGGAAGCAAGTATCCGGTCAGCGACAGCCCCAGCACGATTTTCAACAGAATCAAGCCAAGCCAGAAGTTGACTTCCCGCGGCGCGCGGTAGGCGCCGTCGATAATCACCTGCATCAGGTGAATCGCCAGCAGCACCACCATCAATTGTGCCGTGAAGTGATGCAGTCCGCGGAGCAGCCAGCCGAACTGCATTTCGTGCTGAATGTAATAGACGCTTTCCCAGGCGGTCTGTGAACTGGGGCTGTAGCACATCCAGAGAAACAACCCGGTGACGAGCTGCACCGAAAACGCGAAGACCAGCGTGCTTCCCCAAACGTATCGCCAGCGGGCACCGCCGGGAATCGGCTCATAGAGCGCGCCATGCACGAACTCGCGGTAGCCGGTCCGGTCTTCCAGCCAATTGAGAATCGACTTCATGTCTCGGCAACCTTCTCGGCCTTGCCGCTCTGGAAATTCTGAAACTTGATCCACACTTCTCCCGCCTTGAGCTTCTCGGCGTCAACGATCAGGGAGTCAAGTCCGCGCGGCGACGGGCTGTCCTCATTCTTGATGCTGCCGTCGAGCTTAAAAGAGCTCTTATGGCAGGGACATAAGTAGGCGGCTTGATCGGCATTGAAATCCACGAGACATCCCGCGTGAGGACAAACCCTGTTGAGCGCCAGTACCGTCCCGTCTTGTTGACGCAGCAGGTAAACCGCGCCAACCGGTTCGCGTGGGAAGAGATTCCAGGCGTCGACGCGATCGTTGATCACCGTCACCTGCCGGGGAGATCCCACCAGGAGAGAATCGAGCGAGGCGACTTTCAAGAAACCTTCATCCGCAGATTCGCCCTCACCTTTTTTCTTACGGGAGCGAAGCGGATCGACAAACACCGCCAATCCGGCCGCGGCGGGAAAAATCGAAACGATGCCTCCAATCACCACCGCCAGAGCCTTCTGCAAAAAGCTCCTCCGGGGAGGTTCGGCGGCGGAACCATGGGAGGATTTCGGCGGTGATCCTGCGGCCGCGGAAAGGGATTTCGCACCCGGTCCGCTTTGGGGATGTTGGGCCATCTCAAGTCTCTCCTAATGGAATGGATCGGAGACACAAGTTGATCGTGGTTCTGTTCGAAGCACCTGTTCTGTTCGCGTGAACTCTGTGGAGGCCGCACGTGGTTTCAAAACCGGGAGGGCGAGGGGGCACCGCCCGAAGGGTGGTCCGCCGAGCCGCTACGTCCCGAAGTCTCTCGTTGTGGCGGCTCCACAGGAGTGTCGCCCTCCCAAATACAAGGTCTTGAAATTACTCCTAGGCCTTCTCAATACGTTGAAGAGCAGGCAGCGTTGATCTGTGGGAACACGTCGCGGGTGGGGCGTCGAGTTTTGGTGGGGATGGTCGGTCGTTGTTTGTCGCGAAAAAAATCGGAGTTTGGCAGTTTATTTGGCCGGTATTCCGGGAGGGTGGGATTTCAGTGCAGTCAGGATCGCGGCGAGAACTCTCTTACGTGCTTCATTGGGCGGACCGGGTAAGATCGCCCCGGCCGCCTGTTTGTGTCCCCCTCCCGAGAACTGTTCCGCAATTTGCGCGACGTTAAGCGTCGTGCGGCTCCGAAAACTGACTTTGACTCGTTTGTTCAGCTGTTCGATGGCGATGAACGCGCATTCCGTTCCGCCGATCCGCAGGCACTCGTTCACCAAATCTTCCGTGTCGACCGGTTTGGCTCCGGTCTCGTCGAAGTCACTCAACTGCACCCAGGTGTAAGCCAGACGCCCGTCGGCGTCGAGCGTGACCCGGTCGAGCACTCTTCCCGCCAGCTTCACGCGCGCGTAAGAATATTGCTCGTATAGCAATTGATATATTAAGTCGGGTTGCGCGCCCAAGTCAATCAGCCGTGCGGCGAGCCGGTATGTATCGCTCGACGTCGAGGAAAACCGAAACCAGCCGGTATCGGTCGCTAACGCACAAAACAACGGCATCGCCGCTTCCGGAGGCAATGGAAGCTCGAGCGCCTCGGCCATTCGCATGATGAGCGCGCCGGTGGCTTCGGCGGTCGGGTCCTTAAACTCCATTGCCCCGATATCGTCCGCGCTCACGTGATGATCAATGACGACCTTCACCGCGGTCGAGGCTTTGAGCGCCTTCCCGACATCCACAAGCTGCGTCCACGAACTCGTGTCGAGAATCATATGCACGTCGGTGTCGATGATCTCCGCCGCCGTGATTCCTTCATCGATCTTGAGCACCCGTTTGGTCGGATCGAGAAATTCAAGGTTGGCGGGAATAGCCGACGGATTGACGATTCGGACCGTCTTCCCCATCCGTTCGAGAACGGCGGCAACGGCGAGTTCCGAGCCGATCGCGTCGGCATCGGGCCGCACGTGGCTTGAAAGCACGAACCGCTGGTGGTTGCGAAGGATCGGTCGGAGTGGCTCCCAGTCGATGGACATCTCCCCATTCTAGTCGGGCCGGGGACGCGATTTAAGTGTGGAACCAGCCGAATGCCGTGCAATTGCCCTGTTTTTCGGCTATGGATCGGTAAGGCAAATCGTAAGGATCAGCCCGAGCCGGCAACTTGAATGACCCTTTGAAGACCTCCGGGCTGTCGAATGCAGCGATCGGCTAAACGTGTATAATTTGCGTGGGTGTGATCTGAACGACAGGGAATCTTCATGGCGCTGGGAAACGTCGGCATCGTCTGCTTTACCGCGAGCTATCTCGTGGCGTTCGGGCTCGAATGGACCCGGCTGATCGGCAAACGGTCGATCAGCCAGCCGATCATGCTGCTGTTCGGGCTCGCGGGCTTCGTGGCCCACACCATGTATCTCCTGGAACGAGCCACGCAGGCCCACCTGCCGCCGCTGTTGAGCTCAACGCACGATTGGCTGCTAGTGCTCGCCTGGCTGGCGATCTTGTTCTACTTGTTTCTCTCGGCACTGCAGCGCGACTTGCCGGTCGGAATGTTTCTGCTGCCGCTGGTGCTGATGTTGATCGGTGCGGCCTATGTCGTGGGAGACGTTCCCAGCGCGCTCCACGCCCGAGATCAACAACTGGAAGATGACGCTCTCCGACATTGGGGGATGCTGCATGCTTCTCTGCTGGTATTCGGCATGGCGGGAGTCATCCTCGGATTTGTGTTGAGCATGATGTACCTGGTGCAGCATCGCCGGTTGAAGCACAAGCAGACCATGTATGTTGGCATGGCGCTCCCCAGCCTCGCGCGGCTGGCCCGGTTGAACTGGTGGGCAATCGTCGTCTCCGTGCCGCTGTTGACGTTGGGAATGCTCACGGGCGTGCGTTTGATCTTTCTATCGAAATCCGCTCCCGATCCGATTTCGTGGGGAGACCCAATCGTCGTGGCGAGCGGCGTCGTCTGGCTGGTCATGATGGCCTTCTTTTGCTGGCTGCTCTGGACACCGCGCCCCGCCGGAAAACAGGTCGCTTGGCTGACCATCTGGGCGTTCGGGTTCCTGCTGGCCACGTTTCTCGGACTGCAAATGCTCACCGGCGGGCACGAAACAACGACAACCGGCGCGCAGCGAAAACACGGCACCGCCAAGAAGGACACCGCGCCAATTAACACCGTGCAGCACAACACCG
>CAZVJA010000093.1:0-1909 GCA_964626885.1 uncultured Planctomycetaceae bacterium | reverse complement strand
AACACCGTGCAGCACAACACCGCGCAGCTCAACACCGTCCAGTTCAACACCGCAGGAACGACAATTCTTTCTCCCCTCGCCCCTCGCGGGAGAGGGGCCGGGGGTGAGGGGGCAGATCGGATACCGACATCAGCAACGACGCACTGGCGGACCAGCCGCGAGTGGCACCTCGTGTGTCTGGATTCAGAGTCGATCGCCTCCGCAACCCAACACGATCACGCGAGGGGACTCCCATGATCGTGCAGGTGGTCTACTGCAATCATCACACCGCGGCGCTCCAGCTCCGCGAGAAGCTGGCGTTTGCGTCGGAAGAAGAATTGAACCGCGCGTACGGAAAGCTGCGGCTCGATTTTCCCGATTCGGAACTTGTGCTCCTGTCGACCTGCAACCGCGTCGAGCTTTACACCGCGCAGGAAGAAGACAAGCATCCCCCGACGCACGAGCAGATCATGCTGTTCCTTTCCGACTTCCACCAGATTCCGCGCGAGCAATTCGCCGGGCAGCTCCTGGCGGAAACGGGGGAAGAGGCGGTGCGGCATCTGTTCCGCGTCGCGTCCAGCGTCGACAGCATGGTGCTCGGCGAGCCGCAGATCGTCAATCAGGTGAAGGAAGCCTACCGCGTCGCGCAACTGAACGACGCGTGCGGTCCCCTCACGCATGCTCTTTTCCAAGGGGCCATCCGCGTCTCGGGGCGCGTGCGGAGCGAAACGAAACTTTCCGAAGGGCGGGTCTCCATCGCCAGCGTGGCCGTGGGGGAATTCGGCAAGGGCATCTTTGAACGCTTCGATGACAAAACGGTGCTTATCATCGGGGCGGGGGAAATGGCGGAGGAGACGCTTCGCTACCTCAAGGACGAGGGGGTCGGGCGCATCCTCATCGTCAACCGCAGCCGGGAGCGGGGCGAAAAACTGGCGGCCGAATGGGGGGGGACCGTCGTCCCGTGGGATGAGCTAGACCGCGCGATGGCGGAAGCGGACGTGATCGTCAGCACCACCGGGTCCGATCGGCCGATTGTCGACCGGGCGCGCTTCGAAGCGGTCCGCCGCGTGACGAAGGAGAAGCCGGTCTTCATTCTCGACCTTGGCGCGCCGCGCGACTTCGAGCACGCGGTGGGGGATCTCGACGACAACGTCTTCCTGTACGACATCGACGACCTCGAAGCGACTTGCGAACAGAACCGCAAGGTCCGCGCCCGCGAAATCGAACGGGCCGACGGCATCATCGCCGAGGAAACCAACCGCTTCCTGCACGAGATTTTCCACCAGGCGACCGGGCCGATTATCAAGCGGCTCCGCGAGGAATGGCACGAGGTCCGCGAGGCGGAAGTCGAGCGGCTTTTCTCAAAACTCAGCCACCTCGACCCGAAAGACCGCGATCAGATCGAACGTTCGATCGAGCGAATCGTCAACAAGCTGCTGCACCCGCCGCTGGAAACACTCCGCCTCGAAGCAAAGCAGGGCACGCCACACGGCCTGCTCGACGCACTGAAGCGGCTATTCCACCTGGGGGAATAGCAGCGAAGCATTCAGGGATCAGTTGTAGGGTCCGCTGTGCGGACCGCGGCGTGTTAGCCCTGATTATTCACTGCCGCCAACGCACGTTTTCTTGGCTTCTGACCTCTCGGTGGCCGTTGTAGCCGTGGAAACATTGCTTGCTTCCGCATAGATGTCGTTTCCGTTGCAAGCGGCTGTACAGGAACTATACGTCAGGTATTTCAATGTTTCTGAAGCTTGAGTGCAAGTTTTTTCACTATCGCCCCCGTCGCAACTAGATGAAGTCCCATCACAGGTCCAGCAACTTGTCGCTCCGTTTGTGTAAGCCCAACAATGATCGTTATCCTCATCACACCCTCCACTCACGATATTCTGAGTGTCGCACGACATATTGATTTGTTTGCAAGCGGTGCTGC
>CAZVJA010000092.1:9115-19236 GCA_964626885.1 uncultured Planctomycetaceae bacterium | reverse complement strand
TTGCTTCCGTAGGAAGTTGGGGGTCGTGCGGGGTGGGTGGTTGAATTTCGAGATCGCGTAAGACTTCTTGCCGGGTGCGAAGCGCTTCGAGCCGGGCGCGCAGCCGGTTGAGAAAGTCTGTCATTTCTTCATTCGCGCCGGCTTCGCGGAGCGTCGAGTCGAGCGCGAGAATTTCTTGATCGAGTGATTGCAGCTCCCGTTCCAGCGTGTGCTGCTCTTGCAGGAATGACGGTTCATTTGCACTGCTGGGCAAGCCAGCAGTGGCACCCGAAGATGCTGATTGATCAATCCCACTGGCGGACAAGGCGGCAGTGGCACCGACCGATTCCGGCGGCTCGAATTCTTCGTTCCCCTCTCCCCTTGCGGTAGAGGGGCTGGGGGTGAGGTGTGATGCTGAGAAGCTCGCCCGTGGCGCATAGCAAGTGGCGATCGCAACGGCCGCGAGTACCGCCGCGAGCGATAGCCAGCGGCGCGGGCCACGTTTCCAGGGATCACGGGCGGTGGGACGTTCGATGAGTCGTTCGATGCGCGCTCCGAGTTGCGACGGCGAGTTCGCTGCTCCCATCGCGGGGGCGAAGTGATCTGGCCGCAAGTTCCATTCGGCAACGTGCGTCAAGCAGCGGGCCAGCGCGAGGGGTTCGACCTGCTGCTCGAGTGCCCATTCGTCGCACAACCATTCGGAGGCGCGCTGCCACTCGCGGCGAGCGAGAAAATTCAACGGCTGAAACATCCCGAGCGAGCAAAGAAGCCGGCCGAACAGCAGCCACCACGCGTCGCCGCGCGCCAGATGAGCCAACTCATGCGCGAGGAGCGCGTCCAACTCTTCCGGTGTGAGTTTTTCGTCGGTGTCTGCAGGGAGCAGAATTCGCCAGTTCCGTAACCCGAACGCCGCCGGCATGCTCCCGTCAGTGTCCGCCAGGAGTGTGACGGTCTTTTGAATTCGAATTTTTCGCAGCAACGTATCGAGAGCTGCACGAGCTGGTCCGGTTGCGATCGTCGAACATTTTCGCACACGGAAATGAAATCGGAGGGACTGCACCACAAACCGCAATGCTCCGCAGGCAATGCACAACATGAGCATCAGCCCCGCGGCTGGGCGGAGAAGTACCGCCGGAAAGTGGAGGAGGGAGGGAGGCGGATAGAAGAGGGGGGACGGAGGATGGAGTGAGGATGTTGGAGGATCGAGATTGGAGGATGGTAAAGACGGCTCGTGGTTTTCGATCGCCTGCTCGGGACCAAGGACGAATTCTTCCATCGGGCTCGACGCAGGCCACTCAAGATCATCGCTCCCCTCTCCCATTGCAGGTGAAGGGCCAGGGGTCTGGGGGCCAATCGTCACCACGCCATTGTGGTATGACGGTGCATCGCCGGACAGATCAGCATCGTACGGCAAAGTCGTGAGCTTATCGCCGTGCAGTGATTCGGCGAACGAGTCGCCGGACAAGGGAGGCACAGCAAACGCGTTGGACGATTTCGAATCGTTCGCACTGCTGAGTGAGCCGGCAATGGTTGCCAACGTTTCGTCCATCGCACCGACGGGCGGGCCGGCAGTGGCCTGCGGCGTAGGGTCATCGTCTGTTGACGATGATACAACCGGTTCCGGTGCTTGCGGCTCCACTCTCGTCACCGGCATCTCGTCTGCTTGCCGATTGCTGATCGCTGACAGCGTATCGTTTTCACTGAGCGCGAATTGCAGCGGAGTCGTCAGCAAGCCGGCCAGGGCGGCTCCTTTCCACAGTTGTTCACGCAGTGCGGGACTGGCGATGCGCAGCACGCGGGTGGCGACCCAAATAAAGCTGATGAGGAGCGTCGAGTGGATGAGATAGGTCGTGAGGAGCGACGCAGCCAAATTGATGGAGAGCAAATCACTTGGCATCGCGCACCTCTCTTTCCTTCTTGCGAATCAACTCTTTCAGCCGCGCGAGTTCTTCCGGCGAAATGTCCTTTGCGTCGAGCAAGTGGCTGACCATCTGCTCGATGTCGCCGCTGAAGAGCCGCGAGACAAGATCAGTCACCATCGAGCGGCCGACGACATCGCGGCGAAGTGCCGGGCGGTAAATATTGACTCGTCCTTCGGTACGGTGGGCCACCTGTCCGTTGCGTTCCATCTTGGTGAGCATGGTGGCCACGGTGGTGTGGGCCAGGCGACGGGACGGTGCGAGCGCCTCGCGGACCTCGGCGACGGTTGCTTCGTCCTTGTCCCACAACACCTGCATGATCGCCAATTGCAGTGCCGCGAGCTGATGTTTCTTGCGCATGGGTCCGTCCGGAATTTAGGGAATTGGGCTTCAGGAATGCATCCATCCTCCCCGCCCAGCATGTTGTTCTCAGCCTTCAAGCTGATTGCTGAAAGGCGATGGCTCTTATCTACTACTTCAGTAGAAGCAGCACTCTACTACCGGGGTAGAAATGTTGTCAAGAGGGATTGTGAGGATGCGAGTGGGGACGGAGATCGGATGTCGTGCGACACTCAACAACCTCTCATCCCTTTCTCGATATCCTATTCTCCGAAGCGCACGTTGACGCATCTCGGAATCGGGAGAGAATGAAGTCGCGGTTTCAGGAGCGGACTTCGACAGGAGGCACGATATGCATCAGCGGAAAAACCGTCCGGCGGCGGATCTGTCGTCCGAGCAAATTCGCGAGCTTTACCTGCGTCATCAGGTCGCGGGCGTTACGGTCGAACATCTTGCCGATGAATTGTCTTGTGATCCGGAAGCGCTTCGCAGTGGTCTCCTCGCAGTCGAAGCAAAGATGGGTGCGAAGTTCCGGGGTGGTGCACAGCAACTTCGCGTGCAGCATACGGTGCGCCTGGAGGAAATTTTTCGGAAGGCAATCGCCGGCTACGACCGGAGTTGCGAGGACGAGGTGACGCACAAGCGGACGGCGCAGGGAGAGCAGGGGGGTGATGCGACCGAGGACGCCCGCGCTCGCGGAGCCATCGGGTTGCCAAAGTTGAGAGTCGAAACTGTCACTCGGCGAAAAGGGGGGAATGCCCGTTTTCTCTGGGAAGCGCGCTCGGCACTCTCCGATATTCGACGAATGTGGACCATCAAGCCGACAACCAAGAAAAAAGGGGAGGACTCAGAGGCTGCCGCGCGCAAAGCCCTGCAGACAGCCAGCGACGAAGAACTGGCCACGCTCTGTGCGGCAGAGGCGGTCTTGCAACGGCTTGCAGGACGTGAGTCCGACGCCATGCATCTCTCGGAGGCGGAATCCGATGATGACCTTACGCGACCGTCTCTGGAGTCTGTGGATCGTAATCCTGCAGTGGATTGATCCGTGGAGATGGTCGCTGGGAAGGAAGAGCTTGTCGTTCGCTTTCGTTTCTTGGCAGGATCGTCCCGAAGACTTAACAGAATTGCGCGAAAAGGCCCGCGAAGCAAAAGCCGAGCTGGCACTCCGAAATGCAATCCGCCGCGCCAGGAACGGCGAGTCGTGGGATTATGTGAAATGGCAATGGCCGGAGTTGATGGCGCGCGACGAAGATGAGCGCACGCTTCTGGGGCGAGATTTGCGGATCGACGGCTTTCAGTCCGACATCAT
This sequence comes from uncultured Planctomycetaceae bacterium, assembly GCA_964626885.1. Classification (GTDB taxonomy): domain Bacteria; phylum Planctomycetota; class Planctomycetia; order Planctomycetales; family Planctomycetaceae; genus CAZVJA01. The sequence goes on along the minus strand of CAZVJA010000092.1, from coordinate 15,690 downwards.
CGAGTCGGCCTTTCGCCCGGAGATCACCGAATTGTTCATCAAGGGGTGCACGAAGCCGGGAAAAGGGTTCGCGGTCGCGCTCGTCGCGAATGTCTGGTTCGACATCTTTCCCGAAAGCCGAGTGATCATCAGCAGCGACCGCATCGAGCATGCACAGCGGGTGATCTTTGCCGAAATTGCCTCGCTCAGGCAGCGGATGCGGCGACCCGGTTCGGGGACGATTCAGGTGCGCGGCATTAGCGACGGGCCGAAGCATTACATGATGATCGCCAATCCGCAAACAGGCGAAGGTTTTTCGGGACAACACGGACCGAGCACTCTGTTTCTGTTTGACGAGGCGAGCGCCGTGCCGGACGAATTCTACGACAACGCGAAGAAGCAGGCGCGGATGATCATTGCACTCTCAAACCCGCGAACGCTGGGCGGATGGTTTCGCCGCGCGTTCCCGATTCAAACCCCCGACGCCACGCAGACGGTCGCAACATCGTTCGGGCGGCGACGCTGTGTGACCGTCGGCGGGGAGGACTGTCTGAACGTGCGTCACAAACGGCTGGAAAAGCCGATCGCGCCGCATGGCGGCATCGAGATTCGCGGCCGCACATTTGCAGCGGGAGATCCGATTCCCTCCGAGCTGCATGACGACATCCGGCCGATCATTCCGAACCAGTTGGACTACGCGCGTTATCGAGACATTCTCGCACATCCCAATCCGCGGCATGTCGAAGTGTTCGGCCAAGGGCGGTTTCCTATGGAGGATTTGGAGTTGCAAGTGATTCTCGACAGTTGGCTCGATCGGCATATCGACGCATGGAGCATTATGCGCGAAGAGATCCCGGTTGACGCATTCGGCCTAGATGTCGCGGCGTCGCAGAACGGAGACGAAACGGTGCTGGCGGCCGGCGGTTCATCCGGCTTGCGTCGGCTGCACGTGCGGCAGATGGCCGACACCATGCAAACGGTAGCCTGGACGCTGGCCATTGCACGTGACGAGTATGGCATCGACCTGAAAGCAGGGATGGTGCCGGTGGCGGTCGACATGGACGGGCTCGGCAAAGGGGTCGGCGACCGGCTGGCGGAGCAAGGAGCGCGGATCATCGAAATCCGCGGTAATCGACCGGCGGACGTCGAGCCTGATTTGTATGCCAACAAGCGAGCAGAAAATTACGGCGAGTTGGCGCGGCGGCTTGATCCGCGTGGCCCCTGGGGAAACGATCCGTGGCCGATGGTTACCGATGCGATGCTACGCGAGGAACTGACAGCGCCGGCAAAACTCTTCGCCAGCGACGGCGTGCGGTTTCGCATCACGCCGAAAGACCGCCCTCCCGGTGGAATCTTCAAGGGGGAGACGCTGCGCGAGAAGCTCGGCCGCTCTCCCGACCGGGCAGACGCGGTTGTCTATCTCTATGCGGCGGTGCGAACGCTCGACCATCCCCGACTGCCGATGGTTGTCGACCGGCCGCTGCTGTTGGTTACGCCGGAGGAGGAACGCGCGCTGGGAAACGGGCTCGAACCGATCATGGATGAATCTGATGAATCGTGGCCGGAATGAATCAGACGTGTTTGCCGCAGTGGACGCGGAGAGCGCAGAGTCAGAATGTAGACGAAGACGGGGGGAACAGGATGGCAAGCAAGTGTGCAAATTGTAACTTTCCTGTTCTCAATCCTCCATTCTCATCCTTCCATCTTCCTCTTACCTCTGTGCACTCTGTGTCCTCTGCGATGAATGATTGCAGCAATTGATCGGTTGCCAAATCCAAGACCACACTGCTGGACAAGCCAGCAGTGGCACCCACGATCGCGTCGTGTTCGTCATTGAGGAGATTCAATGCTCACATGTTTCTCGAAGTTTTTCGGTTCACGAACCTCCGGCCCATCACGTCGGGAACGGCGGTTGCAGCAGCTTGTCGTAGCGAGCGATCTGCAAATCGAAAAACTCAGCGACCGCGTCCGCGAAGTGGAAGAAGAGCTCCGCAAGCTGCAATCGACCAACCGCATTCAACAGGTCGAAATCGATGAACTTTCGGCGGTGATCGCCCGCAATCTCGAGCGAGTGAAAGCCGAGACCCGAGAGCTGAGTTTTCCGGTGACTGGCTCCACCCCTTACCGCATGACACAACCCGTGCAGGAGATCGAATCCAATGCTTGAAACACTCGAACGCTCCCTCTTCACGGCGTACGACCGGGCCGCGCGGCTGGCTGCCCGCAAGCAATCGACGCCGCAACTCCATCAGATGCTGATGTCTTCCGCCGGCGGGCTCGGCTCGCTCTTCGGCGGCGACGGCACGAACCTTGAAGCGGCCGCCGAGCAGTACCGTCACTTTCATGGGCGAGTCTACGCCGCCGTGCGGGTCATCACACAGCGGATCGCCGGGCAGCCGGTATTCGTCGCGCGGGTCGTCACTCCCGGACAAGGAAGACGAACGGTGAAATCGCTGCTCGACTCAGGGCTGCTCCGCGCGAACGATCTGCCGCTGTCGGTCAAACAGTTCGGCGCGGATCGGCTCGACATTCTCGAAGATCATCCGCTATTGGCGGCGATCGAAGATCCGAACGATCTGATGGTCCGCGCAATGCTGTTCGGCATGACGATCCCCAGCTGGCTCGTCACGGGGCGCGCCTTCTGGATGATGACCGAGAACCACGGACGGCATGAGATCACGCCGATCCCCACCACCTGGGTCACGCCGCGCGGCAAAAACGGCAAGCTGCGAGCCGAATGGGAGGTCCGTCCCCCGGGCACGCTCGGCCAGCCGCTCGTCGTACCGGCCGATTCGATGGCGCATTTCTACTTTCCCGACCCCGCGAATCCGCTTGGCTGCTTGAGCCCGTTGCAGATGCAGGCGCGGTCGGTGCTGGCGGACGAGTCGATCCAGGCGGCGCAGCAGGTGGCATTCCGCAACAGTGTCAACCCGCACGTCGCCCTCATCGCCGGCGATGCCGCCATGACCGACGGCCAACGGCAGGTGAAGCTCACCCCCACGCAGCGCCGGCAGATCACCACTTGGATGAAGCAGGAGTACCAAGGGGTGCAGAAGTTCGGCTTGCCCATCGTGCTCGACGCGCTGATTCGCGACGTGAAGATCCTGTCGCACAAGCCGTCGGAGATGGCGTTCATGGACTCGAGCGCACTGACGAAGGCCGACATCTATGAAGGGTTCGGCGTGAATCCGATTTCGGCCGGGCAGGTGGAAGGGGCCAACCGGGCAAGTTCCGCGATTGCCGACCATCACCTCTGCAGCAACACCGTCAACCCGATGATCGAGACGATGTCGCAGGTGATGACGAAATGGGTCGCGCCGCGATTCGCGCGGCCGGACGAAAAGCTGCGGGTCTGGATCGCCCCCTGCGAGCCGCACGACCCGGAGCAGACCTTGCGCAAATGGCAGTTCGCGGCCAGCCAGTATTGCGTCGACCAGAACGACATCCGCACCCGGCTATTGGGCCTGCCCCCCTGGAAAGAAGGGGACCGCGTCCCCGTGCCGGCGAGCGTGGGGTTTCAGCGGACGGTGGAGGAGGGATAGGGCTGCTCTCAGGTCCGGTTTCAGCCGGACGATTAACTCGATGGTATTTCCGGGTCACGAGAAGATTTTTCTGTAACAAAGCGGAAAGTCCTGCGCTGAGTAACGTGTCGGACACCGGAAAGTAACCAAAACCCTCAATGCCCGCTGCGAACGCAGCCAAGGAGTTTCCCATGAAGACGCTTCTCATCAGTTTCCTGGCAGCCGCCGCGTTGTGTTCGCTGTCAACAGTCCCCGCCAACGCCGATACAGGGATCTACACCCGCAAGGGAAGGGCGATGGATTCGGCCGTCCAAGGAAAGGTTCTCAGCAAGGACGTCATTGTCGCCCCCACTCCCGCGAACGACTCTGCAAGCAGCCCCGCAGCCGGCAAGGTCATCGGCAAGGACGTTATCGTCGATCCCGCGACCCGCCGGGCTCAGAACTCCCGGGTGAAAGATGTGCACCGGGCCATGGGTGTGTACGTCAGTTCATTCTCCGCGAAGCGTGAATCCGGCCGGATTGTCATCCCCGCGTTCCTCAGCACCGCGATGGATCAGCCGACGAATGTCCGATACACGATCGCCCGAAGGGTCGGCGGACGATGGAAGCAGCTGGCCGGCGGGGCCGTGACGATTCCGGCGGGGCAGCCGCTCGACGTCTCGACCGCGATGGCGCCGACCAACGATTTCGTGGAGCTCAGAATCGACGTCATGGCCGCCGGTGCTAACACGTATTCCGCTCCGGAAGCATCAAAAACGTACAAGCTCAAAGCCCTCAAAGTCTCGTTTGTCCTGGCCTACGCGACCAACGCGGACGAATGGGTTCTGGCTTATATGCGCAAAGGTGAAGTCGATACGAACCAGCTTCAGGGAGCCGCCGCCAAGAAACGCGCCGAGGAGTTGGCTGCTTACGGATTTCAGGGGAAGGTCAGCATAAAGACTTCCAAGGGGTTAACTTCCGACACAGAGGAAGTGAAGCTCTGGGTGCGAACCCCCGGAACCTTGACCCGAACCTTTGACACCGCGGAAGAAGCCCTGGAATACTCCCGCACGATGAAATCGTTGATCCACGACAGTGTTCGGGTTTGGACGCGAGTGACCGAAGAGTGAGGAATCGAACGTCAGACCCTTAGCTCTCGACACCGATTTCTAAACGTAATCCCCTTAGCAGCCATGCAAACGCGACCCAGACCAGGCAGGGCTAAAAACCTTGCCGAATCTGGGTCGCGGTTTTTGCGTCCCGGCTCCTGACCCGTTCACCCAGATGTACAGGTGCGCTGACCGACCGAAACCAAGCCCCGCCATGACGCCGAGCGGCACTGGTTGTCTGGGTTGTTTCGTGATTTTCCCATTTCCTTGTAACAACGGAGAAATTCCCGCGCTTCAACATAGTGTCGATGACCCGACCAACGTCCCAAATCCTCACAAAATGCTGCTTGCACGGCAAAGGAGTTTCCGATGAAGACCCCTCTCACGAACCTGGTGGCTGCAATCGCCGTTTCCGCTCTGCTGAGTTTGCCGGCCTATGCCGACAGCGGGATCATGACTCGCCCCAAGGGGAAATCCCGCTCGTCAGACTCCGCCGTTCAAGGGAAGGTGCTCAGCAAGGACATCATCGTTGCACCAAATTCTCCGAGCAGTCCACCCACAAGCAAGGTGCTCGACCGGGGGGTCATCGTCGATCCCGCGACGAAGCCCGCTCAGAGCTCCCGGGCCAGGGAGGTAAAAATGGCCAGCCGTCCGTATGTCAAGCAATTTACCGCGAAGCGCGAAGGGGGCGCGATCATGCTCTCGGCCACCGTGAGCCTGGCCGCAAATGCACCCAGTGAAACCGTCAACTACGAGTTCATGTACTTGGACAATGGCCGATGGAATGTTGTCACCACCGGGGCCATCGGGAAAGTGACGATTCCGTCCGGAGGCGAACGCCAGCTACTCGCCCAATTAAGTCCGACGAACAAGTCAGTCCGGCTTAGAGTGGACGTCCATAGTTTTGATACCGGACCGTATCAGTACTCGTCGAAATCGTTGACCTTGAAAGGCAGGGAGGTCTCGTTTGTGGTCCGCTACGGCACCAACGGAGATTGGGTTGTCGCCCGCGAGTACCCGAACGATCTGAGCAATGGGTTCGATGCCAAGGAGTTTGCCCGCACCAAGCTGAATCCTTTGGGCCTCGACACCCGCATCCGAACGACAAAGAGCAACGGAATCGACACGCCGTTCTCCAACGGAAGTTCGATCCGGAGCGTGCTGCTTGTTCACACGTTCTCTCAGTTAGAGATGAGCTTTGACGACAAAGATCAAGCAGAGCAGTTCCGCCAGAAGCTGATCTCTCTCGTGCCAGATCGGCGGCTCACGGTCGAAAGTGTTCGCGAGCAGTAACTGCGGCAAACTTTACCGCGAAAAACTTTCAGGTCCCCTTCATAAACCGAACCATTGATTAGTGAACCGACCGAGTCGAACTGACAGCTTGTGTGGCCGGGGTCGAGCCGCGGGCGAGCCCCCGGAAAGAGCGAGCTGACTCGTCCATCCAAGCCGGTCGGTCCACGAGAAACAAAGGAGAAACGACAGATGAAGACTCTCATCCGGAAAATCGCGGTGGCCACGCTGGCCTTGTGCATCGCGGCCTCAATGACCCAAACAGCTTCTGCAATATTCATTCGACAACGGTTACCCGACGGACGGACCCGCCGCGTCTGGGTTCCGGACGGGACCAACCGTCCCCCGAACTGGTCGAAGACAAGTACCCCGCAGCCATCGACGTCGAACGCGTCAACACCGGCGACAACGCTGTCGATCAAAAAATCTTCGAGCCCGTGGTTGGTTCAGCCTTAAGTATTCTGGCTCTCGAACAGACCTGATGCTGACTGACCTCCCTGCCGGGCGAGACCCGATGGCAGCCTGCGCGAGAAGTACGGGCGGGCGTCGCAGAAGCGGCCCGCGAGCGGATTACACAACGACGTGTTCGTGTACGACACGCGCACCGACACGTTCGGCAAGGCCGACGCGCTGCCGATCGACAACAACCTGCCGATGTCGGTGCTGCGGGAGGATCGACTCTATCTGCTCGGCGGCG
>CAZVJA010000092.1:0-9015 GCA_964626885.1 uncultured Planctomycetaceae bacterium | reverse complement strand
CGGCGGCGGAGTCGTCGACGGGGAATACTACGGGCACCATCCCGACCTGCTGCTGATCGGCAAGATCAGCACGGCTGAGTGAGCGGGCGGTTGGCTGGGGTCGAATGAAGTGAGCCCCCAGGAAACGAAGAACTGGGGGCGAACCGAAGCGGTTCGACCCCAGGCACCCGGCGCGGTTGAGTAAGCGGTGAGCGAGCAGGTCCGGTTCCAGCCGGACCTTACTGGGCTTGGGTGCCACTGGCTGCTTGTCAGCCAGTGGAATCGCGCACGGGCAGACTAGCTGCCCGTGGCACCCGTCGGCCGGTGGAACCGGCCCGACGAAATTGCGCGACAAGTCCGAAGTGGCATTCGGCAGCATGTCGCCCCACAATGGAGCAGGTTTCAGACACCGAAAATCGAAGGGTTGTCAGCATGTTCTTCAGAAAGCATCCGACCGTTTCACTCGTTGTGAGTGCATTCCTCTTCCTCAGCACGGGAAGTCCTCTGTCACTCGCGGAAGGTGCCGAGCCGATTGATCTCGGCAATCGCCGCGAGTTGTTCATCGACGATCATCTCATCGACCAGATGAAGAACGTGCAGTTGCAGGTGCATCAACCGGTGCGGGAAGAAGTCGCCGTCCATTGCGATGCCCCCTGGGAAGGGAACGGCTGCGGGTACTACACGGTGCTGCACGATGAGCAGGAATCGGTTTACCGCATGTACTACCACGCCTGGCAGATTCCCAACGGAATTGAGCCGGGGGCGCCGCTGACGATCGGCTATTTCGAGAGCCGCGACGGCATTCACTGGGAGCGGCCGAAGCTTGGGCTGTGCGAATTCAATGGATCAAAAGAGAACAACATCGTCCTCGACAAAATGGGAGACGGCGGCAGCTGTCACGACTTTTCCCCCTTCATCGACGAGAACCCGAACACCCGGCCCGAAGCGCGCTACAAGGCAACGGGAGCCGGGATGAAAACCGACAAGGGAGTCTGGGCGTATCAATCTCCCGACGGCATTCACTGGAAGCCGATGACCGATCGGCCGGTCTTCGACAAAGGAGCGTTCGACTCGCAGAACATCTCCTTCTGGTCAGCCAAAGAGCAGAAGTACGTCCTCTACTACCGGATATTCTCGGAGCCGGGTTTCACCGGAACGAGGCTGGTGAATCGCGCGGTCTCCAAGGACTATCTCCACTGGACCGACGAGGGGACGATTCACTTTCCCGAAGGGGAAGGGCCGCAGCCACTCGCGCAGTTCTACGTCAGCCAGCTCAAGCCGTATTTCCGGGCGCCGCACCTTTACATCGGCTTTCCCGCCCGCTACGTCGATCATGGCCTCACCGCTTCGACGCCGCTCTTGCCGGAGTGGGATCTGCGCGAAAAACGAATGACCGTCTCGCCGCGCTACGGGACGGCGATCACCGATTCCGTTTATATTACTACCCGCGATGGAACGAACTTCCGGCAGAGCAACGATGTCTTCCTGCGCCCGGGGTTGCGGACGCGGCACAACTGGTCATACGGCGACAACTACATTGCCTGGCATGTCGTCGAGACCGAATCGACTAAGGACGACGCCCCGCGAGAGCTTTCTCTGTATGCGACCGAGTCGTACTTCACGCGGCGCAGCTCACGGCTGCGCCGCTATTCACTGCGGATCGACGGGTTCGCGTCGATGCATGCCAAGCTGAAGCAGGGAGAGTTCACGACCAAGCCGTTCACCTTCACCGGGAAGGAGCTGTCGCTCAACGTCGCGACGAGTGCCGCGGGGATGGTGCAGGTGGAACTTCGCGACCTCAATGGAAAGCCGGTCCCGGGATATTCACTCGACGACTGTGACTTGATCTACGGCGACTCGCTCGACCGCCGGGTGAGCTGGAAGGGGAACAAGAGCGTCGAATCTTTTATTGGGAAGCCGGTGGTTCTGCGAATGGTGCTCCGCGAGGCGGATGTGTATTCGCTGAAATTTGAGTAGCCGTAGGTCCGGTTCCAACAGACGGCTTATGTTGCATAGCGGCCGGTCGATTCAGCCTGACGAGTCTTTGAATATCGCCGAATTCCGATTCCCTGGAGATGCATCATGACTTCAACGCTTCTGCTGCTGGTTGCTCTTGGGGGGGACGCTGGCCTGGAACGGCCCGATGTCGAGTTCAAAATCTTTCAGTTTCCAGCCGATCAGATTCCTCGGATTGACGGCCACGCGGACGACTGGTCGATCGTTCCCGACTCATACGCCATCGGTATGGATCAATTGCGCGAGACCGTCATCGGAATCGGTGACAAGCGCGATCCGGCGAATCTCGATGTGAAGGTCAAAGTCGGCTGGGTGCAGGGGCAGAATCATCTCTACTTTTTGTATGAGGCCAGCGACAACTACTGGGATTTTTCCCGCGAAGATTTGCACAACGACATCTTCGAGATTGTCATCGACGGCGATCTTTCCGGCGGACCGTTGATTCGCCAGATGCATCCCATCAAAAAGCTCCGCGACTCGCTCGACACGCACTTTCAGTTTCATGGCGTCCACGCGCAGAACTACCACATCTTCACCCCCGCGGATCAAAAAGATTGGGCGATGGTCTGGGGTGCCCAGCCATGGATCAAAGATTTGCCCTACGCGAACGCCGCCTACAAGTACAACTTCAAACCGGGCGAAAGCGGCCGGCTTGTTCTGGAGTTTTTCGTCACGCCGTTCGACTACGCCCCCCCCGACCCGGCGCGCGCGGTGCCGACGAAGCTCGAAGAAGGAAAAATCGTCGGCATGTCCTGGGCGGTGCTCGACTATGACGACAAGAACGCGGATAAATATGCGGGCTTCTGGAACCTCTCGCACAAGACGACAATGTATGGCAACGCCTCGGATCTGGTTGCGTTCCGGCTGATGCCGATCGAGAAGCATCTCCGCAAACCGGTTGAGGCCGATTGGTCTTTCCAGGTGATCAGTCGGGAGAATCGCATGGTTGCGTTTCGCGATCGCTCGCACGGCAACATCGCCGTGTGGCGGTGGGACTTCGGTGACGGGACGAGTTCCACGGAACGCCACCCCGTGCATCAATACAAAGCGGGTGGGGAGTTTATCGTCACGCTCCACGTCGAGGGACCGGCAGGCCGGGCGAAACGGACGAAAGTCTGGGACGTGACGTTGCCATAAGATCCTGCGATTGCCGCTTATTCGTCGAATTCCTCGTAGAACTCGATGTCCTCATCGTGGTCGAACAGCCCGAGTGCGTCGCCGGCGAAGTACGTGGCATAACCCGCCACATATTGGCAGGCAGCCATCGCGAGTAGGAGCAGCAGCGCGCTGGCCAACGTTTTGAAACCGCGGAGACCTCGTGTCTCGAAGAGATAGATCGGAAACCCGATCACGAAGAACACGACGAGCACAAGCTGCATCCCTCTACTGATTCGGTGCCCTCGTTCGCGCGCATCGGCGAAGCACCACGACACACCGAGAATCAGATAAGGCAAACCAAGGAGAAAATCGGCCTGACGGTCGTCCTCGGGCAGGAACACCGAGATCCCCCCCAAGCCGACGGAGTAAATGAGCAGCGCCAGAATGAGTCGACGTTTTCGCGCGGCGTAATCGACGACATCAACGTCGGCTTGTTCTTCGTTCGAGTCGGCGGGATCGTCGGTCATGGCCATACTCTCGTATCCGTTCGAGAATTGCGAAGGAAGATCCGTGCCCGCGCGAGACAACTTTCCCGCTCGCCTCCGGGAGGACCAGAGGATTCTACCGCAGAGGGGAATGCTGGAAAAGTTCCTGGCCAGAGGCCGGGTCAGTTGTGCTCGATCATCAGAAAATCGATGATCTCATCGCCACGCACGATGGCAAAGCCCCACTCACCGTGGAGATTCTCCCAAGCTTCGACGCCATTGTCGTACAGCCAGAGTTCCGTGTCGATTGTGTCTGCGGAAGCGTACCATTGTTCGAATTGCAGCACACTATTCCAGCGGATTCGTATGGTCCCTGAGAATGGCTGCCCTCCCTCCAGGAGCCGCACCGCCTCGTCGAATGTAACAGGGCGTTGTCGCAAGGCTTTGATGTCCGCGACTCGTTCGACCCGCATTTTGGCCAGTTGTTCCGGAGTGAACTGGAATAGCGGTCGGCAGAGATACTTTTCCAGAACGAGAGGAAAGGCACAGATGATCGCCAGCAAACCCAGTGCTACGGGTGATTCTTTCAGTGTCCGATGCGGAAGATCTTCAGAGAGCGCGTGAATCATCAAAAAGACGAAACATCCCGATGAGAGAACACAGAACCAGCGAGCCCAATCATCTGGTTTCATCGATCATACCTCTCGCTCAGTTCTGCAGATCAGGCACCGCCTGAGGACCAAGCTGCGGTCACAAGCTGTAATGCATAACGTCCATTAAATACCAAAATGTAAAGACGGCATATATTGCAAAACATCCCATTCCGGTGAACACGCAAAACAGAAGCGCCGCCGCAGCGCGTAGAGGAGTCGTTGAGACTTTCGTCATCCGGAATGCTGCGAGGAGCAAAAGCAACCCGGCAACAAGTTGAATTGGAAGGAGTAAAACACCTAACGCGAGATTGGGAAATAGCACCGGTGCACTGGAGCCAGCATATTCGGCACCGTCTTTGATAAAGTAATCCAGGAGGGTCATGACGATCGTTGATCCCCAGAACAGGGCCAGCGATCGCAGATACAAAAGCCACCCGGATTCAGCCATCGGATATCCAGTCTTCAAATTTCGGCACACACTAACACTGGTTAGCGAACAAATAGTGGTACCGAAGTTCACAATCTATAACTCCGCGAACTCTGCGTCCTCTGCGGTGAAATCGAATTCGCAAATTGAGCAGTCAGAGCACGCGATCATTCTACCGCAGAGAACGCCGAGAGCGCAGAGGGGAATGTCCTACTCGTCCTCGTGGATGCCGAGGGAGGCTTTGTGGCAGAGAGGCCAGCCTTGCTGACAAGAGATGGCGCAAGATCGTTAATAATTCAAAATGACTGGCGTGCGGAAGTCGTTTTAGCCACGACCTCTTGCTGCTGCTCAGCCCAGCGGCGGCCGGCGGAACCTGCCCTACAAAATTCTCTTCAACGCCGCTTGCGGCGGAAGACGGGCAGTCCCAACATTCCCATCGCCACTATAGCCAGGCTCGATGGTTCGGGAATCGTGATCGGGGCCACCGCGAAATCAAAGTTGTAGTTCGCGCTCCCGGTCGACGGGACGGGAACGACCATGTCGGCAGCCACGGAGAACGAGTAACTGCCGGACCCCAGCGTGCCCGACGTGCTATAGACGCCGGACGGCGCGAGGAGTGGGCTCCCGCCGGGAGTGATGGAACCGGTGATCGCGGTCAAGCCCAGGCTGGCCAAGCCGAAACCGGTGCTGCTGAGATTGGAAGTCAGCGTGAATGAGTGGGGCTGCGACAAACTGAAATCCACGAAGAACCCCGAGAAGCCAAACTCCACCACGGGAAGAAACCGGACCACGTTCCCATTTCCCGACAACGAAGTCGTTGTAATCGTTGTGTTCTGCGACGAGGTGACGATGAGGCTCGGACTGAAGATGGATTGATTAAAGACCCCCGTCGTCGTATTAAAAGTGGAATTCGACCCGGCGCTGGTGTTGCGGAAGACGGAGGTAATCACCATCGCGGCGGAGGCGGAATTCCCCCAGGAGAGGACCACTGTTGCCGCTGCAAGGATCCAGAGTCTGATCATGAGAGCTACTTTCCAATGACGACCGGGAACGGGAGTACGGGGAGGTATAAGAGCCCCATGAGTTTCGCCCCGTCGGATTCGGAAGTCAACAAAATTTGCCGATTTTCGCGAACAGCGGCTTTAACATCCGAGCCGGCAGTGGAAATCTGGACCTGACGTGCTTCGGCACGCCCATCCGGGCAGATGGCTGGGGTCGATCGAAATGAGCCCCCCAGGAAACACAGATCCGGGGGCAAACCGAGTCAGTTCGACCCCAGGCACCCATCGAAGGGCGGACGCAACCTTATTCTTCATCACGGTTTGCAGTCGACGAGGGTTGATGGACGTTCTCTTCGCCCCAACTGCTGTCGCGCAGAAACGTTCTAGTTATCTGCATGGGACTCAGTATAGGTAAAGTAAGTGTCGAATCAGAATTTGTCTGCTTGACGAACAACCGCGGATAGAGAATTTCGGTTCAGGATCGTAATGAGGATCAACATCGTTCCTGAAGTTCAGTTGCTTTCTCGCTGCTGGCCTCACCGGATCGATCCTGCCAATTGAAACTGTTGCATGGTTAACCTTCTGGACAGGAGATTTAACAGCCATGGGTCACGACACACCAAAAGGGACGTGCGATTTCTCTAGTGGGGGTGGATACTGTAAGCAACCCGCTGTTGAGTCCTGCAGATGCCAGCTACGCTGTACTCGTGAGTATTGCGAAGAGCACCGATGGACGGAACTGGACACCGATGGATTGTGCATCTGCTGTGTGAGGGGTGGCACTTGCGCCGCCGACGGGAGCCCATACGGCGTGACCCCGCGCGGTCCCTGGAAAGCACGCACAAAAAGCACGCAATCGTCAAATCCAGCTGGCGAGTTATCTGATAACAGGGTCCATTTCACCTGTTCGAAGTGTCACAAAAAACTCTCTGCACCAATGCAGTCCGCTGGACTTCAAGGGAAATGTCCCGCTTGTGGCAGTCCCGTGAATATTCCGTCCCCTACGGGGCCGGGGCCTCTGGCGGCTGGCGCTGAATCGCCGCCCAGCCAAATCGAGTTTGTCTATCAACTCGATCGCGAGCGGAAATGTTTCGTGGCAAATGAGCCGCAACACCAATTTGCTGTCGAAGCACCAACAATGGAGGCCCTGCGCGCGACGATACGCGAGAAAGTTCAACAGCGATTCGGCCAAAACATACGCATGCGAGTGATACTCAAGGACTCCGTCATGGGCGCAGTGCAGGCAATCATCTCGATTGGAGGTTTGGTTTGAGGCTGGCTGGCACAGCCGCCAGTGGCACCCAAGCTCACGGTTCGGATCTCCGCGAACTCCGCGTCCTCTGCTGTAAATTCGAATTCGCGAATCGAGCAGAGCGGGAATGCAATCATTCTACCGCGGAGAACGCCGGGAGCGCAGAGGGGAATTCCCTACTCGTCCCCGTGGACGCCGAGGTAGGCTTTGCGGATTTCGTCGCTGGCTGCCAGTTCCGCGGCGGGGCCGTGCGTCTGAATTTCGCCGACCTCCAACACATAGGCGCGGTGCGCCACCTGCAATGCCATCCGCGCGTTCTGCTCGACGAGCAGAATCGTCGTTCCCTTCTGGTTGATCTCGCGGATCACCTGGAAGATCGTCTTCACGATCTGCGGCGCCAGACCGAGCGAAGGTTCATCGAGTAACAGCAGCTTCGGCTGCGCGAGCATCGCCCGGGCGATGGCGAGCATCTGCTGTTCGCCTCCGGAGAGCGTGCCGGCGTTCTGCTTAAGCCGCTCGCGGATACGGGGGAAGAGTTCCAGCGCGCGGTCTCGATCTCTGCGAACAGCTGCGTGGTCGATTCGCGGGTAAGCGCCGAGGTTGAGGTTCTCTTCGACCGAGAGGTTCGCGAAGATGCCGCGTCCTTCGGGAACCTGCACGAGCCCGAGATGGACGATCTCGTGCGGAGCCGTCGCTCCGATCGATTTTCCCTCGAATGTGACGCTCCCCTGTCGCGGACGCAACAGGCCGGAGATGGTTCGCAGCGTGGTCGATTTACCCGCTCCGTTCGCGCCGATGAGGGTGACGACTTCTCCTTTGTCGACGGTGAGCGAAATGCCGCGCAGCGCCTGAATCGCACCGTAGGAGACATGCAGGTTGTCGAGTTTGAGCAGCGACATGGATACGGGCTTCAAGGTTCAGGAAATGAATCGATCAAGTCTTACTCTTCCTCTCCCAGATACGCCGCGATGACTTTGGGGTCGTTCTGGATTTTGTCCGGCGTTCCTTCGGCGATTGTTTCGCCGTAGTCGAGCACGGTGATTCGTTCGCAAATTTTCATCACGAGCCCCATGTCGTGGTCGATCAGCAGAATCGACACCTGGAACTCGTCGCGAATGTGCTCGATGGTTTTAGCCAGCTCCTGCTTCTCCTGCGGGTTCATGCCGGCGGCCGGTTCGTCGAGCAAGAGCACTTTCGGATCGGTGGCGAGTGCCCGGGCGATCTCCAGCCGGCGCTGGTGACCGTAGGCAAGACTGCTGGCCGGCTCGTCGGCTCGATTTTCCAGATCGAACAGCGCGAGGAGCTTCATTGCCTTGTCGTAGAAGCGTTCTTCCTGCGCGTAATAGCCGGGGGTGCGGAGGATCGTGCGGAGCAGCCCATGCCGGCCGCGCAACTGGCAGGCGAGACGAACGTTGTCGAGCACGCTGAAGCCGCCGAACAGACGAATGTTCTGAAAGGTGCGGGCGATTCCTTCGGCGGTTACCTGGTGCGGCTGCCGGCCGCTGAGTTCTTGTCCCGCGAGCCGGATGTGTCCCGTCTCTGCGCGATACACGCCGGTGAGCAGGTTGAATACCGTCGTCTTTCCCGCGCCGTTGGGGCCGATCAATCCGTACAGCTTCCGTTCGGGAAGTTGCAGCGAGAAGTTCTGTACCGCCTTCAACCCGCCGAACGAAATGCCGATGCGGTCGATGTCGAGCAGCGACGGCGCGGCAGCGAACTTCGCAGAGGAAGGCGCGGTGGCAGGCCTGTGCGGCGCGTTCATGCGGACCTCCGCTTGCGGCGAAACCAAGGGATGTAGTCCCAGACTTCGTACGTGCCGAACAGCCCCTGCGGGCGGACGATCATCATGATGATCAGCAGCAGAGAATAAAGGATCAACCGGAACTGCGCGAACTCGCGCAGCCACTCGGGCAAGATCGTCAGCAGGCTGGCGGAGAGCATCACCCCGGAAACTGACCCGCTGCCGCCGAGAACCGCCATGATGACGAATTCGATCGACCGTTGAAAGCCGGCGTCGCGCGGCAGGATGATATTGCCGAGCTTGTGTGCGAAGAGCGCGCCGCCGATCCCCGCGAAGAAGGCAGCCAGCACGAAGGCCCGCACC
>CAZVJA010000091.1:0-19415 GCA_964626885.1 uncultured Planctomycetaceae bacterium | reverse complement strand
GATCCTGGACACGATCCGCAAGTACGACGCCAACCCGCCGCAGACCATCTCCGAAACAGTCGAACAGATGGTCGCCTGGAAAACCGTTCTCTCGTCGAGCCCGCCGATCCACTACTCCAGCTTCGCCCGCATCCAGCCGCGCGCGGTGCGCTGGCTCTGGCCCGGCCAGATCCCGCTCGGCAAGTTGACGCTGCTGGCGGGCGACCCCGGCATCGGCAAATCGCTGCTCGCGCTCGACATCGCCGCCCGTCTCAGCCGCAACGCCCCCTGGCCCGGTGGTCAGGCTTCGGGACAGACGGGGGCATTGCGAATTGCGGATTGCGGATTGCGAATGGAAGATCCCCCCCCGCTATCCTCCATCGACCATCTTCCATCTTCCTCCCCCCTCTCCTCTCGTGGGAGAGGGGCCGGGGGTGAGGGGGCCGACGTCCCACCGTCCACCTCCCACCGTCCTCCCTCATCATCCGTCCCTCAACCCTTCGACACCATTCTCCTCAACGGCGAGGATGACCTCAGCGATACCCTTCGCCCGCGGCTAGAGGCAGCCGGCGCGGACCTCGCGCGGATTCATTTCGTGCAGCAGGTCCGCAACGAAGAATTGGAATGGTACCCTTGGACCCTCGACGACATTCCGCAGCTGGAAGCGATGATCGACCAACTCCCCAACGTCAGGCTGGTGATCATCGATCCGCTCGCCGCCTTCGTCGAACAGCCCGCGCGGCACGCGGGGGAAGTCCGCTCGATCCTCGCGCCGCTCGCCCGGCTGGCGGCCCGCAAGGGAGTGGCTATCGTCGCGGTCACGCATCTCCGCAAGGCGACCGCTGGCCGCGCCCTCTACCGCTGCGCGGGGAGCCTCGCCTTCACCGCCATGCCGCGGACCGTCTCAATCGTTACCCGCGACCCCGTCGAACCCGCGCGGCGACTCTTCCTGCCGGTCAAGCAGAACCTCGCCGCCGAATCGGCCGGCCTGGCGTTTCGCATTGTCGACCAGCGGATCGAATGGGAGCAGGCCGAGGTCCGCCTCACCGCCGACCAGGCGCTCAACACCGATCTCACGCCGGAGGAGAGCGACCCGACGGCGGTCGAGCGCGCGGCGCGCTGGCTATTGGAGATGCTGGCCGACGGCCCGCAACCGGCCCGCACCCTCCGCCACGCGGCGCTGGATTGCGGCATCAGCTACGCCGCCCTCCGCAAGGCAAAAGACTTGCTGGGTGTCGACATCAACAAGAGCAGCTTCCACGGCGTCTGGCATTGGGCTTTGCCACCCCGCACGTAGCACGTAGGGCCGGTTCCACCGGCCGATGTGTTCGACGGGCGCCGAGAGTTTAGAGCCGGTTCCACCGGGCACGGGGATTCAAAGACGTCCGAATTTGAACCGGACCGGCGACGCTTTCCGCGCATTAGAAAGAAATCATTTGCGTTAATCGCCAGCCGCCTCCGGCTCACGCATTGCCATGAAACCGGCCGGTAGAACCGGCCCTACGGAACTTCGCGATTTTGCAATTTCTTGACAACGAAGCTCCAGACAAAAGATGCAACAAGTGAACCGGCAATGCCAATGAGAAATCCAATCATTCTTTCATACCACACATTCAATCGCTGGCTCTCCGATTGCGCGGCCAAAATTGCTTCGACAATTGAGCGATCGGCTTCTACCACGGGCTTCAGTTTTTCGTGCTCCTTTTGCAGAGTCGAAAGTACGGCCTCCGAATCCTTTAACTTGCTCTGCTGGTCTCGAACGAATTTGACCAAATCATTTAGGGATGCCTCTGTCTCTTTGAGGCGTACAATCTGGCTATCGAAGTCCGTCTTTGGCTTGCTGGGATTGAACAATGACGTGATGGCTGCACCGGCAGCGGCAACACTGGCTGCACCGATAGCAATCGTCACGAACGACTCGGTGCGTTTCTTGAATAGGGCGACCGCTGTTTCAACTCTGTCCCATTTTTCGCGTGAATCATACTTTTCTGCGGAGTTATCCTGGCGTTTTCGCTTTCTGCCCATAGGAATAAGCCCCCTTTAGGAAATCTCTTAACACGACAACACGTTCAGAGTCCCGTAGGGCCGGTTCCACCGGCCGCAGGGATCCAAAGACATTCGATTTGAATGGGATCTGCAACACTCTCCGTACATCCGAAAATGGATGGGTGCGCCAATTGCCGGACTCCACCGGTTCACGCGTTGCCGTAGAATCGGCCGGTGGAACCGGCCCTACAAAACTACAAAACTTCACGGCGTAGATGTGAATAAGAACGGGGGGTATTCCGTGGAACCCAAAATAACGCGCGTGTGATAAACTTTGGATTCAATCCACGCCGCCGGAACGTATATCCGAGCGATGGCGTTTAACGGATATGAACGCACTCTCTCGCCAGGGAATTCAGACACGCTTCCTCCGAGGATTCCACCATAAACATAGCCAAGTGCGTAGGCTGCCAGACAAATTCCGAGAACCGCGCTCCCACCCCAGATTGCTCCAATGATCCAGCGTTTGCTTCGATGATTTGTCTTCTGTTTCATGCTTTACTCCTCCAACTGTTCGGTCGCACGTAGGGCCGGTTCCACCGGCCACAGGGATCTAAAGACATTCGATATGAATCGAACCTGCAACACATTCCGCGCATCGAAAATTGAATGAGTGCGCTGATCGCCGGCCTCCACCGGCTCACCCGTTGTCATGGAATCGGCCGGTGAAACCGGCCCTACAAAACTTCAGGCGCTTACTGTTCCAAACTCTTCAGGCATTCGACGAAATCTATGTCGTTATAGAGAAAAGGTCGGTCTGTGCTGATAAGGTCAGCCATTCCCAACAATACCACAGCGTCACGTACTTCTCGATCGTTGAACAGTTCATCGCCTATCAACCAGGGAGTCGCCCATTCGGATGCTGCTTGCCGAGTCAGCTCGCCGGCAAGGAGTTTCTTTAAAATGGTTGATACGTCATCTCTTGATGGAAGTGACATTGATTATCACCTAGTCCCGTAGGGCCGGTTCCACCGGCCTCTTTGCTTTTGAATTATTCACCCACCGAATCCACGATGTCATCGAAATTCAATGCCCGGGCCGGATCGCTCCAGCACGCCCAATGTTCGGGATAGACTCCCAACCGGACGTAGCGCCGAAAGCTCGACCACCGCCATTCGCGCGGAAACCGAACGAGTCCGTGCTTCACCGGATTGTAATGGATGTAATCAAAGTGCCGCTCAAAATCCTCCGCCGATTCAATCGTGTGTTCCCAGAATTTCGGCTGCCAGACGCCGCGCCGTCCGTCCCGTTTGCGTCCCTCCGTGATCGGCGTTTGCTCTCCGCCAAGCTGCAACCAGCGATTCGTGAATTGCCCTTTGATCCAGGCCCAGCGCTTCGAGTATTCGTCGTCGTTTCGCGGCAGGGTCCAGATCGAGTGGACATGATCGGGGAGCAATGCAATCGCATTGATCGAAAAGGGCCAGGCTCTGCGACACTCGCGAAGCACCTGTCCCAGCAGGGTTCGTGCAGCAGGATTGGCGAACAGCGGCCGACGGCCATCGACGACGACCGTGAAGAAGTATGTTCCGCCAGGGACATGCGCGCGACGCCAGTTGGGCATGGGGATGATTGTACCGCAAATAGGGGAATGAAATCGGTCGAACAAAATGTTTTGCAGTCGCGCACGCACACAAGCGTTGAGAATTCAAGACGGCCGGTGGAACCGGCCCTACGAAAGAATTCGAATTTCGCAATGGTCTGCGGAACCGGTCCAACAGCTGTTTCACCAAGAAAAATCTACCGCGAGAATCTGCATGAGTCCTGCTCTCTCACTCAAGCATTCCTCAACCAACTCAGGCGTTCGAAGGTGCGCGCACCCGCGCGCAACTTCGAAGCGCATCTTCGAAGGCGCGCATCTTCGAACGGTGGTCGCAAACGGAAGCAGCAGCGCGGGTTGCACTTTTTGACAACATTCGCCGGGAGTGAAGAAAAGTGGCGGGGGCTATCACGCCGATTTTTGCGCATCTTGGGGGGTAATTCGCGAGCTTGTGACAAGCTCTTCGCCGCAAGTTCCGCGCAACTCTTTTTCAATCGCGAGCAAGGCCGATGGGAACCGGCATGAATTTCTTCGATCTTACGCGTTCCAACGGCATCCGCGCGATCAATGATTGTGCACGTACCAGTCATACGTGCCGAGCAGGCCTGTCTCCAGGTCGGTTGTCGCGGACCAGCCGAGCGATTCGATCCGGGAGACATCGAGCAGCTTGCGGGGGGTGCCGTCCGGCTTGGAACGATCGAACTCGAACCGGCCGCTGTAGCCCACCACACGGGCGATCAGTTCCGCCAGCTCCTGTATCGTCACGTCGCGTCCGGAGCCGACGTTCACATGCTCTTCGGCGGAATAACTCTTCATCAGGTGGACCAGCGCATCGGCACAATCGTCGACATGCAGAAACTCGCGGCGCGGCTTGCCCGTTCCCCACAGGGAGACGCTCGCGGCCGATTGTTCTTTCGCTTCGTGAATGCGGCGCAGCAGCGCGGGGATGACATGCCCCGACCGCGGATCGAAGTTGTCCCCCGGCCCATACAGGTTGGTCGGCATGGCGGAGATGCAGTCGAAACCATGCTGCCGGCGATACGCCTGGCAAAGTTTGAGTCCGGCGATCTTCGCGACCGCGTACCACTGGTTCGTCGGTTCGAGGGGACCGGTCAGCAGCGCTGCTTCGGTCATCGGCTGCGCGGCTTCTCGCGGATAAATGCAGGACGAGCCGAGATAGAGGAGCTTCGTGACACCGGCCCGGCACGAGGCTTCGATGACGTTCGCTGCAATGGTGAGATTGTCGTACAAGAATTCGGCGGGGCGAGTGTCGTTGGCGAGAATTCCACCGACCGTGGCGGCCGCGACGAAGACCACGTCCGGCCGATGCGTCGCGACCCATTGTTCGGTTTGTTCCTGACGACGGAGATCGAGCGATCCTCGTTCGGCGTTGAGGAGTTGACAATTTTCGTGAGCAAGACGACGCACCAGCGCTTGGCCGACCATTCCCCGATGGCCGGCGACCCACACCCGCCGCCCCGCGAGCGAAAAGGGAACATCCAGCCGGCCGGCAACGCTCATGACGACTTCCCCGTGGCGCCGCGCTTGGCTTTCAATCGCGCGCGGTCCGCTTCGACCATGTCGCGAACGAGCTGCTCAAATTCGACGGTGTGCCGCCAACCGAGTTTTTCGCGAGCCTTGGTCGGATCGCCGACGAGGTGCCCCACTTCGGTCGGGCGGAAGTATCGGGGATCGATTTCGACGAGCACCTTGCCGGTGGCGGCGTCGGTTCCTTGTTCGTCGACTCCTTTTCCCGACCATTTGAGTTGGATGCCGATGGTATTGAAGGCCGCTTCCGCGAACTCCCGCACGGTGTGGGCGACACCGGTCGCGAGGACGTAATCGTCCGGCTGTGGTTGCTGGACGATCTGCCACATCCCTTGGACGAAATCGCGGGCGTGTCCCCAGTCGCGGCGGGCATCGAGGTTGCCGAGAAAGAGTTTTTGTTCCGAACCCGCTTCGATGGCTGCCACGGCGCGGGTGATTTTGCGAGTGACGAACGTTTCGCCGCGGGTCGGCCCTTCGTGGTTGAATAGTATGCCGTTCGATGCATGCAGGCCGTAGGCATCACGGTAATTCACCGTCATCCAGTAAGCATACAGCTTTGCGGCGGCGTAAGGGCTGCGCGGGCGGAAGGGGGTCGATTCGTTCTGCGGCGGGGGGGAGTCGCCATAAAGTTCGGAGGTCGAAGCCTGGTAGAAACGTGTCTTCCGCTCCATCTTCAAGATGCGGATTGCTTCGAGCAGCCGCAGCGCGCCGAGCGCGTCGGCATTCGCGGTGTATTCGGCGGTCTCGAAGCTGACCTGCACGTGGCTTTGCGCGGCGAGATTGTAGATTTCATCGGGTTGTGTTTCCTGCACGATGCGGATGAGGTTGGTCGCATCGGTCATGTCGCCGTAGTGCAGGAAGAAGCGGACGTTCTGCTCGTGCGGGTCTTGGTAGAGATGGTCGACCCGCTCGGTGTTGAAGGAGGAGGATCGGCGTTTGACCCCGTGGACGACATAGCCTTTGGAAAGGAGCAGTTCGGCAAGGAACGCACCGTCCTGCCCGGTGACTCCGGTGATGAGCGCGGTTTTTGGGGTCATTCGGAGTGCCCTGGATTTTTCCGTACGGAAGGGGGGACAGGGAGGCCGGGATCATTTATCGTCTGGATGGGAATCAACCCGCGCGGACTCGGCCTCTTTTCTCCTTTATACGTTCCGCGAGGGAGAGGTGTCAAAACGATGGTTTCCTCTCCTTTTTTCTGCATGGAAAAAAGTGTTGGGTCTACCTCGGCAGTGCTCACCGGCTGCCGGAACGCATGGGCAAAAACGTGACCGGCAGCAGCGGGCAGCCGGCCTTGGCCTCGACAAGAATGTAACCTTCGGCGAATTCCACGCCGCATTCGCTCCCCCGCAGGCGCTGCATCGGGTCATGATGGACATTCCAAATCTGGTTTGGGTCCTGGCTCTGGTGCATCATCAGAGCATTCCGTTTTGTTTCACGGAGCTGGGAAACGTCGAGGTAGAGGTTCGGTTGGAATGTCAAAGTCTGGTGTCCCGCGTTCACCTCAAAGTAATACAGATTCCATCCTCCCTGACGGCGATAGGACCGCCAGATGAGATTGCTGATGGCATTGTGGTCGGAGTGAGTGTCGATTGGCCAATGGGTGACGACAATGTCGGGCCTCACTTCATCGAGCCATGTCGAGATTTTTTCGACCGTCGCCGCGTCTACGTAGAGCCGCCCGGCGGAGTAGTCAAAGAAGTGGGGTGTCGCGCCGAGAATTTTGCAAGCTGCCGTCGATTCTTCTCGACGCACTTCTTTCTCGTCACGGCCGAAATATTTTCTTCCTTCGCGATACATCACGGCATAGGCCACGTGGACGTCGTGCCCGGCGCGCGACAGGTGGAGAATCAGCCCTCCCGCGCCACTTTCGGGATCATCCGGATGCGCGCCGAAAACGACGATTTTGAGTTTTTTCTCGGAGGCCGCAGGGGGCTGATCCGCAGCGCGAATCGCTTTGGTCCCAACTGTGGCTTGTGCGGCAAAGGCCGCTGCGAACATCAACAGAACGAGGACCGAGGAGGACGAAATTCGCATGGGTGCTTTCCGAGGATTCGAAATACGGACACAGATTGCAGGACTTTCCTTCTTACGGCTACCTCGGTTGACGAGGGCAATCCGATTTTCGCGCGCTCTACACAATACGCAGAATCTGAGGATCTTCTCAATCCGCATCTCATCCCGGTTTCTCAGCCCGTACAATGAAGATGCGCGCGACGGGAACAGGATGACTCTCATTTTTGAACAGAAACGGCCACGGCATAGACCATTGCGGGTGATGGAAACGAAGGTTTGCTGAGAACATTGACCGCAAAAGTTTTCTAAGAATCGTTCCCTCTCAAACGTCATGGATTTGGGGGAGTTGAAACTATTCCGGTCGAAGGGAGAACGAAATGAGAAGTGGGAGACGTCAATGGGGAAGGCTGTGCATCGCCGTTGCTGTCCTCGTCGCCGGCAAGTTGGCGTGGGGATTGAGCGAGTCGGAATATGGCAACAACCCGGTGAACGGGGAGAACTACAAGGATTGGCCGGGAATCGTCAAGGTTGCGAATGACCCGTACCGGGTCTATCGCGTCTGGACGAACGGCAACGAGGATTTTTGGTTTCACGGCGATGCGAATGCCATCAATGCCGGACTGGAGAATTACTGGCGGGCCGAGCTGGAGCGGTATCAGATTGTGTTGCTGCCGGGTCCGGGGCAAACCGTCACCTACAACGGCATGACGGTGGTCAGCAATTACCGGTTGCACATCGTCGGAGGGATCGCGAAGGCATACCATGAGAGGGAGGCGAAAGCCCATCCCGACGGAGAAGCAGTGGACGTCGCTGGCCTGTTTGACCTTTGCCCCACGTTTTATATCTACGTCAATCAGCCGGAGGATCTGCAGAACCTGAAAATCCCGGTGGGTGTTGATCTGGTGGGGCCCAGCCAGATGCGGCAACGCTGTCTCGCGGGACTGCGGTCGCAATCGACGACCCTGCGCGGCTACGCCGCCGGATTGCTGGCCAGCGTTGATGCTCACAACCCGGAGAGCGCGAAGGAAGTCGCTACGCTGCTCGATGTTGGCGACGACGGGTTGGCCTCGATGGCGGTGTACTCCCTGCGGAAATTTGGAGCCAACGCGCGCCCCGTGCTGGGAAAGCTGGAGCAGTATCAGCCCAAGAAGGAGCAGTTAGCCAAAGCGAAAGCCGACGCCGTCATGGCGATCAAAGAAGCCAAGCCCCGCGCGGAAGAGGACAAACAGATGCGGGAACTGAGCGAAAAGATCGACGCGTTCGTGGAGACGAAAAGTCTCAAGAGGAGATAGGTTCCAGACCGGAACGGCGAAGCGGCCGCCGAGCCGCTGCTTTTCCGACGAGCCTGCCGTTATTCCACAATGGCAACCAGCTCACAACTGGAACGACAACAGGTACAAAACTCCCAGCACCACGCTCATGAAGGTCAGGATCGTGAAAAACAACCGCACCGACCGACGCATGATGTGCTCGGGGCGCTCATAGCGGCTGGCGCTGTAGCAGAGGCTGATGACCACCGCCAACGGGAGCAGATACCACGAGACGTTGGTTCCGTTGGCGAAAAGAAGTAATTCAGCCATGTGAATTGATTCCGAAGCGTTTTCCGCTGTTTCAACCCATGCCGCTGCGGGCGGTCACGGGTTGCGGTTTCCCCATCGCGCGGCCATCCGGCGTGCCCGAGGGGGGAAGTCCAGCCGATTTTTTGTCGGGGGGATTGGCGTCGTCACGACTTGAGTGAAGCTCGCCATAACCGTAGGCGGGCCCTTCGAGCGCGTCCCAGATGGCGAGGATGTTCAACAAGCCGGCAATCATCGTGAAGATTTGCGCCAGCTCGAGCATTTTGCCCAGCTCACGGTTCAGATCTTGAACTTGAAACTCGGTCGGCGGCACCTGGAACCAGTTCCAGAACGTGCGAGGAATTGATCCCGTGACTTTGCCCAAAGAGCGGCCCTCATCGGCGGCGTTGCCGGAGACAACATCGCAGAGAATTTGCCGCCGAGGCTCGGCGCCGATGCGCGTGTCGAGCGTCGGCACTCCGCCGATCGAAAATTCGATCGGTTCCGTGCCGTTGTCAGTTGTCAGTGTGCCGTTGAAGTTCCCCTTCACGCGGCCGATCGCGCGATCGACCGGTTCGAGCGTGATCTGACCGTCAATCTTTCCGTCTCGCAAGACTCCGTTGGAATCATGATAGCCACGAAGAGTTCCCTGGAAATCGCACGCGACAGCCGCCTCAAGCGGAGGGTTCGGGGGATTGTCGGCACTTTGGAACCGCCGCGACTGAATCAGCGACGGGAGCGCCGGCAAGCCAACCCAGAATTGGGCGTAATACGGGTTGAGGACGTTCGTCGGGTCACGAAGCCAATAGGTGACTCGCCAGTCGCCCAGATGCATGCCGTACAGAAAGGTCGGAACGATGCACAGGAAGTAGATGGCGGCTTTGAACCGGCGTCCCTGGTACAGGTGCCCGAGCCCAGGAATGAGAAACGCCAGCAGCATGGCCAGCCAGGGATTTTTGAGGGGAACGCGGGAATGGGACATCGGGATGGTGCGTGCCGAGGTTTGGTGGAAAAAACTCGCGACGGAATCGCCGCATCACTCAAAGAATACCCGCCGTCCGGTCGCGCGGTTGCGTCGGTTTCGGGCATTGTATGTGGTTCGGCTGAACATGGCCAGTCCAGGAAATCGTGGGCAGGCGGGTCAACGATGCTGCAAGCGGCGGAAGCTGAACTCGCCGGCGAGTTGCCAGAAAAGCCCCCAGGTGAGCAAAGCGGTGAGCCCGCGGTTGTGGATGTCGAACGACAGACCGGCTGCCGCGCTCTTCAACGATTGCACGAGCGCCACCTCGACGATCATATGCAACTGAGGAATGGTTTCCCGAGAACGCGCGATGGCGATCAGGACCACGCAGACCGCGCCGGAAAAGAGCGCATAGCCGATTGTCCCGGCACTGGCCGAGGCGACCGACCGGCTCCACGAGCCGATCACGAATGCCACGCCGGAATACACCAGCACCGCGCACAGCAGGCACCACCAGTAGGTTGCGGAGTAGAGAGCCGCGGGTTGCAGAATTGCGGTCAACAGAGTGGCCGCCGCGATCGACAGCAAACCGTAAAACAGCCGCAGCGTGCGCGAGATTCCCTGCCAGCCGGCGGGAGTCGTCACGACGGAGAGGATCATTCCACCGGCATTCGCTTCCGCCAGGCTCAATTTCGGCAGATGACAAGCCGTGAAGAAGAGGAGAACGCAGACCAGCACCGACCACGATTGCCGCGGTTCACGGAAGGTGTCGAGCGTCACGCGCGTCTGCTTCCCCAGCACGACCAGCTCAGGGCGCAACGATTTCACCGCCACATCCCATTCGAGATCGTGATCGAGAAACGTGAAGACGGTCGACTCGAACCATTCGGCGTAAGGCAGAATCGCGGAGGGATCGGAACCGGAGTACCAGTACAGAATCACGCGGCCGGGTTGTTTGGCAGCTTCGGAGCGCGACCGAAGCTGAATCGAATGCGAACCGGGAGGATACCGAATGACACCGTCCTCGCCGGAGAATTTTTCAGCGGGCTGCACTTCAATGTGCAATCCGTGGAGTTCGCTCGCCCGGGCGGCGGCATCGCGGAGATGCCGCACGAGAGCATCTTCTTCCCAGTAGAGGACATAGCAGACCTCGGTGGGGAGCGTCCCTCGCCGGTCCTGTTCAATTCGCAGGAAGAGAGCGGTGGCGATTGCCAGGAGCAACACGGCACACGCCATGCGATTCTGCCAGAGCGTGCGGGCTTCGTGCCGGAGGAGGGTGACAGTCGTTTTCCAAAACGCTGCGTGCGTCTGCTCGGGTTGGTTCATCGCCGCCTCCGTGCGATTGTTTTTTCCGCCGCTGGCATTCTACTGCGGCAACGACCTCAGGTAGAGTTCGAGCTCAACCGTGGCGATGAAATTGTGCAAGGCATGCATGGCGATGGGAACCCACAATGAATTGGAGTAAACGCGGGCATACCCGAGCAGAAGCCCCAGCCCGAAAACCGTCAGGACGCCAAACAGCTCGTATTGCAGGTGGAGACCAGCGAAAATTGCGGCGATGACGATGACCGAACCATGCGTCCCCAAAACAGAGTTCTTGAACCCCGCCAGCAGAAAACCCCGGAAGAAGAACTCTTCGGAGAGGGGGGCGCCAAGCACCACGCCGATCCAGAACATCGGAAGCCAGGCGGCTGTCGTCCGGGCATTGGTCATAAAATTCGACATGACATCCTGATTGACGGCCCAAGTGAGCAGATCGAAACCGACGGCAAACGCCACGCCGATGCCCAACCAGCTGAAAAACATCTTCGCGCTGACGATTCGGAAAGCAAGATAATCGGAGACCGTAATGCCTTTGCGCAACCAGGCGACGAGGACACAGCCGATGGGGATCAACACTCCGGCAGCCGTGGTAAACAGCCCCACAAACGTGCCGGACGCCGCCGTTTCCTCGAATCTCTGAATTGTCGGCATCGAAGTTTGCGCCCGTGCGGGGTCGCGAGAATCTTCCACCAGAACCAAACCGACGAGCAAAACGGTCTGAAGTACTGCATAGACGATCACAAATCCGACGGTAAAGAGCAGCGTCCACCAGAATCCCCACGGCTTTGGATCGCGCCGCGGCTCACTCACCGCGACGACGGCTGGTGAGTCAGCAGCCGAGGGGGGTGGGCTCGCGGGTTGAGAGGCCGATGAGTCACTCATGTTTTCTTTTCAAACGAGTCGAGCGCGGCTTCGCGCGTCGCGTAGTGAGGCCAAAGCTTGTGCAGGCGCATGTTCTTCAGCACTTCCAGCATTTTGTCGGAGGCGCAGCAGAGTGCGGCTTTCCCACCCCCGTCGGTTGCCTTGCGTGCCAGCGAGATGAGGACACCGATCAACTCGGAGCCGAAGTAATGCAGATAGGTCAAATCCATCAGCAAATGCTTGAACTCGCGCATATCGAACTTGCGACGCAGCGAATTCGATTCCGTCTGAAGTTGGGCATACCGGAAACTGCAACCGTCGACGACCGGAATAACGATCAACGTATTACCCGCCCCTTCAATGCGGAAAATCGAACCGAGCCATTCGAGCGGGCGCGCGGCGGTGGAAACATGCTCCTCGAAGGGAGACAATTCGAACAGATCGGATTGCAGTTCGTCATCGCCGAATGCCGTACCCGCGCTTTCGTCGTTGTCGTCAACCTCCGGGACGAACGCCTCGTCGACATACCGGATTCCGATGCGGTATCGGCCGACCTTCAGTTCGTCCTCGTGGTGCAGAGGGGCGTAACGGACCGGCTGGTCGTTGACCAGAATCCCCCCTTTCCCCAGCAGATCGACCACCCACAGCCCCTGGGGAGTCAGCACCAGGCTGCAATGCACCGTCGAAATGCTCTTCGATTCGAACCGGAGCTTGCACTGCGGTCCGCGTCCCACGAGCGTGATCAAGCGGCTGACCGACCAGGTCGGCTGCGGCGCATTCTCATACAAGAATTCGAGATCGACCTGCGGCAAGGGACCAAGCTGCTGTCGATAGCGTTCCATGGGATGGAGGTCTTCCGGCAATGGCTCCGCCGCGACTCCGCCGCTCCCAGCGTCGAGTTGAATCGAAAACGGCCCAACCCCCAGCGGTTCTTCGGCGGTCAGCCAACCGGACCCGTGCGCGCCATCGGGCCAGTGGGTTCCGTTCCGGCTGCCGAGGTCGATGGCAAAAATTTTCCCCGCGATCGCCTGCAAATAGACGTGGCGGAAGCTGACCTTCGAGCTATCGAGCCGGACGTGGCAATCTTCCCCACGTCCCAGAACTCCAAACGGAAGTTCCAACGTGTGGGTTTGCGCCTCCGCGGCGGGAGGCCTTGTCACGCGGAGGAGAATCGGATCGGTCAGGCCTGTTGCTTCACGGAACAAACGCCCCAGATCATCGTTCAACGGACATACCCCCAGTTCCGTGGACAATTCTCATTTCAATGGGGCCCAAATCAATCCTGCTCAGCATCGCGTCGTCAACATTGTGTCACTGTCGCGAAAACGTCATGGCCTGCGTGCATGCGTTTCCGGGGATGGAGATCCAAGCATAGCTCACGCGAGGAGATGATTCGAGGCGAATCGAATCAAAACCGTATGACGAAGCTGATGGACTGGAAGAAGTTAGGCTGCATTCACATGGCGAGTTGCGGGAAATCCATTCACCACCAGAGTCGGAGGTACCATTCGAACAGGTCGCGGAACCGATCGGAATGGTCGTACAGCCAATCCATCGGGAAATAGACCTGCAGCACGGCGTCCATGACAGGCTTGGGAACCAGCCGGCTCCGGTCGAGCCAGGCGACAGGGCCGATACTCAATATGTAACAGGCGATGGCGGACAATGTGAGGACGAGCCTTCCGGGCTCACATTTGGATGGATTTGTCCGGTTTGGGGGGTCTGACATCGGGACTCTACGAAAATCGACCGTGTAGAAATTTTTGAAAAAGATCCCGTTTTTGTTGTACGCATCAATGAACTTTTGCGTATTATACGCCTTAATGAGCAGTGAAGTTGGGTTGACTTCTCTCTTCACGCTCAGGTTGCGTTCGATTACATTCCCGCCCCTTCTGCGGAAGTTCTGCGGGCTGTTAGAGAAACTCCTCGTTGTTCCGCTCCCACTTGAAAGGACAATCCATGTCGAAGTCGTTTGTGAGAACTGTCTCTGTTGCTGCAGCATTGTTGTTTGCGTGCGTGGCGATCAGTGCCGAAGGCGAGAAGGACAAGAAGAAGGGTTTCGAATGCAAGTGCCCGGTTTCCGGCAAAGCGGCGAGCAAAGAGCACGCTGTGAAGTACAAAGGGGGCGAGGTTTACCTCTGCTGCGGGAACTGCCCCGCCGAGTTCGAGAAGAACACCGCCAAGTACGCCGTGAAGGCGAACATGCAGCTGGTTGGCACCAAGCAGGCGAAGGAAGTAAAGTGCCCGCTCACCGGCGGCAAGCTGAATCCCGCCACTGCCATCGATATCGCGGATGGGGTGAAGGTCTGCTTCTGCTGCAATAACTGCAAGGGCAAGGTCGAGAAAGCCGAAGGGGACAAGAAGCTCGAGCTCGTCTTCAGCGACGCGGCATTTGAAAAAGGCTTCAAAGTCGGCGAGACGAAGAAAAAAGAAGGGAAGAAGGGAGAGTAGTCTTCGCTTTTCCTAACCGCTTACTACCAAGCGGTTCTCCGTTGACGGCGGAATCCGGGTGGTTCCCCGTGACAGCATGGACTAATCCGACAATCGCCGGCGTTCCTCGAATCCTCGGGGGACGCCGGTTGTAATTTGGTGGCGATCCGATGCAACCAGAATTCCCGACTCAGCCCCCGACGTCCGCCGACAGAATCAGCAGTGCGTCCCCCGGGTTGAGCCGCGTCGCCCGATCGCGCGTGAACGTCTTGCCGTTGATGCTCGCGAGAAACCCCGGCTGCAATCCGCCGTCGGGATCACGCAGTGCGGCAAACTCCGGCAGGCGTTCCGCGAGCCGTTCGAATGACTCGCCCAGCGTCGCGGCTTCGATCTCCAGCAGGTCACAACCTGCCTGCCATCGCGCTACCCCGTAGAATTCCACGCGGATCGTCATGCGGTTACTCGCTATCGAAACGTATCCAGTGACGTCACGCCGATCTCCTCGCGGCTGGCAAACGGTTCTGCATGTTTCACGCCGATGCTCCAGCCCCAGTAGCGTGCCCGGTCGCGGATGTCGTCCAGCGGTGTCGGGAATTCGTTAGGACCGCGCGGCGAGAACTGACTTTCATAACAGCCGATCGCGGCCATCTTCTCGTCGATGACGTCGCTGATGTCGAACACGAACGAAGGCTTGGGATGAATCCGCAGATGGATGCTCCAGAAGTAATACATCCGCGGCGGCCACCAGGGCTCTCCCGGGAGATCGCTGCGACTGAGTTTTGCCCAGAAGCGGGCATCGTCGCACAATCGGCTCGCGGCGACATGGTCGGGATGCACATCCTCCCAATACGGAGCCAGAATGATTCGGGGACGGGCCAACCGGAAGAAACCAGCCAATGCCCATCGCGCATCGAGGTTGCTCTCCAGGCTCCGATTCGGCAGACCAAGGTTGCCCCGCCAGGAAAGGTCGAGCAGTTTCGTCGCGGCTTCCGTCTCCCGAGCACGAATCTCCTGGGTGCCTCGCGGCGTCGGTTCGCCGCTGGTGAGGTCAAGCACGCCGACCTTCAACCCGGCCCTCCGGCTGCGAAGAATCGTCCCCCCGACGCTGATCTCCGCGTCGTCGGGATGCGGGGCGACAACCAACACATCGAGCGGCTCGGCAGGTGCGTTCACAATGGGTTCCAGGGGGGATGCGAATTTCCGCAAAGACAGAGGTTATTCTTCAGGTTTCTCAACAGCGAAGAGGGGGGAAACAAGCCCACCCGAGGGGCGAAAATCGGTCTGGACGAAACGGCGCAAATATGCAAAATGCGGCCCTCTCCTCCAGCTTCCCCTCGCACAACTCACTCCGTCAGCCTCCATCATAACGCATTCTGCTCCGGTCGCGTGCGCCGATGTTCCGCTACGGGGAGGTTTCCGCCAATGTTACAGCTTCCGCCACTGCACCGCACGTCCCGCCAGTTCTCGACCCTGACCCGTGGGCAAAGGGAAAAGGCTCAACAAACCGGTTTCTTGTCTGCCCCTCTGGGAGGAATCTGCCGTCTAGGGATGGTGCTGCTTATGGTGGGTGTGCTGCCCGGCTGCACCGCGTTTCAGGCAGGGCGGGAGATGATGAGCGAGTCGATGAAAATCTTCAAACCACGCACGAACGACTATCGTGACGTCTCGCAGGAAGAAGGGGACAACTGGGAATTCGTCGGTAAAGAAGCTCGCGGCAATCGACCACTTGAAGATCAGAAAGACCCGATCCGCGATCTTTTCATGTCGCCGAGAGCAAAGGCGATCGAACGGAACCTGGGTTACGAATAACAGCCGATTCCGCGAGGCGGCTCTGGTCTCATCGCCGCTCGTTCAGTGCTTCGGACCCAAAAACCTGAAGCCTGAAGCCCGAAGTCTGACTACGGCGATTCCTTCTTCGCGGGGCGCTTCAGGCGGTTGGCTCCCTTGTCCCCGGCGTCCGGGCTGCCGATTACCCGTTCGATCGCTTCGAGCATCACATCCATCGCGAACGGTTTGCGGAGGTAGTCGTCCACCCCCAGCATTTCGGCGTAGGCTTTGTGCCGTCCCCCCTCATTCGCGGTAATCATGATCACCCGCGGCGGATTCTCGAGGGTCTTCAGAAATTCGAGGACCGGAAAGCCCCCCATGCGGGGCATCATCATATCGGTGATGACCAGGTCCGGCTGCTTTGTCTCAATGAGCCGCCGTCCTTCGATGCCGTTGGGGGCCACCAGCACGTCGTACCCGGCGGCATCAAGGACTCCTGAAATGGTCGACGAAATCTCGCGGTCGTCCTCGATCAGGAGAATTGTTTTTCCGGAACTCATGGCACCCTCGGTATTACGGCCGGTAAACAGAACTGGCACGAGGATTATCGTACGCCACCGCTGCCGGGTTCTCAAGCGATGATTGCGGGAACAACGCATTCAGGACGCAATAGCGAACCACGCAACATTGCTCGCAGATGGGACTTGCGATGAACGCCCCTCAAACCCTGAATGCCGCTTCCGGACGTCTCGTCATGCTTTGCGAATGAAGTGCGCCGCGAAGCTCCGAATTTGCTGGCCGTTCAACACATGGAACATCCGCAGTTGCTGAATCGTCTCCTGGCTGAACCGGCTGAGCGGAATATGGATCAGCTTCTTGCGGTATTTGCGTGCCAGCCGCCGCCAACCAGGGCCGGGAGGGGCCGCGCTCAACAGGGCGACGTGTTTCTCTCGGCTGTGATGGCAAGCGGCGGCGATCAGCCGCTCTTCGAGCGTGTCGACATAATCGAATCGGCGGTCGCGCCAGATGTCACGAATCGGCCGGGGAGGAAACAGGAACATCGCCCCGCCATAGGTCGCCAGCGCGATTCCAGGGCCGACAATCTCCTGCATGAAGTCGGTGGCGAACAGCGACAAAGTCGACTCATCCTGATGTTCGGCATGCCAGGTAATCCGCCAGGGGTAATCGCGCGGATCGGCGGGGGAGTCGAACAGCATCACGACGCAGTCCAGATTGCCGCGCGTCGGCGGGTATTCTTTGACGTACAGCTCGCCCGTGTGCCAGTTCCTCAATGTTTCGCGGATGTCGAGCCCATCCTTCAGGCTGGTGGTGAATTTCTCGATGCGGGCCAGATCGTTGCCGAGCATTGCCAGCGCCGCGTCTTTGACATGCGTGCGGAAGCGTTCGATTGCGGTATCTTCCGGCGGCCAACTGCACTGGCTGTACGGGTTCCAGCGCATCCGCCATTTCTGTTGCTCCGGGCGCGGCGGACGGGGATGAAGCTCGCACGTTCGCCATGAGACCACCGGACCCGGCAGCCGGTTCTTGAGCACCGCGACGTCACTATCGGGGAGCCGCCCTTTTCCAATCCCCATGCCGAGCGTGGGAAACGGGAGCAGCCCCGCGAAGGGATACTCACGCGCCTGCTCTGCCAGGTGGATCGCGAATTGATCACCGAAGAACTGCTGTGCCGCCACAATCAGCGTGTACAAATCGGGAGTCATCCGCCGTTCGATCAGCGCCAGGTTCCGCACATATTGAAAATAAGCGGAGAGGGTTTTTGGAGTGACTGGCCGTGCCCTGGAACGCAGATCAGTCTTGTAAGCGTCGCGCGATGCAAGCAGCATCTCTTTGATGCCGTCAATCGACAGGTTCTCGTCGTCGTCCAATTCCGCCCGAGCGCGCTCATACAGCCCGGTGATGAACGGCAATTCCCCCAGCAAGAACAGCAACGTCGACGGCTCGACACCGTGGATCAGCGGTTCATCAACCGTGTCGTCAGCCGCATTACAACGTCTCTGCTCGGTATACGCTTCCTTGATCCAAGGCCATTGCACGATCGAGCAGACGAACAGGATCGACTGATATTTCGATTCCAGCGCGCGGAGCCGCTCGGCCATGGCGAAGCAACGATTTCTGGGCTGCCCTTCAGGCAATCGAGGAATGGCCGGCAGCACCGCCGCTGAGAACTGTTCCACCGGAACTTTCTTCAGCGCGTAAGGATCGGGGAGCATCGCCCCCAGCGACTGGAAGTGCGCCGTTTCGAGATCGATGAATGCCCGCGGAATGCGTTCCTGCATGGCAATCCGCAGAGCTGCGATCACTCCCTGGCAGGGATCGATCGGCACATAGCTGAAGACGCGCGGATCGTCCTCGTCCGAGTCGTCATCGTCGTCGTCACCGGTCCAACCCGGGTTCGCGAAGCTCCGCGGCTCCTCCTGCAAAACGGCTGAGATTCCCGGCAGAAAATCCATCGCCCGTTCAACCGCCGGCTGAAACGATACCGGCAGCGGCACAGCGACGCAGTCGAACTTTTGCGAGAGCATCACTCGCCGCACTTCGACCGCAAAATCCCCGCTGCCATGAATGATCGGCAAGACACTGATGCGCGGGCTGATTTTCAGGAAGTCGGAGAGCATTTCAGGCTTCGGGCTTCAGGCGATCGGACTTCAGGTAAGACAATTACCCTAATGCACATCAAGTAAATCAACCGGATTCGCATCGCACTAGCTTCCATTGCGTCAGGTCTATTCAGAATTTCGCAGTTTAGTGATCAGCTTCTGCATGCTGCGAATCAGGTGGTCAAATCTCTGCTGCAGGCCATCATGTTCATCCCGTTTGAGAAGATCGAGGCGAACTGCGAGGCTCAACAGGTAGCGAGCTTCACTCGCGGAGCCTAGTGCAATCGTCATGAAATGGAGATAGTCCCGTTCGGAGTTGCGGTTGCAGCCCTCGACGATATTCGCGGGAATCGACACCGTCGCCCGTCGAATCTGCGACTGCAATCCATATCGCTCTTCAACTGGAAAGCAATTCGTATACCGATAGACTTCAAGCACCAGGCCATCGGCAAGCTTGAAGACATCAAGTTTTTCGGGATCGCGAGACAATTCAGCGCCCTACTGGGAGGAGTATGATCGATGTACCACTCAAAACGGTGGATTCTCTTGGCATTTGCCTGAAGCCCGACCACCTGAAGTCTGAAGCCTATTCCTGTTCTTCCTCTTCGTCTTCCTCATCGTCCTCGTCATCATAATCCGGGTGGAGCGGGTCGTCGGGGGTGAAGAAGAAATCCCCCAAGCCGAGCGGAACCGAGTTCCCCCCCAGCGTGTGCGCGGAGCGGTAGCCCATGGTCCGCAAATCGAGGCCGTCTTGGCCGAGGCAGTGCTTCAAC
>CAZVJA010000090.1:0-19648 GCA_964626885.1 uncultured Planctomycetaceae bacterium | reverse complement strand
CACTCTCGCTGATGAAGAGCAATCGCTGCTCGGGCAACTCGCATGGAACTACAACTTCCAAGGCTTGCGACTGCGCGCGGCATCGTTATAGAAGAAGCCCGCGATCGTCCCGCTCTCCAGCCTGGTGCTCGTCTGCTATTACCGGCGCGATTTGCTGGAGAAGGCGGGTCTGGCTCCACCGCAAACCTGGAGCG
Organism: uncultured Planctomycetaceae bacterium; assembly: GCA_964626885.1. Taxonomy (GTDB): domain Bacteria; phylum Planctomycetota; class Planctomycetia; order Planctomycetales; family Planctomycetaceae; genus CAZVJA01. The sequence goes on along the minus strand of CAZVJA010000090.1, from coordinate 19,454 downwards.
ATTATCAGAAGCTGCTCGACACGCTCGACCAATGGGCGCCCGGGATGACCGCCGTCGAACCGTGGGGAGAAGAGTTCCGTGCGACGATGTTCCTCGCGCGTGCCGCGGCGTATGTCAAACATCCCGAAAACTTCTCGGTCTTCTTCGACATCAACAGCGGTCAGCCGTTGATTGATTCTCCCGGTTTTGTCCGCGCGCTCGAGACGACCCGCGCGGCTTATGCTCGCCTGGCGGGCGAGGTCAAAAATTATACTCCCGCCGATTGTCGGCGCGAGTTCTTCGCGGGGAAGGCGGCGCTCGCCGTCACATTCGAGACCGGCGCCAATTCGCAGCAAGCGGTTACGGTGAAACGACCCGAGGGAATGAATGTCGGTGTAACGCGTCTGCCGGGTGTGCGGGAGATCTACAATCTTTCCACGAAATCCTGGTCTCCCGTCTCCGGCGAGGAAGCCTATCGCGTCACACTCACGGGCTTTGGCGGATTGTGCGGCGGCGTTTCCGCGAAGAGTTCGCCCGAGACGGCACAAGCTGCCTGGAGCCTGCTGGCGACTCTTTCGGTCGATAAATACGAATCGGCGTTCGGTGAGACACCCCATTCGCTGACCCGCAAGTCGCAGACGGGTCATCCCGATTTCTTCACCAGCGCGGAGCTCGCCGGCGAGGAGCAGGTGACTTACGTCGATGCCATCGCAGCCGCGCTGCAGGATGAGAATCTCGTCGCAGAGCTGCCTTGCGCCGGCCGCGACGAGTTCCGCAAAGCGCTCACCGACGCGCTCGGCAAAGTGTTTGTGACCGCCGGTGACGCCGGCTCGAAAGACGCTGCCCCCGGCGATGCACAAGCCGTGCTGCACGGCGTCGCGGAAGAATGGCGGAGCATTGCCCAGAAGGTCGGACCGGAGCGCGTCCTCAACAGCTACCGCCGCATCCTCGGCCTCCCGCCGAATTCCCAGGCATCGAAGTAGTGATTTTCCCAGAGTGATGAAGTGCCATGCAGCGGGTGATCGGCAAAGCTGCTACGAGAAGAGTCTTATTAACAGCGAGGATCGTCGAAAACGCCCTCAGCGATCAACATCATTGGAAGGAGCTATCCAAGGCATGGAGTCTTTCGTGTCTGCGCGGAGAGCATGTCGCATCAGAGGGGGAACAAGCTTATTTTTGAACGAATAAACAGTTGTCAATACAATCGGGATGCCATTAAATAGACTTTCGCAGCCCTATCGCTGTATGGCTAATATGGTTGATTGGCGGGCGAGCATCGTGGATCGGCGATGCTTTCCCGTTTCTTTCGCTCACAAATCTTTCCGAGGAGAATTCGCATGTCCCGCACGACCCGTCGTCAGTTTCTTCAAACTACTGCGGCGGTTGGTGCAACGCTGTTGTTGCCCGGCACGCGGGCATCGGGAGGATTCGCCGGGGCCAATGACCGCGTGCGAATTGCCGTCGCGGGGCTCAACGGGCGTGGGCAGTCGCACATCGGGGGCTGGTTGGAACAGGAAAATGTCGAGATCGCCTATGTGATCGACCCGGACAAGAACACCATCGCCCGGTCCATCGAAAGGATCGAGAAGAAAACCGGCAAAGCTCCCAAGGGACTCTCCGACGTGCGACAGGCTCTCGAGGACAAGAACCTCAATGCTCTTTCAGTCGCGACTCCGAACCATTGGCATTCCCTGATGACTATTTGGGCGGCTCAGGCGGGTAAGCACGTGTACGTCGAAAAGCCGATGAGCCACGACGTCGCTGAAGGTCGCATCGCGGTCGAGGCGCAAAAGAAGTATGGCGTCGTCGTGCAACATGGGACGCAGCGGCGGAGTGATGCGCAGACCGCGGGATTGCACGAGGCGATTCAAGCTGGGAAATTCGGCAAGCTGAAAATCTCCTATGGATACTGCTGCAAGCCCCGTGGCCCCATTGGATTCAAGGATGTCTCCGCGCCGCCGGAGAACCTCGACTGGAATCTCTGGCGCGGCCCGGCAATGATCGATCAGTTCCATGCCAATTTCGTGCACTACAACTGGCATTGGTTCTGGAAGACCGGCAACGGCGATCTCAACAACCAGGGGACGCATCAGCTCGATGTCGCCCGCTGGGCGCTCGATACCAACCTCACACATCCCGTCCGAGCGATGGCCATCGGCGGTCGATTTAAATGGAACGATCAGGGAGAGACACCGAACACCATGTTCGGCCTCGCTGAGTACCCGAACGGCCAGCAGGTCTTCTTCAATGTCCGCAACGTCGACTACAAAGGCTACGACAAGCAAGTCGAGAACGAGTATTACTTCGAGGACGGGGGCCGCATTGTTCGCGGAATGTACTATCCTGCCGGCGGCCGAAGCCCGGAGAAGGTGGAAGTGCCGAACGGCCACGTTACCCCCGGCGGCAACTGGGGCAGCTTCATCGCCGCCTGCCGGGCGAATGATCCGAAGATGGCCAACGGGAATGTTTACGACGCCCACTACGGCTGCGTGCTGGGGCATCTGATGAACAACTCGTACCGGCTCGGTGAAAAGGTGCCATTCAATGCGAAAGCGGGTCGCTTCGGCGACAATGCCGCCGCCGCCGAGCACTTCGGTCGATTGCATGCCGTCATGCGCGATGGCGTGGGAATTCCCGAAGATGGAGCGGAGTACATCGTCGGCCCATGGTTGACCTTCGATCCCCAGACCGAACGCCACGTCGGCGAACACGCGGACGCCGCCAACAACCTCCTGAAGGATAAGAACCGCTCTGGCTTCGAGATTCCAGAAGCGGCGAAAGTCTGAGGTCGCCTGTTTCTCGGCGCGGTCGTTGTCGCTCGAACTCCAAGCCCATTGTTAGTTGGGGATCGTGAGCTTTGTCGTCGATTCAATGTGATCGCGCAGTTCACTCTCCGCCCACCAGGTCGGCTTCATATTCCGTTTCGAATAAAGTTTCTCCCCTTGGTCCATGAAGTGAGCGGAGTCCTCGTGGCCGCTTTGTCCCCAAGGCGTGCAGGTGAGAGACTCGACGCGATCCTTGTGGAAGAACATCAGAATCATGGCCATGGAACCATTGTTGGCGATGTAACGGCCGGGATGTTCTTTGTCCTCCTTGCAGTTCACGTCGAATAGAGTTTCCGAGAAGTTTACGGTTCGGTCGCCGGAGCGGTATTCGGCCCCTCCGACCGGGAAGTACTTTCCGTTTCGCCCCACAACGTGAATCTCGCCCCAGGGGACATCCCATTTTCCGTACCGCTTCTTCATCTCGCCGATCGTTTCTTCAAGCAGGCTCAGCATCTGCAGTTGGGTCTGTTGATCGAACGGTCTGTTTTCCCGCAGGGGGGCAAGATCGAGCTTGTCGCCGCATTTGAGCCTCCAGAACTTGTAGACCGCGCTCGCGGTTGCTTCTGGAGTGTATTCTCCGTTCCAGCTGAGGATTCCCCGGACCGCTGCGGCGAGTTCCTTGTTTTTCTTCAGTTTCTCAACGCCTGCCGATTCAGCGGCGGCTTTCAAGGCTTGCTGCCACTTCGGCGCCACGCGGTCATAGACATCCATCGCGCATGCGATTGCCTGCTCGCGGGTGATTGCCCGGTTTCCGTCGAGCAGGTCGACGGTCCGCTCGCCGCGCGGATTGGTTGTGTCCCAGGAGACGTTGAAAATGTAGTTGCGGTACCGGTCCCCCTTCATGGGAGAATTGACCATCATGTTCTCCGGGCTGATATTGCAATTCTGCATATAACCTTGCGGCGGATTAAAGATGTGGACCAAGTCGTCAACTTTATGAAGTCCCTTCCAAGCGGTCTTTGACGTATCTCCCGGCACCGGGGCATTCCAGTCGTAGCCGTCGGGGCGTATCGGTGTCGCCCCGCTCCGCACGTAGCCGATGTCGCCGTGGACATCCGCGAACATGATGTTTTGTTCGTTGAACTGTCCCATCCCGATGGCTTCATACAGCTCGTGGGCCGTCTTCGCCATTACCATCCGGTAGAACTGTTCGAAGAGCCCGGTCTGCTTGAAATAGGGAGACGCGCCGACGAAGGCCTTTCCCTGCTTGAGGTCCGGCGGGCTCATGAGCGGGCCCAAATGTGTGTATGCCGCGGGACGAACGACGGGAGTTGAATCCTTCACGGGGATGGAAATCAGAGTCGCTTCGGCGTCCTTCCATTCACCGTCGTACTGATACTGCAATTGCGGTTTCATCCGGATGGTCATCTCGTACACGTCCGATGTGTCCGGCCCACCGGTAGTGAGTGCCCATCCCACGTGGCGATTGTGTCCGATCCCCATGATCGGCGAACCGATCAGGAAATAGCCGTTCATCTGCAAGTCCCCGGCATGCACGCGTGCTTCGTACATCACCGCGAGGCCTTCCCAGGTGAGATGCGGGTCCGAGAGCAGGATCGCCGTGTTGTCTGCTGTCCGTGTCGGCGAGACCGCCCATTGATTCGATCCCATGGGGGGACGGTCGCGCCGAGGACCGTTCTTCAGGTCATCCTGCAATGTTCCCAAGGGCCAGCGGAGAATCATCGCTCGGCCGATGGTCAGGATCTTCCACGGTTCGAGCTTGACCGCAAAATCGGGGACTTCTTTGGGATGGGTGTCGACGTACGCCTGAATACCAGCCGTGAAATTCTCAGCGATCTCTTTTAGATGAGGCGGGGCGGTCTTCCAATATTCCTCCGCCATTTCGGCATTTCGGCAGAGTCGAATGATGTAGTCTTGGTCGACGTGCTGCTTGCCGAACGCCTCGGACATGGTTCCCAGTCCCGTGCGAAGACTGATGTAGATGTCGCGCAGGCGATCTTCCGCCTGGGCATACCCAAGACCGTACGCGCCATCAGCGGCGGTTTCGGCGTAAATATGCGGAAAGCCCCAGGTATCCCGGTAAATGGTCACCGAGCGAGGAGTTGTCTCCCCAGCTGCGAGCACGGAGGGAAGAATCAGTCCACAGATCAATGCTCCAAGCAATCGATTTTTCATCGTGCATCTCTCCAGAACAAACCGAATCACCGTCGGAACAGGGCGGCGATCGCGTATCACGGGTTGTTACAGGTGGTTTCAAAAAAGGGAGGGCGAGGCTCCCGCCGAGCCGCTATGACCAAAAGTCTCTCGTTGTGGCGGCTCCGACGGAGCGTCGCCCTCCCAAATACAAGGGATTGAAACCACCTCTAGCTCTAGTTCATTTACTGTAATCGGCGGAGATAACCGAGGCCAAGGGTGAGAACTAGAGTGACCAGGGGACTTCCCCATGATTCATGGTTGTGTGGCGAAGTACCTCAGCGAATTGCGAGGCGATATCCTACCGGGGCCCGGGCACCCAGCGACGGGCTTTCACATTCGTTCGGCCGGAGACTTCCATCGCTGGACTTTTTTGATGGACCCCAAGGCAAATCACGTTACCCATGCGAAAATACACTGTATATTTGCAGGAGCGAATGGCACGGACCTCACATTCAATCGGGGGCGGGTTCGGGTCTCACTCGGGGCATGTTGCGTTCAACCGCCGGACGCGGAAGGAACGCTGGGAGGCGAACATGTGGAAAGCGCAGATTCAATCAGTCCTGCGGTGGGCCAGACATGCGATTCGTGAACCGCGCGAGGAACTTGATCGCTGGCAGAAGGCGGCGCGATATTCCTACGATCTGACACGTTATGGTCTTCGCCAGCTTCGTGAAGACCGCGCTCCGCAGATGGCCGCGGCTCTCGCGTATCAGGCGTTGTTCGCACTCGTTCCGGTTCTCGTCGTATCGATGATCGTGGTGCGGGGCATTATCGGGGTCGATGAATTTCTACGGCGCGTCGGCAACCTCTTGGAATACGCCGGGCTCAAGGACGTTACTCTCTCGCGTGCGGCTGCCGCTGGTTCGGAGAAAGCCGTCACGTTGCAGCGATGGCTGGAGGATCTGATTGGCCAGGCGGGGCAGATCGACCTGCGGGCGGTCGGCTGGGTGGGGTTTGCGCTGATTGTCTACGCGTCGATCAGCATGCTGGTGACGATTGAGAACAGTTTCAACACGATCTATCGTGCGCCGGAAGGGAGGCCGTGGTTGAGGCGAATCCCCTTGTACTGGTTCCTCATCACGGCCAGTCCGCTGGCGATCACTCTCACGGCGGTTCTGCACGGGCGCGTTGAAGCGTGGGCGGAATCCTTGGCGTTGAGCTCATGGTACGTCCTCACGGTCGGGTTTATTTGGAGCGTCAGCGTGGGATGGCTGTTCTGGTTCGCGGTCTATTCGCTGGTCCCGAATACCTCCGTCGATCTGCGCGCGGCCGCGGTCGGCGCGCTCGTCTGCGTCTGCCTGTTGGAGGTCGGCAAACGAACACTGGGGGTGTCGATCTCGAACGCTTTCGCCATCAATCAGCTTTATGGGTCGCTGGGGCTGATTCCGCTGTTCATGTTCTGGGTCTACTTGATGTGGCTGGCGGTGCTGTTCGGTTTGGAAGTGAGCGCGACGCTGCAATATCTCGGCGACCGGGCTTTGCAGGAGATGGAAACAAGGCGCTCTCACTCGGCGGTGATCGAGCCGGCGGTCGTCGTATCGGTCATGCAGATTGTCGGAGAAGATTTCCAGTCCGCTCATGTGACGACGCAGCGCCGCATTGCCGACAAACTTGCTGTTCCCGAGCGAGTGGCGGCCCTCATCGTGCAGGAACTCTGCCAGGCGGGACTACTGCATCGCGTTGAACGGGATCCGAACGCCGTCTGCCTGGCTCTCCCCGCGGAAGAAGTGATGACCGACAGGCTCCTGGAGATCGGTTTTCGTCTAGCTGACGACGGCGGCGAACGCTGGATCTCCGCGTTCGCGTCCCGGCTCCGGGAACAGCAGCGGTCGCTGGCGGCGAAGATCTCTCTGGCTTCCCTGTTGACCACGGCGGGTTGAAACGCCAAGGTGGTGGAGATATCCGCTGCGCGAAACCGTAAATCGTGCCGGGTCGAATTGCGCGGTGAATTTGCGCATTCGTACATCATTGATTCTTGAGCAACGATCCAACAGCCGGGAGATATGGCCAATGGCTGAGTTCTCTTACAACGACCGCAGCGATACAGTCCAGACGAAAATCGCATTGCTGCAGTCTGCCTATGCCGCCGGAAATCACGACCTCGCGATGTCGTTGGCGCATTCACTGCGTGAAGGCGTTCGTTACGAGCGGCAGTCCCATGCTCCGCCGCCGGCCGATCTTCCGGCCAATCATTCGGGTAAGGTGGCCGATCTTCCAGGTTCGTGGCAAGAGTGGGCGCGCGGATGGAAGTTGTTCCAATTGATCCGGGTGTTCGAGACCGTCGGTATTGCGCGTGTGGCCGAGCCGCGCGAATTGACGGTTGCTTTTCCTCCAGACCAGGTGAGCGATTTGCGACGGGAATTGCGTGTCGCCCGCGTCGATGCGGAACGCGGGACGCTGGTCGAGGTCACCTCCCAGATTCTAGACGATTATGGCACGAACGATGCGCGCGTGGCTCGGGTGATGTTCGCTGCGGATGTCCCCGCGCACGGCAGCACGACGTACGTGCTCTTCGCGGGTAATCCGAACGCCGAACTTCCGGAGTATCCCTCCGACCTGCGAGTGACTGGCGAAGGATATGGGATCGATATTGCGAACCATTACTACCGCGCGCAGCTCTCGCGGCAGTCGGGACAGTTGGAGCGCCTGATCTACACGCGCGAGCACGGGTTGGAGTTGTACGCGGGGGGCAAAGGGCACGGCGAACCGCCGGCCATCGATTGGGGGCACGATTACGTTGACGCGGGGAACTTTCAAAAGGTGCGGATGCGGAACTGGTCCGCCTGCCCCGAATATGAAGTGGTGCGCGGCCCTCTCTGCGTGACGTTGCGCCGCTGGGGATTTCCGCACAGCCCGATCCATCCGCTCTTTACCCCCGCGCGGATTCACATGGACGTCACGTACACATTCCTCGCAGGCTTACCCTACTTTTTCAAGCAGAGCCGGTTCGACGTATTGAAAGACGTGCCGGTCTCGGCGATGCGCGACGACGAGTGGGTCTTCTCCGGATATTCGTTTGATCAGATGATCTGGATCGACCGGGCGGGAAAGCTGCGTGTCGGCGAAGTTCCGGCCTCCGACATCGACCAACTCTGGGGAGTCGGCTTTATCAACCCGACAAGCCGCGATACGTTCCTTGCGATGCGGTTGGAACACACCGCCGAGAATTACGACCGGCTCAAGCACGGAGGCGTGCCGACGCTGCACTACCTGAGCCACGGGCAACTCTGGAGCCGCTACCCGGTCGATGCGAACATCACGCTCCAGGCCGGCGCGTCGATCCGGCAGAAGAACGCCTATTGGCTGGGAGTTTATTCGCAGGAAGACTTCGGCGCCCGGTCGGAACAACTGCGGCATCAGCTGTTGCATCCGCTGGAGATTCAGGTGGAGGGGCTCCCGAAGCTGGCACGGACGCAATCTGAGGGGATGCTCGCACGTCCCGGCGAGACGGGAGAAACGAAGCCGACAAAAGCGGAAATCTGGAAAGCACTGCACGACGTGAAGGATGAACAATTCTACGAGACAGACGCGAACGTCGTCGACATGGGGCTGATTTACGACGTTCGTGTGCGCAACGGCGTGGTGATGGTGCTGGCGACAATGCCGCATCGCGGCCGGCCGGTCGTCGAGTTCATCGCCAGCCAAGGAGGAGGGCGGATCAGCGAGGGAATTCGAGAACGACTGCTGCACCTCGACGGCGTGCGCGACGTGCTTGTCGAGCCGGTGTGGGAGCCTGCCTGGGACGTCCATCGGCTGACCCCTGCAGGACGCAAAGCGTTCGGTCTGCCGAACGGCTGAGGTCACGGACCGTTATCTGCTATTCTCGCGTCAGAAACTCATCGAGATTCAACACTGCGCTCGCGACCGAGATCCAGGCGGCGGTTTCCGCGGCGGCTTCGTCTTCCGTGAGCTGTTCGAGCGGGACGACGGTCCCTCCCGCATACTCCCGCGCGGCGCGCGGATCGATGCGGAATGCGTCGCGCTGACGGTGAAGGAGATCGAGCAGCCGCGTGGATTCCCTTTCCGTCCACGGACGCGCGAGCGCGGTACGAGCCGCAAGTTCGAGCCGTTCGACGTCGGTTTCGGCCGGCGCTTCGAGCAGCCGGCGCCCCATCGACTGCGCACATTCAAAGAATACCGGGTCGTTGAGTGTCGTGAGCGCTTGCAGCGGCGTATTCGAGCGGCTGCGCGCGACGCTGGTGATGACACCGTCGGGGCAGTCGAAAGTCATCAGGCTGGGATACGGAATCGTCCGCTGGAATGCGATGTACATGCCACGGCGATGACGATCGGGCACGCCGCTGACGGCCCAGGTAATACTGCTGGCATAGCTGACTTCGGCCACTGAGGGCGGGAGCAGCGGCCGGATGCTTTCGCCGCCGATCCGTTCGGCCAGCAATCCACCGGCCGCCAGATGCAGATCACGGACAATCTCCGCCTCGACCCGCTGTCGCGATTGCCGCGCCAACAGCACATTGAGCGGATCAATCGCCTCCAACTCAGGCCGCGGCTTGGACGGTTGCCGATAGGTGGCCGAGGTGACAATCGCCCGTACCAGAGCTTTGCGGCTCCCACCGAGTCGATGGAACTCGGTTGCCAGCCAATCGAGCAACTCAGGATGCGAAGGCTTATCCCCGGTCGCGCCGAAATCGTCGGCGGTCGCGACGATTCCCCGGCCGAACAGATGCAGCCACGTGCGGTTGACGAACACCCGCGCCGCCAGTGGGTTATTCTTGTCCACCAGCCACCGGGCAAGATCCACCCTGCTTCGATGATTCTGCTCGTCAGACTTTTTTGCAAGGGGGTGGAGGACGCGCAGCGTCGCGGGCTGCACTTCGGCTCCGGGATTCATGAACTCGCCGCGCAGCAGGATGTTCGTCTTGCGGGGCTTCTCGTGTTCGTGAAAGACCATCGCCGCGCCGTTCGGGCTGGTGGGAGCTTGCCGCTCCAGTCGCATGAGGCTGTCAACAAGCTGCTTGATGCGGCCGGTGGGATCGGCTCCTTCTTTTTCCGCCTGAGCGATGTCGGCTTTGATCTTTGCAACCGACTCCTCATGTTTCTTGAGATCCGCCGCGAACTTCTCCGCCGCCGGACCGGTCGCGGGGAAGTTGTAGTCTACGTCATCCGCGCTGTTGAAGAAGGCGAAGAGCTGATAATACTCCGTCTGTGTAATTGGGTCGTACTTGTGGCTGTGGCATTGGGCACAGCCGATTGTCAGGCCGAGCCAGATCGTCCCGGTGGTGTTGACACGGTCGACGACCGCCTTCACGCGGAATTCTTCCTGGTCGACGCCCCCCTCGGTGTTGATGAGGGTCTGGCGATGCAGGCCGGTGGCGATGAGTTGATCGGGCGTGGGATGCGGAAGCAAATCTCCGGCCAGTTGTTCAATCGTGAATTCGTCGAAGGGAAGATCGCTGTTGACGGCGGCGATGACCCAGTCGCGATATCGCCACGCATGCGGCCGATAGCCGTCTTTCTCGTAACCGTCGCTGTCGGCATAGCGCGCGAGGTCGAGCCAGTGCCGTCCCCATCGCTCGCCGAAATGGGGAGAGGCGAGCAGGCGATCGACCAGTCGTTCGTACGCGCCGGACTCGGTGTCATTTTCAAACTCGGCCACATCCTGCGGCGAGGGAGGCAGTCCGTGCAGATCGAGCGACAGCCGGCGGATCAATGTGCGACGATCAGCTTCCGCCGATGGTTGGATCTTCTGCGATTCCAATTTGGAGAGCACAAAGAGATCGATCGGATTACGAACCCAGCCGGTGTTTTCGACATTCGGCATTTGAGGGCGAATCGGAGACTGGAAGGACCAATGTTTGCTACGTGAGTTATTCGCCGATTCTTTCCCAATGGATTCCGGCCATGGGGCTCCCTGATCGATCCATGCTCGAATCAGATCAATCTCTTTGGTGGAGAGGGGTTCCCCTTCTCCCTCCGGGGGCATGCGCTCATCCTTGCTGCTCGTGGCGATCCGTTCCAGCAGAGCACTTTCGCCGCTCTTGCCGGGAACGATGACTGCACCGCTGACGCCCCCCTTTAAGGCGCTCGATCCCACATCCAGCCGGAGGTCGCTTTCCTGCTTCTCGGCCCCGTGGCAGCGCTGACAGTTCTTTACGAAGAGGGGTTGTATCTGCGTCGCGAAGTCGATGCGTTTGCCAGTTTTTGACTCTTGCGTACCGAGTTGGGGTTCGTCGGCATGTATGACGGGGGAATAGAGGCTCGAGAGGAAGAACCCGCCGAGGAATAATCCGGTAGCGAAGAGCCTCCGTTTCGAAAGCGGGCGATCGGTGCGATTGTGCACGATGAGTTCCTCGACTCGATCAAGCGTTAGCAGCGCCTTATCATTATTATTTCATCATACCAAATAGCGACGAGGCCTGACACGGTCATTCCGTCGGTAGGGAGCAGGCTCCCCTCTCCCCGCAGGTTGCCTTATGCACAGATCAGCAACCTGATCCGTTCCGGTAGGAACTCGGAAACTTCCTGAATCACGTCCCCTTTCATTGTTCTCCACAAGCTACCCCGCTGCGTTGCCCCGAGAAGGAGTGTATCGACCCCATAACTGGCCGCAAACTCCAGAATGGCTTCCGCGACATCCCACGCCACTGCGTACAAAAACCGTACTGGAGTTCCCTGTGCCTCAGCCGCTGCTTCAAACTGGGCAAACATTGCCTGCGCCTCGGCGTCGGCGGTAGCATCTCCGCGAAAGGATAGTCCCATCGTGGGGACCGCCACGTGCCGCACGAAGAGAACGAGAAGTTCTGCATTACGAGTCTTGGCTTCTTCCAGCGCATATTTGATAAGTTTTGGGTTGCCGCGCGTCGCCACGAGAATTCTTTCGCGCGCGTGGGACGAGTTGGCAGGGGTGTGGTCCAACGGGACTGTAGGCGTTTCCGCAACAATCAGAGGCAAGCCTGCTCCTGGAACCGGGATCGGCTCCGGTTCGCCGTAAAGCGTCGGAACCGGTGCCAGTAACCACGCCCGGACGAGATCGCGATGATGTGCCGTCCAGCGCCCGATTAGTCCGAACGTAACGATGGTCATGGCGAACGCCAGCGCCCAAGGCTTTTCCCAGGCGATCGTGAACCAGACGACCATTAACAAGATCGAGAGCACAAGCATGACCGCGCGCTCCAAGGCGCGCAGATCCGCTTTCGGGTTTGTGCAGCAGGAGCCAAGATTCACAGTGACGGCTCCTACAACGCCGATCGCATACAACTCCGCGAGATGGCCAACGTCGGGCACTGCCAGCAACACGATTGTAGGGACGATCGCACCCAGGATCAGCGGCAGGACGGGCATACCCCACGTATTCAGCCCACCGAAGACCGGAGGAAGCTCGCGATCTCGCGACATCATGAACTGAATGCTCACCAGGTCGGTGACGGCCGTGTTCACCGCCGAGAGCAATAACAATGCAAACACGAGCGACGCCAGCCCCGCAAAGAGCGGTCCAATGTAGTATTCCGCCAACACTCGTAACATGTCGTCCCGGTGTGCCGACTGGGCCGCCATCGGATCTCCGTTGCCTAGCACCTCCAGCGGCACAGCGTGCATTGCGACCGTCAGCACCAGATTCATGATGACGATCTCGATCAGCACCGGCCAGATCGACAAGCGCGCGGTCCGTGCGACGGGTTTCACCATAATGCCGGTCATATTGGCAACGGCCTCCACGCCGGAGATCGCCAGAATCAGCGCCGTAAACTGCTTCCACCATTCGAACGGTGTTCCAGTCGCCGATTCGAATTGCGCCCGCGTGAGAGAAGGAGCAGCGGCCCCCCCCATCACAAGTGTCAGGATCACCGTCAGAATCGCGACGAACAATGCCAGTGTCCCGACTTTCGTCGGTCCGAAGTAGTTCAACCAGCCAATAACCAAGATACTCACGGCCGCCCACACTTCCGGATGTGGAACATGCAAATAGTGGAACGCATCAAGCGCCGACAGCGACGCGGTGACGACATAATCGGCGCACAACAACAGCGCGCCGATCACGGCCAGAGTTTGCGACCGCTCGCGCGCCGACGAGTAAACTCCCCCACCGTCAGGATGAAGCCGACAAATGACGGAATAAGCCCATCCCACGGCGACGAGCAATCCCGACATGGCGAGCATGAACCAGATGGATGCGCGGCCGGTATAAAAAAACGCCAGGCCGAGCACATATAGCCGGCTGGTTCCCCAATCGCCAAACAACATCGGTCCGGCGTGATACCACCTCAATTCGCGCGGACGAACCCCCTGAGAGAGCATGTGAGCAATCCTCACCCGGGGCACCTGCAAAATGGGCGAGGCAGGCCGGCACACGGGGCCTGGGACGATGCAAACCGCACTCAAGCAAATGCTTGGCGGTTCGTTGTCGAATTCCTCGAACGCCTACGAGGTTAGCTGACGGGCTCGGAGTTGAGTTCCCCCGTCCGGGAATCCCGGATTCGCCCCAAAAGTTGGATCCCCCGTTCGGTCCGATTTCGTCGGACAGACTCGGCGATTTTGACGGCATCGCAGGTGCCGTTGAACAGCAATTGTACGATGAAACTCGATTGTTCACAATCATGCGAAGTTCGGTTTCGCCGCGAGGCATATTCAACGATCCTTTTGGAAACTCCCTTCAGACTGGCTGGCCAGCGAGAAATCGTCAAACCAGACAAACCCGATTTCAATCATAACCGCTTCTCGCACAACTCATTTCGTCGATTGAGCATCGTTGTTCGACGGAATGGTTCCCCATAATCAAGGGGGAGAATGTCAGCGGTCGATATCCGAAAGGCCGGATCGACTTTGTCCGCCGCACCGAACTGTTCAGAAGGTCTGCGCCTGCCGTTCGCGGGCCCGTCGGGATAAATGGTTTTTCGATTCCAGCGGAACATTTGGGGGCGATTTGGCGGGACTCGTCCCGCTCGATGGATTCGCGTGGGGGCAATTTGGTAAAACGGGAACCCTTGAACCAATACAAATAGATCCCGAAATCCAAACGAGAAAGCTGAAGTCATGAGTCTGCCCATTATGGCCGTGCATGCCCGCCAAATCCTCGACAGCCGGGGGAACCCGACCATTGAAGTCGACGTAGAACTTGAAGACGGCACAATCGGGCGGGCCGCCGTTCCCAGCGGAGCCAGCACCGGCAAACACGAGGCATGCGAGTTACGGGATTCGAACGTCAAGGATCGCTACCTCGGAAAAGGGGTGCAGGCGGCGGTCGATAACGTGAACGAGCAACTTGCCGATGTGCTGGTCGATTTGGATGTCACGGACCAAGCGACGATCGACCAGGCGATGATCGACGCCGATGGAACCGAGAACAAGTCGAACCTTGGGGCGAACGCCATTCTCGCCTGCTCGTTGGCTTGTGCACATGCCGCGGCCCGTGCGAGCTTTTTGCCGTTGTTCCGCTATCTGGGCGGCGTCGGTGCCAATCGTCTCCCGGCGCCGATGATGAACATCGTTAACGGCGGCGCGCACGCGAATAACGGCATCGACCTGCAGGAATTCATGGTCATGCCCCTCGGCTTCAACAGTTTCAGCGAAGCACTTCGTTGCGGCGTGGAAGTGTTCCACCATCTCAAGAAGCTTCTTGCTGACAAAGGGTTGTCGACCGCAGTCGGTGACGAGGGGGGCTTTGCGCCGGACCTCAAGAACAGCCAAGAGGCTATCGAGGTCGTGCTGCAAGCGATCGAGAAGGCAGGTTATAAGCCGGGCGAACAAGTGTATCTCGCTCTCGACTGTGCCTCGACTGAGTTGTTCGATGAAAAGTCGAAGACGTACACCCTCGAAGGGAAAAAACTCAAGCCGGCCGAAATGGTCGGGTTGCTTACCGAATGGGCCGAGAAGTACCCCATCTGTTCCATTGAGGACGGCTGTTCGGAAGATGACTGGGACGGCTGGAAACTGCTGAGCGAGAAGCTCGGCTCGAAGTGCCAGCTTGTCGGCGACGACCTGTTCGTCACCAACGTCAGTCGCTTGCAGCAGGGGATTGACAAAGGGATCGCCAACAGCATTCTGGTGAAGGTGAACCAGATCGGTACGCTCACCGAGACCATCGACGCAGTGCAACTGGCTGCCCGCAATGGTTACACCGCCGTGATGAGCCATCGTTCCGGCGAGACCGAAGACACGACAATCGCGGATCTCGCCGTGGCCCTTGGAACAGGGCAGATCAAGACGGGCTCGGCCAGCCGGAGCGACCGCGTCTGCAAGTACAATCAATTGCTGCGGATTGAAGAGATGATCGGTCCGAGCGCCCGCTACGGAGGAACGCTCCGTCTATGATCAGGCCGGACGAGACCGCCACGACTGTTCGGCATGACTGGATCGCCTCGCTGGCGTTTTGGTGTTGCCTCATCGTGGCGGCGGTCTTGTTCGCTGCGGTCGCACTTGGCCCGAAGCTCGTCACGTCGATCGAGTTGCGAAAGGAATACCTGGACAATCAGGCGAAGCTCGTAGCGATGGAGAACCGAGCGCAGTACCTCGACAAGGTTGCGGATGCGCTTGAAAGCGATCCGCAATTCGCCGCGGAGGTGGCCCGGATCGACTTTGATGCAGCCCGTCCGGGGGACGAGCGGATTGCAGTCGATAAGAGCTTGAGCTTGTCCGCCCCCCATTACGAGCCCCCGCCGACCAACATCTCGCAAGAGCTTCCCTGGTATGCCCCGTACGCGAAGTTTCTGGCCGGCAATTCCGCCACTCGGCCATTGATGGCCATCGTCGCGGCCGCGTTGGTTGTTGTCGCGTTTACCTTCTTGCATGGGAACACGGCCAGCGAGAAAAAAGCGGCACGGTGAACGGCCGGATCGCCGTTCGCCCACTTCTGTTGGTCAATCAACGGAACGAATTTCTCCGGTGACAGTCTGTCCGAAGAATGCAAAAACTTTCACCATGGCCAAACCTCAGATGGCCGGAACCTGGGAGATGACCGGTTCGCCCGTCGTGAGTTGCAGAAACTGCCCTTCCTCGGCGTCAAAGGCGAACACTTCTCCGGACTGAAACTTGTAGACCCAACCGTGCAGCTTGACATCGCCGCGCGCCAGCGCCGCCGCGACGGAGGGGTGGGTCCGCAAGTTTTCCAACTGTACCAGCACGTTCTCTTCCACGGTGGCGGTGAGTAGAGAGTTTTCATCCTGAATATGCTGATAATTTTCGCGGATGATCCGTGCGGTCGCTTCCCCATGTGCCAACCAGGCGCGCACGGCGGAAAGCCTTTCCGCCTGCTCAGGGTGCAAAAGGGCGCTCATCGCTCCGCAAAGAGAATGTCCGCAGACGATGATGTCCTTCACTTTTAGAACGCTGACGGCGTACTCGATGGTGGCCGCTTCTCCTCCCATCACCGCGCCGTACGGAGGGACGATGTTTCCGGCATTGCGGAGAATGAACAACTCCCCCGGCTCGGTCTGCGTCAACAAGTTGGGATTGATGCGTGAGTCGGAGCAGGTGATGAACAGCGCTTCGGGATTCTGCCCCTTGGCTAGCCGCTCGAACAACCGGCGCTGCGTGCTGAAGATATTCGACTGGAACTGATGGATCCCTTTGACGAGCTTTTGCATCGACAACCTCTTGGTGTGATTGAATGGACTTCTGCGATGATGAATGGTCTGATAGGAACGGGTCGGTTCCCTGCGTGACCATCGCGCACGCGCTGGCGCAGCGGAATGCGCGGATACACACAACAAGGTCAACCAGACCGGGTCAGCAGCGCAACGGGGCGCCGCAGCCGTTACGTCCGGCTTGTTCATTCGACTGTGACCGTTCGCGAGTAGCGCGAAGTTCCCCCAGTCGGGTGGAATGGCCGGTTTGTTGTGAAGAGAGAGGCGAGCCGCGCCGGGAAGATTTCTGCCCATCGACTTGCTGCGGAACTCGGCGGGAAGAAGCGGCCGGCAGCGCCGATTCCTCGCAATCCTCGCCGGTCTCGGACGACTCCTGCTCGCTGGTCGTCCGCAGGCGAAGCGACTCGGCGGCCCGGGCCGGAATCGCAACTGCCGCGGCGCAGCAGATCGTCAGCACGATCAGCAGCCACCGCGAGAGGGATTTCAGTTTCCGAAGAGTCATGACCGTTTCACCTGGAAGAAAGCTTTTCTTTGACGCCTTAGTCTAGCCTACCCCGAGGTTTCCCACCAGAGGGTTCCGGAGTCGTTGTGACACATCGACTTCCGCTGATCGATACGCCTGATCGCGCGCTTAATGTTGGGAGAATCGGCAAAAAAAGAGGGGTCGATCCATCGATTTTTCGTTTTGACCGGTCATCTCGAAAGGACAACGGCCACAATCCCCAATGGGATCACTCGATTTCGCTAAAGATTCCTAAGAACGGGGTGACGAATCGATTCGCGCAACGAACCGGTCTGGACTATCCCAGCAGCTCCTCGACCACCCGGCCGTGCACGTCGGTCAGGCGGAAGTCACGTCCGGCATATCGATACGTCAGCCGTTCGTGATCAAAGCCGAGCAGGCGCAGCATCGTCGCATGCAAATCGTGTACGTGCACCGGCTTCTCGGCCGCGCGGAACCCGAATTCATCGGTCGCGCCATGCACATACCCGCCGCGCACTCCGCCCCCGGCCAGCCAGCAGGTGAAGCCGTAATGGTTGTGGTCGCGGCCGTTGAGCGCCGGGAACTCCGCGACCGGCGTCCGGCCGAACTCTCCTCCCCACTGCACCAACGTCGTGTCGAGCATGCCCCGCTGCTTGAGATCTTTTAGAAACGCTGCGATCCCCTGGTCCCATTCGGCGGCCAGAGTGCGGTGCGTCTTCTCCAGGTTGTCGTGATTATCCCAAGGCTGGCCCGCACCGCTCCAGACCTGAATGAACCGCACACCTCGCTCCAGTAAGCGACGCGTGATGAGCAGTTGCCGCGCTTGCGTGCCGGGGCCGTACATCTCCTGGATGTGTTTCGGTTCACGAGAGACGTCGAACGCGTCGGTCGCTTCCGACTGCATGCGGAATGCCAGTTCGAACGATTGAATCCGTGCTTCGAGCTGACTGTCGTGTGGGCGCTTCGCGATATGTTCTTCGTTGAGCTGCCGCACGAGATCGAGTTGCCGCCTTTGTTCGGCCGCCGGCAGTTCGGGGTTACGGATGTTTGCGACGAGCTTGTCGATCTCGGTATGCTTCGTATCGACGTACGTCCCCTGATACGCCCCGGGCAGAAACGCGCTCCGCCAGTTGTGCGTGGCGACGATGGGGTATCCGCCGGGACACATCACGATGAAGCCGGGCAGATTCTGATTCTCCGCACCGAGACCGTACGTGACCCACGCGCCGAAACTGGGGCGCGGCAGCCGGGCATCGCCGCAATTCATCAGCATCAACGACGGCTCATGGTTCGGAACGTCGGCGTGCATCGACCGGATGACGGCGATGTCGTCGATATGCTCGGCCGTTCGGGCGAAGAGTTCGCTCACTTCGATGCCCGATTCGCCGTACTTACGGAACTTGAACGGTGACCGCATGGCCGCGCCGGTCTTCCGCTCGGTGCGGAGGTTGGGCGTGGGGAGCGGCTGGCCGTGGTATTTGTCGAGCATCGGCTTGGGATCGAACGTATCGACGTGCGACGGGCCGCCGTTCATGAACAGATGGACGACCTGCCGTGCCTTCGCCGGGAAATGTGGAAACCGCGGCGCGAGCGGCTGCACGTTCGTCTCGGTGGTTGGCACGGGTCTCAAAGAAGGAGACGGAGTAGCGGCGCGGGCCTTCTCCTCGGCCAGCAGCATCGACAGGCCGATCATTCCGAGCCCGGTCCCGCAGCGCGCAAGCATTTCGCGTCGGGATGTCACGACTCCCGGGAAGGAAGTGAATTGCACATCGTGACGGGAGGATTGCATGTCTCAATCATATCATGACGGCAGGTGCCACGCCCACGGTTTTGCCCGATCTTCCATCGTCAAGGATGCGATTCGGGATGTAGGAGCCTCAATGATATGATAATCTGTTTTGAGGCCCGAAGGGCGAGCGAATCCGTCGGTGAGCACTCCTGGAAAGCAGCATGAAACGCATGGCATTCTGTCTGGCGTGGTTGGCTTGCTGTGGCGCGGAAATCGCTGCGGATGAGCCGGCACAACAGTCGCGCCGATTCTCCGCCGCCGATTTCGAGTACTTCGAAACACGCGTCCGTCCGTTGCTGGTCAAGCGATGTTACGAATGTCACTCGAAGAAGAACGGGAAACATCGCGGCGGATTGCTCGTCGACAATGCCGCTGCGATGAAAAAAGGGGGAGACAGCGGGCCGGTCATCGTGCCGGGAAAACCGGATGAAAGCCTGCTCGTCCAGGCGATTCGCTATACCGGTGACGCCGTCGAAATGCCGCCGACCGGCAAGTTGCCCGACGAGGAGATCCGGGAGCTCGAGCGCTGGGTCGCGCGTGGCGCTCCGTTCCCGGAGAGCGGCAATAACCAACCGTCGGAGGCCAAGGGAATCGACTTCGACAAGGGACGGGCGTTCTGGTCCTTCCAGCCGTTGCGCGGTCAGGAATTGCCGAAATTGAACGAACCCGGCTGGTCTCGC
>CAZVJA010000089.1:0-19829 GCA_964626885.1 uncultured Planctomycetaceae bacterium | reverse complement strand
TTGGCGCGAGGCCAAAGAGTTGCACTTGATTTTCGCGGCCATATTCCGGGGAAAGCGAGATTCCAAATCATCGGGCAAAAATCGCCCTGGTGAACATTGAGCGTGTGACTACCTATGGATGTCAAGTCGAAGTCAATTTAAATAGAGCGGCAGAAATCTGAATGAACCATTAAACATATCGAAATCTGGCGACTATTCTCGTGCTTCGGATTTCGTGCTTCCTTCGTCATTCGTGCTTCGTGCTTCAAACATAAGGAGTCAACATCATGACAAAGCCACTCAACATCGGCATGATCGGCTACGGGTTCATGGCCCGGGCGCATTCGAACGCGTATCGCAAGGTGAACAACTTTTTTGATCTGCAATATCGCCCTGTGCTCAAGGCAGTCTGTGCGCGGAACGCGGACCAGGCAAAGGCCTTCGCCGAAAAATGGGGCTACGAATCGACCGAAACCGACTGGAAGGCGCTCATCGCCCGCAAGGACATCGACGCGATCGATATCTGCACGCCGAACAATCTACACCACGATATTGCCATCGCCGCGGCACAAGCAGGCAAAATCATCCTCTGCGAAAAGCCGCTGTCGATGAACACACCGGAAGGGCAAAAGATGGTGGCGGCCGTCGAAAAGGCGGGCGTGGCGAACATGGTCTGGTACAACTATCGGCGCGTGCCGGCCGTCACGCTCGCCAAGCGATTGATCGAGGAAGGCCGGCTCGGGAAGGTGTTCCACTACCGGGCCGTTTTCCTGCAGGACTGGACAATCTCCGAAGATCTTCCCCAAGGGGGACAGGCACTTTGGCGGCTCGATGCCAAAGCCGCCGGCAGTGGAGTCACCGGAGACCTGCTGGCGCACTGCATCGATACCGCCCTCTGGTTGAACGGCTCGATCAAGAGCGTTACGGCCATGACAGAGACGTTCATCAAGGAGCGGCAGCATACTCTGACCGGCAAGAAGGAAAAGGTCGAAATCGACGACGCCTGCGCGTTTCTCGCCCGCTTCGCCAACGGATCGCTCGCAACATTTGAGTCGACTCGTTATGCCCGCGGGCACAAGGCGCTGTACACCTTTGAGGTCAACGGCGAAAAAGCCTCACTGAAGTGGGATTTGCACGATCTCCACCGGCTCGAGTACTTCGATCATGGCGACGAAGGGAAGCTGCGCGGCTGGCGGTCGATTCATGTGACCGACCACGGCGGCGACCATCCCTATATGGACAAGTGGTGGGTGCCGGGATTGCAGATCGGCTACGAGCACTCGTTCGTACATCAGGTGGCCGATTTTCTCGACGGGCTAGCCAACGGCAAACCAGCCGAGCCGACGTTCAAGACGGCTCTCGAAACCCAGAAGGTCTGCGACGCGGTGCTCTCGAGCGCGGTCAGCGGCAAGTGGGTGGAGATCGCCTAGCCGTTGGCACGCTTTGGTGCATAGCCGACCCGTTGCGCGAATTGAAGAATCTGAAAGTCCTTTCAAATTCCGCTGTTGCAATTCCGATTGCAGACAGGAAATAATACACGGGCACGGGCAACCGCGTCGCATGGCTTCAAAACAGCCGGCCGCAGTGTCGCCCGTCTTTCTTTTCGTCTGTTAGATATCGTCCGAATGTTCTCCGTGGCATGGTCCGGAGAGAGAGGAGCGGCTTGGGGTCATGGAAAAGCAACCGATCTCCCGGGAAGGTTACGACAAACTCCGCGAGGAGATTCGTCGACTCGAAGAGGAGGAGATGCCGATCATTGCCCAGCGAATCGCCGATGCCCGGGCCGAGGGAGACCTGAGCGAGAACGCGGAGTACCACGGGCAGCGCGAGGCGCAGGGGCTCTTGCAGGCAAAGATCAACCAGCTCAAGAGCAAGCTCGGCAATTGTTACATCGCTGATAAGTCAGCCATGCCCAAGGGAATCGTCACATTCGGCTCGACGGTCACGGTCCGCGATTTGAGTGATGGGACCGAAGAGAAATATGAGCTGGTGGGCCCGGGAGAAGAAGACTACGACGGCGATGTGATGAAGATCCTGACGAGCAGCCCGATTGCCCAAGGGCTGATTGGCAAGAAAGTCGGGGAATCGGCCGAAGTCGCCATCCCCTCCGGCACCCTGCGGATGGAGGTCGTGGCCATTGAAGACGCCTGAACCAAGAGTACAAGCACGAACCGTGACAACGATTCATCCTGTTCTGGGTTACCTGGTCGTTCCCCTGCTCTTTCTCGTGATTGACCCGGTTTCGTATTTGCACGCCGGAGAGAACTGGTTCGAGTTCCGCGGACCGACCGGCCAAGGGCACACGACGGCTACCGGACTTCCACAGCGTTGGAGTTCGGAATCCGCGAACATTCGCTGGAAGACGGAGATTCCCGGTCGGGGTTGGTCGTCCCCCATCATTTGCAATGGCCGCGTGTATTTGACCGCGGCTGTTGCCGAGTCGGACAAACCCGACGCGAAGCAGTCACTGCGGACGCTGTGTCTCGATTCACAATCCGGGGCCGTTCAGTGGAACGTCGAAGTCTTTCCGCTGGAGGCGGGCGCGCGGGCGGCAATGCACCGCAAGAATACGCAGGCGAGCCCCACACCTACCACTGACGGAAAGAACCTCTTCGTCCATTTTGGATCACAAGGGACCGCCTGTTTGACGCTCGATGGCGAGATCCTGTGGAGAAATCGCGAGGTGGTTTACCATCCGCAGCACGGAGGGGGCAGCTCGCCGGTGCTTGTCGATGGCCTGCTGATCACCGTTTGTGACGGGTCCGACGTCCAGTTCGTGGTGGCCATGGAGCAGGCGACTGGCAACATCCGCTGGAAGAAAACTCGTCCCCCCGCCGACGAAATCAAGAAGTTTTCGTTCTCCACTCCACTCGTGATTGAAGTGAACGGTCGTAAGCAAATTGTCAGCCCCGGTGCGCATGCGGTTGTGGCGTATGATCCGGCCGATGGGGAGGAAATCTGGCGGGTCCGATACCACGGGTACTCACTGGTCCCGCGCCCTGTATATGGGCACGGGCTCGTGTTTGTGTGCACCGGATTCGACAAACCGCAACTGCTGGCGATTCGCCCCGACGGTCAGGGAGACGTAACTGAAACGCACGTGAAATGGCAAACTGATCGGGGCGCTCCGAATACCCCGTCGCCCCTCCTGATTGGAGACGACCTCTATTTCATCAACGATAAAGGGGTCGCCACGTGCGTCGATGCCGGTACGGGGAAGGCGCACTGGACGCACCGCGTCGGAGGAAACCACTCTGCCTCCCCCCTCTTTTCGGAGGGAAAGATCTATTTACAGAGTGAAAACGGAGAGTCGACTGTGATTCGCGCAGGGCACAGCTACGAGGAGCTGGCGCGAAGCACGCTGCCGGCGGATACGCTTGCGTCTCTGGCGGTCGACGGTCGAGCTCTTTTGCTCAGAACCGACCAAGCGCTCTATCGCATTGAAGAGCCGTGATTCCGGCTGGCAACGGCCACAAAAAACGTGCCAGTTGCCGGAGGACGAGGAACTAGTAAACGGAGATTTCGTTACAGAGCTGCATGCTCGGCGTGCAACCCATGATCGCCTGCGTGACGAGTTGCTTGATGTAGTAGGTTCTGCTGCGCCCCGTCACGGTCACTCGGCTCCCCTCGCAATGGATTTGCAGGTCTTGAACCTGTCGCGCCGTCTGCGCTTCCACCCGGCGAACGAGTTCATCTCCCATCGATTTTGATCCAAGTGCTTCTTTGGGGAGCGGTCCAGTAGCCATCATCCAGAATTCTCCTTGAGGGGGTTCGTGTTCCGTCGATAGGCCACGGCACTGTTGGCTCACCGAGAGTTCTCCTTATCGAGAAGCAATCTTCGTGCCATTTCCCGACTGCTCAAGGGGGCTCGGGAATCGGATATGGCTCCGACGGCCCCATCCGGAGGTGGAGATGGCCTTTACTCCCCGAGGATTTCCCGGAATGGAGCTGGGAATTGAACGAAATTGCGGCGCTGGGGATGACCGTTTTGCAATTCGGTAAAATGCCCGAAATGTCTTGAGAACCAGAGTGAGATTCACCCAGAATTTGCCAAGGCACGCCGCGCCAAAAGGCACGACTGCGAGGCGGTGCAGCATCGGAACGGTATCTCCCTCCCCAACGCTGGGGAGAAACCGGTATCCCTGAAAAACCAAGTCTCCCTCTGCCTAAAAAGTACTACCTTCAGGACGTCAGGAAGATTCAGCAAGGTGAAACCGGCTGGTCGCCAAACATTGGTCCAATCGTCCCGTTTGGGAATCTGGGGGAAAAAGTGTGCAAAAAAAAATCCTGACGGATCGCTGAGGGATCTCGTCAGGAACATGTTCTCGTCACAGGCTCACATCCCGAACGGGGATAAGCCTTCCGGACGCCCCTTAAACCATCAGTCCGTGGCTATTCGGACCATGGTCATAACAATCGTCCTGGTTCCACAAGGGAAGACCGGCTGCGTATCGAGCCGCCAACGTCAGAACTTTTCCCTCCGAACCGGGTTTCGATTTCGTTGGCGCCAGGGGATCGACCCCATGAGCCACAAAATCTTCGTCGGTGTAGAAATCGGGGCCGTCAGAACCGTATTCGTCGTCGAGCTCTTGTACAGGCGCTTCCAGTTCGATTTCTGAATCATCCTCAAAATCAAACGACATTCCTCACTCTCCAGCTATGCGACACAATATGGACTAACACACAGTTATGCGAATGGAACTTTTCAAACGCGTCTCGAAACACTTCTCAGAAGCTTGCTCGCCCACGTGTTGCCGAGGGCTAAGCTCCTTTATTACAGCAGTTTAACGGACGCTCTCTGCCAGCTTTCATCCCAGACTCCGAATAGACCATGTCGGCCGGACTCAGGCTCAATGTGACCTTACGGCAAGAATCCGACCGGTCACTTGGTTGAAAGCCGATTCTCAGGAATGGGAATCTTGGAGGCTGGAAACTCAGGCTGGACCGGCACTTACCGGCTGCATTGATTGTTAAGTCCGCACCCCCAAATGTCAACAAAAAAATTGCAATTTTTCAACGAAGACACATCGACGCTTGCTTAAGTATTCGTCGGGCAAAGGAAGCAAACTTGCCCGATACAAGCCATTGTCAGATCCAGGCGATCTGCGCCGATTGTGGAACTCTCCCGCCCCAGGGCCGCTCCCTGTTCCATTTCAAGCGTCCCCTTCACAAACTCAAGTGCCGGGCTGACGGACACGGTAACGCTTCAGCTTACGATCAAGCGTCGAACGTTCGATCCCCAGAATTTGAGCCGTACGGGTTTTATTCCAACTGGTCCGATCCAGCATGGCCAGAATATGCTCCTGCTCGAGCGTCTCCAGGGTCACTTCCCGAGGCTCGACATCGATTACCGGCATCGAGCTGTCCGACCGCGGAGTCTGCAACGCCGTCAAGCGGATATCCTCGACGCGGACCTGGTTCCCTGTCGACAGAATCACGGCCCGTTCGATGACATTCTGCAGTTCACGAATGTTGCCCGGCCAATCGTAATTCATCAGCGATTCCATCGCCGGGGCCGAGAACTCGTGAACCGAACGCCCTGTCTTTCGGGCGGACCGTGCCAGAAAATAGTGGGCCAGCAACGGAATATCGGACTTGTGCTTGCGCAGCGCCGGGACGGTGATCTCAACGACATGCAGCCGGAAGAACAGATCCCGCCGAAAAGTTCCGCGTTCCACTCCTTTTTCCAGGTTGCGGTTCGTGGCCGCGACGACGCGCACATCCACCTTAATGGGGGTCTGGCCGCCGACCCGTTCGTAAGGATGCCCTTCGAGCACTCGCAGGAACTTCGCCTGAATGGCGAGTCCCATCTCGCCGACTTCATCCAGGAACAAAGTTCCTTTGTTGGCCTGCTCGAATTTGCCGACTTTCCGTTCGGTCGCACCGGTAAATGACCCTTTTTCGTGCCCGAACAACTCGCTTTCCAACAGACTCTCGCTGAGAGCCGCGCAATTCATCGTGCAAAAAATGTTCTGGTTGCGCCCGCTGCGAAAATGAATCGCCCGCGCCACCAATTCTTTTCCGACTCCACTTTCGCCACGAATCAAAACCGTGGCGTCGGTGGGCGCGATCCGGGCGATCGTCTCACGAAGCTGCCGGATCTCGGGACTTTCCCCCACGATTTCGCTTTCGAGTTCCAGTTGCCGCCGAAGTGTTTCATTCTCGCCGCGCACGCGAGCCAAGCCATCCGCGAGCGATTCTTTTTCCTTCAAGTTTCCGAGCGAGACGGCGAACTGTTCCGCAACGGCAAGCACGTATTCGAGATCGTCCCGGTCGAACGGCGAATCGGCGGTCGTGGAGTAGAGATGAATCAATCCAAACACCGTCGGGCCGACCGACACCGGCGCGCAGATGACGCTCCGTGCCTGGATCTCTCCCAGGCTGCCCGGAGTCGAAAGTCGAGAATCTTTGGCAACATCGCGGGCCAGGATCGCTTCTCGCCGGCCGAGAACCAACCCAGACAGATAATCAGACACTTTCTGATACGGCTGATTGCCGCGCGCCTTGTAAGCCACCACCTTCAACTTTTGCGAATCCGTTTCTCCCGTTTTCGGCCTGGGAAGCAGCAAAATGGCACCGATGTCGACAGCCGTACCCGAGAACAACCCCTCCAGCACGACGGCGGCGAGTTCCTTGGCGGTGCGGCGCGTTCCCATTTCCAAGGCCAGCCGATACAGTGCAGCCAACTCCTGGCTCGTCCGGTCGCGCCCCTCCGGCACGCCCACCGTGGGAAGCAGGTACCTCGAGTTGCGCGCGCTGTGGATGATTTCCGGCCCCGGACCCGCGGAAGTCTCATTGATTCCCAGGCTGAACGCGACCTTTGTGTCATCGTCCGCTGTTTCGGCGATATCGGAATCATCCAGATTAGGAAACGGCAGCGACAGGTCGCGCGTAAAACCCAACTGGCAGCCGCCGATCTGAATCAGCTCTCCCCCCACAAGTGGCCGATCCTTCTCTACTCGGACACCGTTCACGAGCGTGCCGTTGCGGCTACCGAGATCACGCAGCGTCCAGGCCGATCCCGACAGGAAAATCTCGCAGTGGTTGCGACTGCAGATCTCGTCGCGGATGACCACGCGGTTCGTCGGAGCGCGGCCAATCGTATTCACCTGGCGTGGGGACAGCTCGATCGCGTCGCGCCAGGTATTCCCATCGCGAACGATCAAATAGGCGGAATTGCCGTTTCCGGCAAGCGTTTGACCCTGCATTTGAACCAGAATAATCCACCCCTTGTTCGCGAGGCAAGGTGAAACTGAGGGGGGCAAGGTCGGCAATTCTCGTTGGTCGCGGTGAAGTCGCTTGCCGGAACTTCAGGTAACGTCGGAAGTTCCAACCTTGCGCTGCCGGTGACTAGTCTTGCACTTCGGTGTTCGGTTGGTCATCTTAGATCGCATCGCGTCGAGAAATGTGAATACCCTGATATGTTCTCGTTTGCAGTAAGGGAGACCGACCGCATGCGATTCCTTCCCCATCTTGGATCGCTCCGCAACCTCGGAATTTTGGGGCTCGGCCTGGCCCTCCTGCTCTTTTCGACGTGCATTTGCCGTGCGGAAAACTGGCCGAGATTCCGAGGTGCCGACGGCAGCGGCATCAGTGCGGAAAAAGGGCTCCCCACCTCCTGGAGCCCGGGTGAGTATGCGTTCAATGTTGAGTTACCGGGAATGGGACACTCCGGACCGGTAATCTGGGGAGACCGCCTGTTCGTCACGTCCGCCGAAGAGGAAGGTTCCATTCGCCACCTGCTTTGTTTGAACTCCCAAACTGGCGAAACGATCTGGATTCGAACCACCGGAATGAACAAGAGCCACAAGCACCAGAAAAGCAGTTGGGCGTCGAGCACCCCCGTGACCGACGGCACGCGGGTCTACGTCGCATTCGCGGACTGGGAGCATTACACGCTCACCGCCTATGATTTCGACGGCAATCTCGAGTGGCGTAAGTTACTCGGTCCCTTCGAAAGCCAGCATGGGCTCGGTGCCTCACCGGTTCTCTTCGAGAATCTCGTCATCGCCGTAAACGACCAGGACGGCCCCAGCTCGATTGTCGCGGTCGATAAGGAAACGGGAAAGACAGTCTGGAGCACCCTGCGTCCAGGCGCGTCACAAGCCACGTCATACGCCACCCCGATCATTCTCGAACGAGACGGCCATCCGCCGTTATTGATCTGCTCCAGCAGCCAATCAGGCGTCACGGCACTCAATCCCCGGACCGGTGAGGAAATCTGGACTACAAAGTCGCTCCCCGCCCGGACGGTCGGCTCCCCAGTCTTGGGTGACGGACTGATCTTTCAATGCTGCGGAGGCGGCGGACGGGGCAAAGAGATGGTGGCCATCAATCCTGATGGTAAAGGCGATGTCTCGGCGACAAACATCAAATACCGTCGGCAAAAGCTGCTCCCCTACGTTCCCACGCCGATTGCTTATGAAGGCCACCTCTATTTGTGGACCGATGACGGAATTGTCATCTGCACCGATCCCACCAAAGATGAAAACGTCTGGACTCAGCGGATCGGCGGAAATTTCACGAGTTCTCCCATCTGTGTCGGCGGCAATTTGTACGGCCTAAATGAAAAGGGAGAAGTGGTCGTCGTCGCGGCGGCTCCCGAATACAAGCTGCACGGAAAAATGCCGTTGAACGACCCTTCTCATGCGACTCCGGCGGCTGCCAACGGCCGGCTTTATTTCCGCACGTTTCATCGGCTGGCGTGTATCGAGAAGCAACCCTCGAAATAACGCGCCTCTGCTGACTGTCTCTTGATGTCTGAAATACATTGCGGAATTCACAGCCTTCGCCTCGATACGGCCAAATCCAGACAACTTCTGGACACGCGTACCGACACGCCTTTAAAATGAAGTTCTCGGCGGGCCGATAAGGATTTGAGACGGAGCTTGAATTGTTTGTGACCAAGGATGCAGTCCAATCGCATGTGTGGGAGGCCGTTCCATGCCACCCTGGCCCGGGGGAGCATGCCCGGATTGCGGCATCGACATGCCGGAAAATCTGGTGCATTGTCAGAATTGCCGCGCGCTACTCAATTCTGACCTCGAAGTTGACAGTGTCGAAATTCCGGAGTTCATTCCGCTGCAGGAGATTGTCACCATGGTCGAAGTTGAATTGACCGGGTATTACATCGGCTGCCCGAAGTGCAAGCGGGAACTCCGCGTCGCGAGCAAATATGTCGACGAGCGCGTCGAGTGCAAATTCTGCCATTCGCAGTTCCCGCTGAATCTCGAAAAAAACGGTGTCACCGCGACCGCCTTCTACGCCAAATGTCCTCACTGCAACGAGGAACTCCGAGCCGCCTCCAAGTACATGGGGCAAAAAGTCGCCTGCAAGCACTGCGGAGGCAAGATTCACTTCGTCGACCACTCAGCGTGAAGGTTCGCTAAAGTGACAAAAATCTTTGGGGCGTTTTCGAATGGCTGACGAACTCCATCTCGACCGGATCGGACAGATCGCCGTAACGGTCCGCAATCTTGACCGGGCGGTGAGCTTCTACCGGGACACGCTGGGAATGAAACTGCTCTTCCAGTTCCCGGGGATGGCGTTCTTCGATGTCGGCGGAGTGCGGCTCATGTTGAGCCACCCCGAGAAGCCGGAGTTCGATCACCCGGCTTCGGTGATTTACTACAAGGTCGACCACATTCAATTTGTCTGGGAGACCTTGGTCTCCAGGCAGGTTGACGCTCTCTCGCCGCCGCATCTCATCGCGAAGATGCCCGATCACGAGTTGTGGATGGCCTTCTTCCGCGATCCTGACAAAAACGTGCTGGCGCTGATGTGCGAGTTGCCTAGTGCGTGATGCGATTCACTGATGACACAGGCTACGCCGGGTGCCAGTGCTGAGACGCTTCGGCACAGCAGTGCTCTTCGCGAATTCCGCAAAACTGCGAACGCGCGCTATAATGCCTGTTGGTATGTCGCTGCCAATTGACCATCGAAAAACCATACTGCTGACCCACAAAGCCGGTTCAGCAGTGGAACCCGCCGCGCACCGTTAACGGAGCGGTGGCAAACTGAATGAACGCGACTTCAATCATTCAGGATTGAGTCAGCATACCAGCGACCGAGAAGCCGTTTTGCAATTTGGCGGGCAGCTTCTCGTTCTTCTTCGTTATGAGACGAAGCGATAGCGGGTTCCTCCACGTACTCATATTCGAGCCCGGGGAAGATCGCTGGAGCGTCCGTTGTTGCTTGAATTCGATGGGGCTGATCGACGATTGCCCCATCGCAATGGGTTGAGTCGAATCGCATACCGTGCCCTTCTATGTCGACCCGCTTTCATCCTTTGAAGCAGCGTTCCTCCGCCTGCTCGGCTTCTCCGTTAGCGGAACATGCGGGGCGGGAACCGCAGTCTTCGCGGCATCACCGCCGTCTTTCGGAGAGTCTATTATATTCTTATCGGAATCCGGAAGCGAAATCTGTTCCGACTTCTCCGACTTTTCCGATTTCGGGGGGAGGTCAAGGAGTTCCCATCGCTGGGAAGTATCTGCAACGGAGAGCCCAATAGAAGCATCCGCCTGGCGAAGTCCGAAGATTTTCCGTCGGGTTACAAACCGGCTACATTTCCGGGGACTTTCCATGATCGCATGAACAAGGGTGCAATCGACGGGCGGGACAGGGCTCACAGTGATTTGAACTTGACCAGCAATCTGCTGCATCAATTGCTGCAAGATCGGGGCCGGAAGCCCCTGCGGTAATGCAACCGAGGTAACGGGAGCAAAGAGTTGAGCTGCAGACGAAGAGTTCGCCATCTCCGTAATCGGGCTAAAAACCTCGCGCATCCTCAGCTCAGATTCGATGTCTTCCCACACCTTTCACATCAAGTCTTCGAGCTTTGAATCAGGATCAGCGACTTTCAACCCTATTGCCTTCGCCTCAGACCGCCCGAGAGCATGTCCGTGGTGATAAAACTTCTTGTTGAGAATCTCAGCGATGTCCTTCGCCTTCGCTGCCTCGCCGTCTCCATTCATGTGCATCCGGAGAAGGTTCTCACCGAGCGTGAGAGACAACATCGAGCCGCGCACCGCTGCTCCGATGGGAACTGTCCCGGTATCGTCGAGCAACTTACCAACGATGCTCGTCAGGGCAGCCTGATCAGTGATATGGGCATGGTCGCGAATGAACTCGATAAATGAAATGACTTCTTCATATCCGAAGCGCATTTCATACGCTTCATTGTTGTTGTTCTTCCGCTTCACCGTGACCTGCGGATCAACCGGGCCGAGATTCCCGTAGCGATGCATTACGATCTCATCCGCACCGAGACACAGCAACGTAGCTGCACTGAATGCTGACTGGGGAACCAGAACGCCAACACGCTCGAATCGCTCTCGAAGCAAACAAATGGTGCGCCATGCGACGGACGGATCGCCACCCTGGCTTACAACAAGAAGGTCTATTTCCTTGACGTCCGCCGGAACACTTCGCAGTTGATCGAGCAACTCTGGTATGACGTCGGCAGCCATGTTGCCGTGAGCGTTCTTCCGGCTACTCGTGTCGTAAACCACCAGCGGTCGCTTGCGGTGCTCTTCAATTTGCTCGTAAAGTCCGATCCGATCTTCCAACGTCATGGTGCGTCCACTCCTTCGCGGAAAGCTCCGTAGAATCAGGACTAGGCATATTATCACTATAAGTCTAGAAAATGAAGCGATTGGAAGGCCACATCGGCGTAGGGAAAATCGTTGAATCAGGAATGAGCCTGACTCATACTGAGACGAAATTCCACCAGCCCGTTTACCAGCATCTAAGGGCTGTTCCCAATGGCTGGGTGGCCCAACAAGCTTCAGAGGCTGTCCGGGAATTGCCTTTCGAAAACTGCCTGTTTTCCGCTGAATTCGGAATGGGAACTGACGTCGATCGAAGTACCTTTGGGGAATTTGACACAGAACCTTGATTTTTCGGCCTCTTATCGCGAAACGAATTCCCTCACAACTTCCGGCAAGACGTCAAACTGAGCCACCCCACTTCTGATGCTGTGGTATTATCGCCGGCTGCCGTCGTGCAGTTCGCGGCCGATTTTGAGCTTGTCGGTCGAGGCTCGCCATGCGTCGGACGGCCTGTTGCCGGTACTATTACCGGAGGATGACGCGGCGGGTAAGGAGTTCGTCGAGCCGGCGGAGCTTGAAGGAGGACCGGACCCAGCCGACGTGCCAAGCGCCGGGGTACCTGTGCTGGCCGTTGATTTCAGCGCAGCGGGAGTCGGGCTGTTGGACGAGAGGAGACCGGTGTCGGCCTGGGCGACTTGTGTCTTATAGAGCTTGCCCGATTTATCGAACAGGAGCGCGACATTGATGTGCCAGCGGTCGCCGTTCTCACGCTTCCACAGGTCGCAGTAGTAAATATTTCGGCCGGAACCAAAATCCCCTTCAATCCCGGCGGCTGACAGGCGATGCACCGCTTCCTCGCGGCCGGTCCCTTGGGGGACAATGGCGAGAATCTCCCGTTCCTGCTCGGAATAGGTGAGCGGGCTGGGAATGATCCGACCGCCAGCCATCTGGCAGCCGGCCAGAACCGGTAATCCAAGGACGATGAACCAGAAGATCCTCAATGATCTCTCCGGTCATGGGGAAAAGAATTCGTGAAGTTTTCGCCCCCCTCACCCGGCGACTTCGTCGCCACCCTCTCCCGCACAGGGGCGAGGGTTAGCGGGGCGCATGGGCGGGGTTTTACGCCGGGTTCGACGAAAGGGTCAAGGGGAACCCACGGCAGGGGAAGTCGGGAGGATTCGAGAGAGAGGGTTAAGCCGTGGGCGGTTCAAAACTGCCGCAGGAAGCGGATGTCGTTCTCGTAGAAGCGGCGGATGTCGGTGATGCCGTGCCGCCGCATGCAGAACCGCTCGATTCCCAGCCCAAATGCGAAACCGGTAACCTCTTCCGGGTCGTAGCCGACCGCTTGGAGAACATTGGGATCGACCATCCCGGCCCCTCCCAATTCCATCCAGCCCCCGTTCCACTGCATGTCGACCTCGACCGAGGGCTCGGTGAACGGGAAGAACGACGGGCGGAAGCGGATCTCGACATCCTGGCCGAGGTAGGCCGCCGCGAACAGGCTCAAAACCGTTTTGAGGTGGGCCATCGTCACCCCTTCAGCGACCATCAGCCCTTCCATCTGGTGGAACATGCACGAGTGCGTGGCGTCGATCGTATCGGGACGGTAAACGCGCCCCAGCGAGACGATCCGCACCGGCGGCTTGGTTTGCTCCATCACGCGGATCTGCACCGTCGAGGTTTGACTCCGCAGCAGCACCGGTCCGCCGGATGCGGTCTCGGCCGCCGCGAGGTAGAAATTATCGAGCGGGTCGCGAGCGGGGTGATCGTGGGGGATGTTGAGCGCCTCGAAATTATGCCGCTCATCCTCGATCTCAGGGCCGTCAGCCACCGAAAAACCGAATCGCCCCATGATGTCCTTGAACTCTTCCATCGTCTGCGTGAGAGGGTGCAGACGGCCGATGTTCAGCGAAGTACCGGGAAGAGTGATGTCGATGGCGGTAAGTGCGGCTTTGGGGCGATCAAGTTCTTTCTGGCGAGCCTCGAGCGCCCCTTCGACCTTGATTTTGACGTCGTTGAATCGCTTGCCGACGACCGGCTTCTCGGCCGGCGAGACTTTTCCCAGCAGAGCCTGCAGATCGCGCAACCGCCCTTTTTTCCGGCCGAGAAACTCGACCCGGGCGGCCTCAAGGGAATCGGGACCGGTCGCGCCGCGAATCGCCGCAAGTGCGGCCTGCTCGTACTCAGTCAGAGCGGCAATGGGATCCATGGTGCCCTGCGGAGAAAAATCGCGAGGGAGCGTATTCACGAATAGCGAACGACTGTCAGCCGGCCGCGCGGGCAGCCGCGACGATCTCGTCAAAAACAGCGGGCTCGCGAATCGCCAGTTCGCTGAGCGACTTGCGATTGAGTTCGATCCCCGCGCTTTTCAGGCCATGCATGAATTCGGAATACGAGAGTCCTCGTTGACGACAAGCAGCCGAGATGCGGGTAATCCAGAGAGCGCGGTAATCGCGCTTTTTGAGCTTCCGGCCCACAAAGCCAAATGCGCGGGCGCGAACGACCGTCTCTTTGACTGTCTCGATCAACCGGCTCCGGCCGCCGTAATTCCCCTTGGCTTCCTTGAACCAGCGTTTATTCGAGCTTCGCCGGGATTTGCTTGTCTTGATTCTCATGGCAGTCTGCTATGCGTTCTCTAAATTGACGGAGTCCATACCGTTGACAACGAAGTCTCAAACACCCGGCAACAACCCTTCGCGGACCGTCGCGGACTGGCGGGTGCTGTTCAAAACACCATCGCCTCGCAGCTGGCGGGTCCGCTTGCCCCCTTTGTGGCTCAGCTTATGCCCTCGGTAAGCCTTCTTGTGCTTGACCTTACCCGAGGCGGTCACCTTGAAGCGTTTGCTAAAACCTTTGTGTGTCTTCTGTTTCGGCATGATGAAAACCGTCGCTTTTTGCGGGAAAAAAACCCTGATCCGTCCCTGTCGATACCCGCCGATACCGGTCCCCCGGTACCGGAAAAGGGGCGATTATAGCGGGGAGACTTCCAATTTGACCACTGTGAACGGCCAAAAAATTGAAGGTCCCGTCAAAAGTCGAACCGGCAGGGGCTGTTTTGACTGTGCCCCCGGTCCGGGGACATCAACATCAACTCAGTACCGCCTCATTCGTCAAACGACCCCTATTTCGGTTTCGGCGCAAGGACGGCCGACATCGTCCGGCCGCTGTCCATGCCGGGGGCTTTCTCCACCTTGGCGACATCTTCCAGGGCTGCGATCACCTGGGTCAGAATTTCCCGACCACGATCATGGTGGGCGTTCTCGCGCCCTCGGAAGATCACGTTGATCTTAACCTTGTCGCCATCCTCCAGGAACGAGCGCCCCTGCTTCACCTTGAAGTCGATGTCATGGTCACCCGTCTTCGGCCGAAGACGAATCTCCTTGATCTGCACCTGGTGCTGGCGTGCGTTTTTCGCCTGTTTCTTCTTCTGTTCGTACTTGAATTTTCCGTAATCCATCACCCGGCAAACCGGTGGCCGAACGTTGGGTGCCACCTCGACCAGATCGAGACCTGCTTCAATGGCAACTTTCTGCGCTTCGGACGTGGGAATAACTCCCAGCATCTCTCCATTCTGATCCACGACACGAACAGGTGATATGCGGATCTGCTCGTTGATCCTATGACTCGTTTCGATCGTCAACGTCCTCTCTGCAATCGTGCTCGCAAGATGTTTCGTAAAGGAGACGAAAGGCGTGTGAGCACCCGACAACACCCCCGTCAAAACGCAAAAACGAACACCGTCCTTGCGTTTTAATCGTTTTCCAAAACCGGCCGCAGTTACGGCCCAACAATACTTCTATCGCCGAACCTACGTTCCGTCAAGAATTTATCACAGATCGGCAATCGCTGATCGCCGCGGAACGGCATCCGCCCTGCCAGGCTAGGCCACTTCCGGCTGGGGGGGCCGCAACTTGAGCTCCCGTTCGACAAGATCCTCCGGACGGTCGATCAGCTTGCCGATGCAGATTGCCTTGTGACCTTTGTAGACACCCGGCTTTCCGGTGAACATCGGGCGGTCCTCAACAAAAACCTGCAGCCCCTGGTTGCACGGCTTGTCGGTCATGATCACGTCCCCCACCGTCAACCCCATCAAATCACCGGTGGTCAGGTGCGTGTCGGCCAATCGCACAACCAGCTTTACCCCAGCCTGCGAAACCGCCGTTTCCAGATTCAGCTGCTGGCGGGGGTCGGCCACCCGTTTGGTATAGGCCGACCATGTGTCGGACGAAAGCTTGCCCGAAAGCGGTTCGATAGTATTGAACGGAATGCACAAGTTCATGATCCCGCGCATTTCCCCCATCGTCAGCTCGAAGCTGATCAGCACGATGACTTCGTTGGGAGGCACGATCTGCACAAGCTGCGGATTGCTCTCGACCTGCAACCGATGCAACTTGAGATTGCAGATGCTGCTCCAGGACTTCTCGAGCCCGCGCATCGCAAGGTCAGTGATTCGCGAGACCAACCGGAGCTCAATTTCCGTCAGCGGCCTGCCGGGAACGGCGTGCTTGGCGCCCTTTCCTCCACCGAGCAGACGATCGACAATCGGGAAGATGATTGATGGATTGAGATCCAGAATGATGTGCCCGTCGAGCCCTTCGGCATGCAACAGGTTAAAGCAAGTCGGGTTTTCCAGGCTGAACACGAATTCGCTGTAGGTCAATTGGTCAACACTGATCAGCTTCACTTCGACAATTGTGCGCAGCATGCCGCTCAGCACGGCGCCGAATTCGCGACTGAAGCCTTCGTGCATGGCCTGAAAGGCCCGCATCTGCTCCTTGCTGACCCGCTCAGGGCGCTTGAAGTCGTAGACGCTGATCTGCGAGTTCGGATCATCGTGATGAATATGCGCGGCCGGCTGCGGCGCCGACGACACCGGATCGAGCGCGGCCAGCAGCGATTCCACTTCTGTTTGGCTTAAGACGTCCGCCATCCCTGGCCTCCGTGATCGCCTGAAAACGTCCCGGCCGATTCATCCGGCCGAATTTCATTGAGCACTATCCGCGAATCTGTCCCGCCCCGTGGACTACATACTTGTAACTTGTCAGTTCCCGTAATCCGCACGGGCCACGGGCGTGAAATTTATCGGTACTGATTCCAATCTCCGCCCCCAGCCCAAGTTCGCCACCGTCATTAAAGCGCGTGCTGGCATTCACCATGACCGCCGCCGAATCGACCCCCGCCGTAAACCGCTCCGAAGCAGCCAGATCGTTCGTCAAAATCGCATCGGTATGGTGCGACCCGTAATCGTTGACATGCCGTACCGCGTGATCGACGTCGTCCACGATTTTTATCGACAAAATCAGGTCCAGGTATTCGGTCCGATAGTCCTCTTCCGTCGCGGCACGGCCTGCCGGAATCAACTTCAAGGAGCGCTCACAGCAGCGGAGTTCGACCCCAGCCTCCGAGAGCAATTCGGCCATCCGAGGCAGGAAAGACGTTGCCACATCCTTGTGAACCAGCAAGCATTCGGCGGCGTTACAGACTCCGGGGCGCTGGCATTTGCTGTTGAGGACAATCTTCTCGGCCTGACCCAGCTCGGCGGCACGATCGACATAGACATGACAGATGCCGTCGAAATGCTTGATCACCGGCATCTTCGCCTCGGCGGCGACCCGCTCGATCAGCGACTTACCGCCGCGCGGAATCGTCACGTCGATCAAATCGCTCATCGCCAGAAAATGCCCGACGGCAGCGCGATCGGTCGTCTCGACGAGTTGCACGGCATCTTCCGGCAAATGGGAGGCCCCGAGCGATTCTTTCAGCAGCGAATGCAACGCCTGGTTGCTGTGGAATGCTTCCTTCCCCCCTCGCAAGATGACGGCATTGCCGCTCTTCACGCACAGCGAGGCCGCATCGACCGTGACGTTCGGCCGGGACTCGTAAATAAAAAACACGACCCCCAACGGAACACGGACGCGATTGACCAGCAACCCGTTCGGCCGAACGTTGCTGTCAAAAACCTCTCCCACGGGATCAGGGAGCATTGCGACTTCTTCAAGTGCCGCAGCGATTCCCTCCAGTCGCCCGGGAGTCAGACGTAGCCGATCGAGTGCGGCATCTGTCAAACCGTATCCCGGCCCCTTCTCCAAATCGCGCGAGTTTTCCTTCACGAGGAATTCCGTCCGCGTTCGGATCAACTCGGCGGAACGATGCAGCCATTCGTTCTTACAATCCCCGCGAACGATCGCCAATTCGCGCGATGCAATGCGTGCTCTCGACGCGACGTCGCGCGTATAGGCTGCCAGATCGTTGGTTTTCGCGGTTTGCAGCACGTAATGTTCCAAACGATTGACGCTGGGCAAACCCAACCCGCCGCGCGAGACAAATCACTCGGCGCGCGGACTTGCCGTCGTGCAGATCCGTGGACACGTCGGCGGCCGGAAAGTTCGCTGCCGCTTGCCCTTCCGATGAATTCCCCTTAAGTATCCGGGAATTCGAAAAACGTGTCAATCGGGGCTTGGAGCCGCGAATTCCACGAAAAACAACGCCAGACCGGCGGCTGACAGGGAACGGTAGGGATATGACTTTCAGCGGGCCGCGGCCTTCGCCGGCTCGCGAGGCTCGGCCAGGAAGGTGAGGCTCTTGACGATCCCCAGATCCCGATTGGTCAGCTGCCCCAGCAGCTTCGACTCGACGGCGAAGACGAACGCCACCTGCTTTCCGGAAGGATCAGCACACAAATAGTAGATCCAGTACATCGGCACTTTATTCGCCTCACCGACCACAGTCACCCGGTAGCGAAAGCAATCGTCCTCGCTCTTAAGCAATTCCGCCTTTTCGATCGACTTCAGCCGGTCCCCCAATGACATGCGGATGTCGTTTTGAAACTGCTCCTCCGGTGTATGTTGACCGGCCGCCGCCGGCGGGACTGGAGACAGATTGCACTGAGCGATCAGACTCCCTTTATCGAGCAGTCGAAGCACCGCCACCTGTTCCGCCTGGTGAAAGACATGCCAGTTTCGGTCGTGCTCAAATTGCACGTTCCAGGGGGAACGATATTCCAGCATCACCAACCCGGGCTCCGGCTCCAGTGGTACGGCTGCCACTGCGGCATCCGTGAGCGGTCCGAGCTCCTTGGAAGGTTCACGGACCGTGACGACGTGAGCGGTCACTTTCATTCCGGGAGCGACGGGGCCGACCGTCCGCTTCTCCGTCTGCGTGACTTCGATCCGTTTGAGGTACTTCTCCGAAATGTGGAATTGATACTCTCCCTTGATGTCAACTTCCGCCGCGGCGCCGGAAGTCGCCCCCTCGACCCTCCCTTTGAATTGCACGTAGGCAATCCCTCCCTGCACCTGAGCTAATTTGCACGTGATCTCCGCCTTGACCGCCGCCTCGGTGGCGGCGAGCATTTGAGCGGCCCAACTCGGCGTGACCCATTCCTCTTCCACACTTACCGACTTGGGAGGCAGGAGCGCCAGCATTGCCAGGCTGTCGCCGGGGACGCGCAGCAGGTCAATCTCTTCATACGCCATCCGGCCGGTCGGCGAATACACGCTGATACCGTCGCGCCTCCCATGTGCAACAATCAGCCGCCGTTCATTCCGTAATCGCGAGACGGTCAGTTGACGGCTGACTTCAATCCGGGCGTCGGCATCGTCGTAGTGCCGCAACGATCTCAGCGACTCGGCGTCACGACCCGTTCCCGAAAGGCGACGCTCCAGATACTTCAGAGACGCGACCACCGTGATTTCATGTGCAACCGCCTTGCCATCCCCCGTCGCTGTGTCCAGCTCTCCCTTGACCTTCGGCTGAATCTCCACGCGAAACACGCGACCGGTTTCCGCGGACTCACGCAACTCAAACTTTTCGGCGGCCCGCGCATTCGTGGGGACGATCGCGCTTCCGAGGAAAAAGATCGCTAAGAGTCTCAAAGTTCTCATGAACAATCCCTTCCCTGGCATGAGATCAACAGCGCGACAGCAACTCCGTGCTCTTGACGTGAAATTTCCGGTTCGTCCGCCGCTACTCAGGAACGGCGTGCGCTCGATCGACGAAATATTCCGCCGCCGCGATCAATCCTTTGATGTCCAGCCCGAGATCGGCCATCAATTCCGCGCGGTCGCCGTGCTCGATGAATCGATCCGGAATACCCATCCGCCGAATGTGGTCGGTCCGCAGCCCCGCATCGTTGGCCGCTTCGAGCACAGCCGAGCCGAACCCACCCATCAAGGCCCCTTCCTCGACCATAATTACGAATCCGGTTTGATCGACGGCCCTCAGCATCGTATCCGTTTCGAGGGGTTTCGCGAACCGGGGATTGATGACCCCCAATTCGAGACCACTCTCGCTAAGCTTCTT
>CAZVJA010000088.1:0-19903 GCA_964626885.1 uncultured Planctomycetaceae bacterium | reverse complement strand
CGGGGGACTGAGAGGGAGAGATTGAGACTGGCGGGTCTGTCTAAGTGGTTGCCAGTACTGGCCATAAAACGCAAAAGGCCGGCGTCCGGAGACGTCGGCCTTTCGTATAACCCGACGGTAGGCGAGTTTCGCTACCGTCAATTCAAGTGGCGGGGACAGGATTTGAACCTGTGACCTCGAGGTTATGAGCCTCGCGAGCTACCGGGCTGCTCCACCCCGCGTCAATGTTTTGTGGCTGCACGTAGTTCTTCGAGCCGCGCGGTGTCTTGAGGACACCCAGGGACAAAGACGCGTTGCCAGCGATCACAATCGCCGACAACGCTCGTGCAGCCCCATTATATCGGCAAACCTCCATTCGGGAAGCGTGAAAACCGGACTTTTTCCCGTGAATTCGACGCTCAGTGCCGGTAATTCCATCACCCGACGACAATTCTTCATCCAGATAGCGATTTTCCCGTCGACATTCTCATGAACGAGATGGCATCAGATTACATCGAGGTCTCGACCACTCAGCCGCGAGCCGAGAGCGGAGCATAGTCTCGCTGTGCGGGGCCGATGTAGTTCGAACGCGGACGAATCAACCGGTTGTTCTCTGCCTGCTCGATCACATGAGCCGCCCAGCCGACGACCCGGCTGGCAACAAACAGCGGGGTGTAGAGATCGATCTCCAGCCCGAGATAGTGATACAGCCGCGCGCTCGGCCAATCGAGGTTCGGCGGCAACCGTTTCTCGCGGCGGACGACCTCTTCAATCGTGTCGGCGATCTGTTCCAGGTCGGTGTTGCCGCGTTTCTCCGCGAGCTGCACACAATATTCCTTGAGAATCGTCGCCCGCGGATCTCCATCTTTGTAGACGCGGTGGCCGAATCCCATGATCCGCCGTTTTCCATCCAATGCCTGGCGGACCCAACCGGCTGCGTTGTCGGGCGAGCCGACTTCCTCGAGGACTTCCATCACACGTTCGTTCGCGCCGCCGTGCAGCGGTCCCTTGAGTGCTCCCACCGCCGCCGTGATCGCGGAATAAATATCGGACTGCGTCGACGTCACCACGCGGGCCGTGAAGGTCGACGCATTGAACTCATGTTCGGCGTACAGAATGAGCGAGACGTCCATTCCCCGCTCCTCGAGAGCCGTCGGCTCCCGGCCGGTGATCAGGTGCAGAATGCTCCCGGCAAAGCTCAACTCCGAATTCGGCTCGACGAGCGGCAGCCCTTCCCGCTGACGATGCCGCGCGGCGATCAAGATGGGAATTTGAGCGAGCAGCCGGACCGTCTTGGCAATCGAAGCTTCGCGGCCGTCGTCGTCGAGTTGCGGATCGAAATGCGCCAGCGCGCTGATCCCGGTGCGCAGCACATCCATCGCGCCGACATGCAGCGGAATCTCCCCAATAAAGCGAAGAATGGATTCATCCACCTCGGCCGACTCGGAGAGGATCGACTGGAAATCGGCCAACTCTTCTTGGTTGGGCAATTCGCCATACAGCAGCAGATATGCCACTTCCACAAAGGTCGCGTCCCGGGCAAGCTGCTCGATGGGATAGCCCCGGTAGAGGAGCCCCCCCTCGACAGCCGAGACCGCCGTTTCGCCGGCGATGACCCCTTCCAGACCCGGAAAGTAGCGTTCTTCAGACATGTAGACGGCCCCTGGTTGCGGACTCAACGGAAGAAGGCGGCCGAACGGCACGCCGCGCAAGCTGCATTGTACCGCCTTCGGGCGGCGTACAGAACTCAGTCGTTGACCAGCTGCGTCTCCGCCAGAAAGGAATGCATCAATAGTGCGGTGGGCGTTCCTCTTGCGGGTCGCGCCGCTCCGGTTCTTTCGTGGCCTCTTCGAG
This sequence comes from uncultured Planctomycetaceae bacterium, assembly GCA_964626885.1. GTDB lineage: Bacteria > Planctomycetota > Planctomycetia > Planctomycetales > Planctomycetaceae > CAZVJA01. The sequence goes on along the minus strand of CAZVJA010000088.1, from coordinate 18,070 downwards.
CTGTCCCTCGAAGTGTTCCACGAGCCCGCGCAGTGCCTGGATTTCATTGTTCTGAGCGAGAATCACCCCGTGCATCTGTTCGACGTCGTGCTGCAAGTGCGCGACGGCCGTTTCGAGAACCAGCATGCGTTCATTCAACGATTCCACGCTCGACATGGTTGCTCTCTCCGCGAAGGTTTCATCCGACACGCGATTGCAGTCGCGCCGCTCAAAGCCCATAATCGGACCGTCACTGGTCATCCTACACCACGCGCTCGAGGAGAAACCATGTTGCGGGGGACGGTGCGAGAGGCGGCGGCGGAATTTTTCGGCACGTTTCTTCTCATCCTGTTCGGCACGGCGGTCGTCGCGCAGGTCGTGCTCGGCAAGGGAGAATACGGGCAGTACCTCTCGATCAATCTCAGCTGGGGACTCGCCGTCACCATGGCGATTTATTCCTGCGGCGGCGTGACCGGCGCGCACATCAACCCCGCCGTCACGGTGGCACTGGCCGTACACCGGAAGTTCCCCTGGAGTAAGGTGCTTCCGTACGTCGTGGCGCAGGTCGCCGGGGCGTTCGTCGCATCGATCGTGACGTATGTGGTCTACTACGATGCGTTGAACGCTTTCGATAACGGCGTGCGCACCGTCCCGAGCCTGGGGGATCATGCCACCGCCGGAATCTGGGCAACTTACCCGGCAACGCATTTGAAAAACGTAGCCATCGGAGGACTGATCGATCAGATTGTCGGGACGGCACTGCTGGTGGGAATCGTCTTCGCGATCTCCGACGCGAGAAACCTGGCCCCCGGCGCGAACCTCGCCCCTGTGATGGTCGGCGGTCTGGTGTTTCTGATCGGCATGACGTTCGGCCTCAATGCCGGATACGCCATCAACCCCGCACGCGACCTCGGCCCGCGATTGTTCACCGCGATTGCGGGATGGGGCTCTTCCGTGTTCACCGTCCACAATGGCATGTGGTGGTGGGTGCCGATTGTCGGCCCGCTCGTCGGGGGCGTGGTGGGAGGGTTCGCCTACGACCTGTTCGTCGGCTGGCACCATCCTCCCCAAGAACCGGGCGGCGCGCGCTCACCAGCATCGTAACGAATGCGGTCCCCGCGGCCGAAAGAACGCCAGTGCGGCGATGCTGCGGCTCGGTATACGCTACGGCTGCTCTGCGTCGACGTCGCGCAGCATCGCGCGGAACTTCGGACGAACAAGCTCTTTCGATTTCGTCCAGTCTTTGTAAGCGACGCGACACATCAGCACCGGCTTAAGCCAGACGGCTTCCAGATCAATATTCACGAACGGCTTTTTCTGCGCGAGCGAACGCATCCGCGCGTACAGTCCCTTGCGCGATTCCTCCGGCACATCTTGCACGGAGAGCATTCCAACGTAACTGAGCTTGTTGTCGACTACGGACGCCACGAGGATCGAACTGAATCCTCCGCGATCTTTGTCAGCTTGGTAACCGATGATCAGGCAGTCCGCCTGCGGCCATTTCGCGATCGCTTCTTCTGATTCATCCTCCGGCACCTTGTCGCCGACAAAATCGTTCATCGCCCCTTCAAGCGAATCGGCGCCATCCCCGCCGTCCCGCCGTGCCTTCTTGACGATTTCCTGGACAACGTTCATGTTCGCCTTTTTCTCAATACCCCAGTCGTCGAAAATCGTCGAAAACCGCACACCGCCGATGAGTACTACCGCGCAAAACGCCCCCCACATTCCCCATGCCAAGGACCAGATCCGCCACGCCCCCGCCGGCAGTTTGCGCATCGAAGGTTTCCAGACTTCGATCGGCTTGAGGAAGACGTCAAACGGCGAAGCCTTGTCCATGTCGGCGGCGCTCACTAGAAACGTTGTGATTTGTGCAACGAGCGCAGCGGAGAGTCCGAGCATCAACTGCCCCAGAGTCCACAAGATCCTGGAATTTCCCTCCGGCGGAAGCTGAAATCTGGCCGCTACGCTGCCGACGAAAATCGCGACCAGCCCCGCTCCCAAAATCCACATCCAGGCGGGAACGATTTTGACGAAATTGACGGCATCCGTCGGCTCATCCTGCCTCGGCCCGGTATCCACGCACGTTCCGAATGCCGGATAATACCCACAGCGGGGGCACCACGAAGCGAACCCCCACGGCTCGGTCGAACCGCAGTTCTTGCAGCCTGGTTGGGTCGTAACGGCTGAATCGTCGGCCTCGGCCGGTTCAGCTGCCGGCGCGTCCGCGACCGCGGTTTCATCCGAACCTGCTGTGATGGAAAGAAGTTCGGCGTCACCGGTGCGAGCATGCGGGTTCGCGGCGAGTGTGCAGCTATCGGTTCTCATGGTTCTTCGGTCCGAATCGATTTCACTGGCTGGGACAAGTTCGATACGCGCAACCACCTGTCGTGCATGGGGAACATAGCTCACAAAATCAGCAGGCGTAGCTCCAAATAGCCTGGTCCCGCGACTGCAATTGAATCCCCCGCCGTTCTCCGATAACGTCGAGGAAAGGGGCTTCAGCCCATAACTTCCCAAAACCGCCCGCCGGCGAGATTCCTCATGCGGCTAACCGGAATCACGGTGCTTGTTTTCTCGCTCGCCATTGCACTCACCGTTCCGATTTCCGCCTGGAGCGACGACAAGTCGCCGCTCGATGCCCCCCGCGAACATCTGCAAAAGGGGAGATACGAAGAGGCGCTCGAGGCTTACCAAAAACTCGCCGGGTCCAAGCTGGCGAAAGAAGACGCCGTCCGCATCGCACTCGGCCAAAGCCGGGCACATGAAGCGATTGGGCAATGGGATGCCGCAGCTTCCGTGATCGAGGGGACATTGAAAGCGAGTCCCGACGACGCGCAACTTTACGCGCGACAGGCCGAATTACATTTCCTGCGAGGAGAGTTCGATGCTGCCGAGAAGGGGGTCGGCGAGGCCCTCAAACGCAATTCCAACGAACCTCTCGCGCATCTCGTGCAAGCGAAACTCTTCGCAGAGACCGGGCGCATTAAGGAAGCTAACGACGGCTACCGCTGGTTTATCCGCTATTACAATCAGGCGCAGCCAGAAGATGCCGAGACCCTGCTGCTCGTCGCGCGCGGGGCAGTGACATACGCCCGCTGGAACCGCAACACGCAGATCTACAGCTTTGCGGTCAACACCCTTTGCCCCGACGCACTGAAGAACGACGCCGCGAGCTGGCAGTCGTTGGTAATCTCCGGAGAGTTGCTCCTTGAAAAGTACAACCGGGCGCAAGGCATCCCCGAGATCGAAAAAGCATTGGCGATCAACCCCCGTGCGGCGGAAGCTCACGTTGCACTTGGGAGAGCGGCGCTCGATCAGCAGGAACTTTCGCAAGCGGACGACAAGGCGACCGAAGCGCTCGGCATCAATCCCCAACTTCCTTCCGCGCTGCTGTTGAAAGCAGATGTTCGGCTTCTCCAGGGAAAAATTTCCGAAGCACGTGGCTTCGTGGAGAAAGCCCGCGCGATCAATCCGCGCGATCAGCAGACGCTCGCCCGCCTGGCCGCCTGCGATCTTGCGGATGACGGCACTCCCCAAGGCGCCGAGCTCGACAAGCTGTTCGAGCAGTTCAGCAAATCGAAGCCGCAAATCGAAACTCCGACTCGTTTCTCCGCGCTGCTCACTGATCTTATGGCCTGGAACGCGCATCCCGGTTCCTTCTTCAGCGATCTCGGCTCGCTGGTCGAGATCCGTCGGCAGTTTGATGCGGCCGAGGCAATGTACAAGCAGGCCATCGAGCTCATGCCTCAGCTTCCCGAACCGCAGACGGCGCTCGGCCTGTTGTACATGCGCGTCGGAAAAACAGACGAGGCCGCGCGAATCCTCGACCAGGCATTTGCCGCCGACCCCTATCACGTCCGTGTCAGCAACATGCGGAAGGTGATTCGTTTGTTGCAAGGATACGAAGTGATCTCGACCGGGCATTTCGTACTGCGGGTCGATTCCAAGCTCGACGCCACCCTCGGACGCTATATGTCGGAATATCTCGAGGAGATCTATCCCGAGTTGGTTGCACGGTTCGGCTACGAGCCGCCGCAGCGGACGCAGTTCGAAGTCTTCAATAAGTCAGGAGGACAGACCGGACACGAATGGTTCAGCGCGCGGATGGTTGGATTGCCCTGGATTCAGACGATCGGCGCTTCGACAGGCATGATGGTGGCGCTCGCGTCGCCGACCGGAGCTCCCGAGCCGTTCAACTGGGCCCGCGTGGTGAAACACGAATTCGTCCACGTGCTTACGCTGCAGCAGACGCACTTCAACATTCCGCACTGGTTTACCGAGGCGCTCGCCGTCACGGCCGAAGGAACACAGCGCCCCCCGCTGTGGAACAAGCTGCTGTTGGAGCGAGTGCCGAAGGGAAATATCAGAAACGTCGATAATCTTGACGCCGGTTTCCAGCGTCCGGAATCGCCCAACGACTGGCAATTCGCGTATTGTCAGAGTCGGTTGTACGCGCAGTACATCACCCAACGGTTCGGCCAGGAATCGATCCGCAAAATGCTCGACGCGTACCGCGACAACCTTCCAACAGCCAAAGTCATCCAGCAAACACTGGGAGTCAACCCGGAAGATTTTGAAAAGGGGTATCGTGAATTTCTCGATAAGCTCGTCGTGGAATTGAAGAAGGGGGAGTTCGAGCCGCGGCAGTCGCTCGAAAAGCTCGAACAGGCTTATAACGAAGCCGGCGGCAAAGAGAACCCGAAACTGATGGGAGAGTACGCCGACGCGCTGCTCGAAGCGAATCGCGTCGGTCCTGCGCGCCGCGTGGCGGAGGAGGCGCTTGCCAAGAACTCCGCCGAGCCGCGCGCGGCTCTCGTAGTCGCGAAGCTGGAAGCGAAAGCGGGGGATTACGCCCGCGCCGCGGAAGTTCTCGCGCCGGCGCTCAACCGCGACGCTCCGCTGCGCGAAGTGCTGTTGGTTCTCGCGCAGCTCAAGGTGCTCGGCGGAAAGTATGCCGAAGCGGCGGAGTTGTGCGAGCTCGGCCGCCGCCATTTTCCACATGAAGCGGAATTCCTGCGGGGGCTGGCTGCGACGACGCAGGAATTGAAAGATCAACCGCGAATGATTACCGCCCTCAAGGCGCTGGCGGACCTGGACCCGGATGACGCGGTCTCGAACAAGAAGCTCGCGCAACTGGCGCTCGACGCCAAGAACTGGCAGGAAGCGGTCGATCATGGCCGGGCGGCTCTGTTCGTCGACGTGCTCGATGCCGACGTGCATCGCATGCTGGGAGAAGCGTGGATGGGGCTGGAGAACCATGCCCGCGCGATGCGCGAATACGATACAGCCCTCGAATTGAAGCCGGGGGACAACGATCTCGAACTGGCGGGAGCCCGCGTCTATCTGGCCTCCGGCGAGAAAGCGGAAGCGCGCAAGAGACTGGAAAATATTCTCAAACGCGACAAAGATCATGCGGAAGCCGCCAAATTGCTCAAATCACTGGATTGAGATTTCCACATAACAAACGTTCGCCATCGCAATTGGATAAGCACGAAATCCGAATGACGAAAGAAGCACGAAATCCGAAAGATCACTTCAACGGTGCAACGATTCTTTCGAGCTTCGGGCCTTCGGATTTCCTTCGTCATTCGTGCTTCGTGCTTTTGTTTTGACCAGACGACCCGCACCACGAGAATTGGAACGCACCTCCCATGCCCGAACCTCGACCGATGACATTAGCCGATCTGCAAGAGCTGATTGCGAAGATGTACTCGCGGAAGGATGAAGCCCGCGGCATTGACGGCACCTTCATGTGGTTCATGGAGGAGATTGGCGAACTGGCGGCGGCGCTGCGCGAGGGGAGCAAGGAAGAACTCGCGGCCGAGTTCGCCGATGTCCTCGCCTGGATGGCGACGCTCGCCAACGTGGCGGGAGTCGATCTCGACCGGGCGATGCACGCGAAATACGGCACCGGCTGCCCCGGCTGCGGCCAAATGGTCTGCGCCTGCGACCTGAGTACGAAGCCGTAACGCGCGCTTCAAATTAGGGCCGTTTCGCGCCGATCAGGCAATCACAGCAGATTCTTCTGCTCCCGGGCCGGTTGTTTGCGGCGGGTGCGGGGCTTAGTGCCGTTGCCGGCTTTGTCGGCCAGCTTCTTGCCGTTCTCGGTTGAGGGGGCACTCGTCAGCGGGTCGGCCGCGCCGACGAGCGGGTCTCCTTCGCGAATCTCATCGATTCGCGATTGCGCCCGCGCGGCGTATTCCTTCGACATCTCAAATCCGACGAACTGCCTGCCAAGTTTCTTAGCAACCGCCAGCGTCGTGCCACTGCCGGAGAAGGGATCAAGCACCGTTTCGCCGGCGTTGGAACAGGCGAGGATGATCCGCCCCAACAGCTGCTCCGGCATCTGGCAGCCATGCCACCCGGCCCGCTCCTTGAACGTGCCGTTGACGCGAGGGAAGTACCATGTGTCTTCCTCCGGGTGGAAAGATTCGGGGATGTCCTGCGGGCGGAGAATCCAGGTGTCGTCGGGGAGACGTCCCTTGGGATTGGCGCGATTGTCGGCATACACCAGTTGCCGCGCGGAGGGCACGCGGATGTCATCGCTGTTGAACGTGAACTGCTTCGCGTCTTTCACCATGTGAAACAGGTGGGCGTGCGACCGGCTGAACTTCGATTTGCAATTCACGCCGAACGTGTAATACCAGACGACCCAGCTTCGGCAGACGAGCCCATGCTCCTTCTGCATGAGCACCTTCAGCTCGGCGGCGTATTCGTCGCCAATCGCCAGCCAGAAGGTGCCGGTTGGCTTGAGGAGACGGACCACTTCGCCGATCCAGCGGCTGCTCCAGTCGAGATAGTGGTCGCTCTCGAGCCGGTCATCGTACTCGTCGTAATCGTAGCCGATGTTGAACGGCGGGTCGGCAAACGCAAGATCGACCGAGCCTTCCGGGAGTTCCGCCATGCCGGCGATGCAATCTCCCTGATGAATCCGATTCCATTGCGACTTCATGTCGTGCGTCCCTGTTGTTCTGACGGGTCGTTGCAAAACCGGGAGGGCGAGGGGGCACCGCCCGGTGGGTGGTCCGCCGAGCCGCTACGTCCGAAAGTTACTGGTTGTGGCGGCTCCACGGGAGTGTCGCCCTCCCAAGAAATGGTTTTGAAACGACCTCGTTTCGTCGGAGTACAGGCATTCCTGCCTGTGCGGTTCACACTTGTTTCAGAGTTCCGGGGCACGCTTTTCCCTGGCCACCCCAGCAATCTTTGGTCCGCACAGTGGACCCTACAGATTCGCATTCACCCTTTCACCACCGGGTTGGTCAGCACACCGATACCCGCGATTTCGATCGACACGATGTCGCCATTCTCGAGTGTGAACTCGTCCGGTGGGACGACCCCCGTGCCGGTGAGCAGCATCGCCCCCTTGGGAAATTCGTTTTCGCGCCCCAGCCAGCCGATGAGGTCTTCGAACTGGCGGACCATCTGTCCCAGATCGGTTTCCCCCTGGAAGGCGATTCCCTTCCCGCGGCGGATGGTGACGGTGATCTTCGTGGCGGGGCGATCGAGCGGCTTCTCCGGCACGAGCACGCATGGGCCGATCGCGCAGCATTGGTTGTACAGCTTTGCCTGCGGCAGGTAGAGCGGGTTTTCTCCCTCAATGTCGCGGGCCGACATGTCGTTGCCGATGGTAAAGCCCGCGAGCTTCAGTTGTGGCGTGACGACGAGCGTCAACTCCGGCTCGGGGACCGACCAGTTACTGTCGGTCCGCACCCGGACCGGATCGCCGGGTCCGGAGACGCGTGACGGCGTCGCTTTGAAGAACAGCTCCGGCCTGTCGGCGGTGTAGACCTTATCGTAATGGGTCGCGCCCGATTCCGACTCCTCCATGCGGGCGACCTGGCTTCGCTTATAGGTCACGCCGGCTGCCCAGATCTCCTGGCCGTCGATTGGCGCCAGAAACTTTACTGAATCGGCGGCAATCGGGGCGGAGTTTGGATCGACGAGAAACTTCGCCAACCCGAGCGGATCGGGGGCATGCAGGATATCGGAGAGATAATGACAGTTCTCGACCTGTGTCAGATCGAGCAAACGAACGTCATTTCCTTCGATCAGGGCGACGGCAATATCGCCATCGGCGAGTCGGATTTTCGCGAGTTTCATGGGAGGGCGTGCTTTCGCAGCGCGTTGAGGGTCGATTCGATGTCCGCTGGTAATGGTGCCTCAAACGCGAGCGGTTGTCCACTCTCGGGGTGCCGGAATTCGAGCCGGAACGCATGCAGCGCCTGTCGGCGGATCAGCACATCGGGGTCGTCGAGATCATCACTTTCTTCGCGGCGGCGGGTTTTTCGCTGGGGTTTCGGCTCATCGAGTAAATCTGAAAGACGGAGCGAGTCACCGCCGCTGTAGAGGCGATCGGCCACAATGGAATGGCCAATGTGCTGCATGTGGACGCGCAGTTGATGCGTCCGTCCGGTCTTCGGTAACAGCCGTACATAGGTGTAGCCGCGGAAACGTTCGAGCACTTCATACCGCGTGACCGCCAGCCGCGCGTTTCCTTCCGGTTCGCAGACGCACATTTTCTCGCGTCTTTTGGGATTCACCCGCATGTACGTTTCGATGAGATCCCGATCGGGCGAGATGACCCGCGTGGTGATGGCCCGGTATTCCTTGTGCACCTCGCGCCGCTCGAACTGCCCGCTCAGTTTGTGGTGCACCTGGTTGTTCTTGGCGATCACCAGCACGCCGCTGGTATCGCGATCGAGCCGATGCACGATACCGGGCCGCAACTGACCGGCGACGTCGCTGAGTTGATCGAAGTGATACTGCAACGCCCCCGCCAACGTGCCGCGATAGTTTCCCTTGCCGGGATGGGTGATCATCCCCGCCGGCTTGTTGAGCACGACGAGAAATTCATCCTCGAACAGCACGTTGATCGGCAGGTTCTCGGCGGGGAGGGAACGGTCGGGGAGTTCCGGCAGACGGACCGAGAGCCGATCGTTGACCCGCACACGGCGCGAGGTCTTCACCGGCAGTCCATTGAGGAGCACGGCATGTTGTTCGATCGCCTTCTTGAACAGCGCTCTGCTGTAATTGGGGAAGAGCCGCGCGAGATAATGATCGAGCCGCCAGCCATGCGCGCGCCCTTCCACCGTCAACAGAATCGGCTCTCCGGCGGAAAGGCTGCTTTCCGGGACCATTGAGAGTTCATCGGACGGGGAGGCATCGCGCGCGGTGTTCATACCCTTCGATCATAGGCGCGCGATCGGACGTTTGACTAGCGGTGCGGGTCGACGAGCCGTTCGAAATGCCCGCGAGTTGTGCCGAAAATCTGTCAGCGCAGAGTCACCCGTGCGGATGATTGCGAGTCTGCAAGGGGCTTCGACTAACGACCTGCCGCGGACTATTCCGGCTTCGATTCCGTGGCCGGCTTATTGTCCGTTTTTCCGGCTTCCCCCTCCGGCTTGGCTGGGGCGTCGGCCTTCTCGGATTTCTCCGGCACTTTCGGAGCACCGTCGCTGGAACCGCCATCCGATTTACCAGCCGCCTCCGGCTTCTCGGCAGGGAGGGACTTTTCGTCGCTTCCTTTAGCGCTACCGGCGGCTGCTTCACCGGATTTTCCGGCCTCGGTCGCGCCGTCTCCGCTCTTGGTTGCACCTTCATTCATGCCGGGGAAGGCCATGTCGCGAGGAAGTTCGCGATCGGGTGGCTTCGGATTCTGGGCATGGAACCAGGAGTAGAATTCCTGGCTGCCGCCGGTGCGAAGGGCTTCGATCCGGGTGTTCGCAACGTTTTTGTAGGGAGTGTAGGGGTAGTCCGTCACAAGCTTCTGATAGACGGCGATCGCATCCTCTGTCTTTCCGTCTGAGAGGGTTTCGAGACATCGTCCGAGAGAGAAGAGGGCTCGCTCTTTGACGTCGGCCGGGCTTGCCGCGTCGTAGGCCGCTTCTTCCAGGCTCTTCTTCGCTTTATTGAGATCCGAGAGTCCAGAGGCGCGGTCGGTGAACATCAGCCGCAGGCCGCTGTCGAGGTGCAGTTCTCCTTCCTTGAGACGCGCCCAGGAAGCCACCACCGTTCCCTTGTGCTTGTCGGCCACGTTGGCGAATTCCTCGGCGGACTTCGCGGCGGCAATTTCGTTCCAACCGGCGGTCTTGGCGGCCGAGGAACTATGTGACCAGTAAAACGCGACAGCTACCAGCAGAACCAGCCCAAAGGCGCCAGCGATAATCTGGTTGACGTACTTCCCAGCTGAGTCGCCGACTTCCGTCGCCCATTTTCCCAGATCGTTGGTTTTGAGATCGTGTCGATGTTCGCTTTTCATGAACTCTGCCTGCGGATGCACACGAAATGCAGGGTGATGATAGTTATCTCGCCGGAGCGCTCCGGTGGGGGATTTGGACAAACAGCGCAACTCTCGATGGGAATCGCAGGGCGATTCACAGGAAAACAGCATTGGAAAAGAGTCTCAATGCCTCAGCGCGCGAGTATAGGGGGGTGGTCAAAAGTCGTCAAGTCGTGGGACGATGGGGAGATACGTTGAGCATGGCTGTAGATTTCGGAGCCGTTGTGAAGGGAGGAGCAACGGGATATAATTGCGCCGGGATATTGAGACTCAGTCTCATCGAACTGCGCATCCCCCTGTCACCCTTGGAATGTCCGTGAACCCCGTTGTCCCCCTCGAATTTCTCGGCTCTGGTGAAGAAGGGCGCGTCAGCAACGTTGAAGGTTGCCACGAAATCGTTGTGCGCCTTGCAGAAATGGGAATTCAACAGGGGGTCGATGTCCGCATGGTTCAGCCGGGCAACCCTTGCATCATCGCCCTCAATAACCACCGCATCAGTTATCGCGGAGATGCCGCCGCGATTGTAATGGTGGAAGTGTTGAACAGCCCGCCTCGCTTGCCGGTGGATTCGCTCCGCTAGCCAGTCACGAGTCACTATGTCTTCCCTTCCGCCAGACTGAATACTCCACTTCAGAGGATCTTCTGACATGCATTCCGGCGACTCACGATCCACCCTCGACACGCTGCCTCTCGGGGCGCGCGCGCGGATCGTGGAAGTCGAAGGAGACGACAGCGTCAGCATGCGGCTGCTGGAGATGGGACTGACCGAAGGGGAGGAAATTGAGCTGCTCGGCGTCGCGCCGCTTGGTGATCCGCTCGAATTCAGCGTCAGGGGTTACCGCATTTCTCTGCGCGCCGTTGAAGCGCGGCGACTGCGAATTGAACTGATGCCCGCGCAAAATTGACAACGATTGAGAGACATGTCTGCTCCCACCACCGCCTCACAGTCCCGCACATTGACAGCCGCGATCATCGGTAACCCGAACACAGGTAAGAGCACGCTGTTCAATGCGCTGGCGGGGATGCAGTCGCGCGTCGGAAATTACCCGGGCGTGACGGTCGAAAAAAAAATCGGCAAGACGCGCTGGCGGAACCGCGAGATCCGACTGGTCGATTTACCCGGCACCTATAGCCTTTCTCCCCGTTCACCCGACGAGATGATTTCCGTCGAGGTACTTCTGGGACGGCAGCCCGACGTCGGATCGCTCGACGTTGTGGTTTGTATCCTCGATGCTTCGAATATCGAACGGAACCTGTATCTTGTCAGTCAGGTGCTCGATCTCGGCCGGCCGACGGTGCTGGTGTTGAACATGGGCGATGTGGCCGACGCGCGCGGCCTACGGATCGACACGCAACTGCTGGCGCAACGACTCGGTGTTCCGGTAGTTCGTACCGAAGCACACCGCAAGCGCGGTCTGGACGACGTGCGCGAGGCAATTCTCGCGGCTTCGGAAGCGGTTCCGCTTGAACCTCCGAAGGTTTTTCCGCCGGAGTTTTACCTGGAGCGAGACGCCCTCCGCGAGAAACTCCACGCCTCCAACGGCGCGGTTGTCCCCTCGGCGATCGTGGAACGGTTGATGATTGACGTTGGCGGCGAAATCGAAACCGAGCTTCTCCCCCGATATTCGGCTGACGTCGCCACGCACTTGACCGCGGCGCGCGAGCGGCTGCGCGAATCGGGCTGTCGTTTTCCGGCTGCCGAGGCCCGGGTCCGTTATGCCTGGATTCGAGAAATGCTCGCGGGGATCGTCACGCATCCGCAGCAGCGCACCGTAACCGGCAGCGACCACATCGATCGTGTGCTCACTCACCGAGTCATGGGGCTGATCGTCTTTTGTGCGGTCATGGCGGTCATCTTCCAGGCGATTTACCGCGGCGCGACCCCCTTCATGGACGCGATCAAGGCGGTGCAGGGATCGGCTGGGGAGTTCGTTGCGTCCGTCATGCCGCCCGGGCCGTTTCGCAGCCTGCTCATCGACGGTGTGATAAACGGGGTCGGCGGCGTGCTCGTGTTTCTCCCGCAGATCGTGTTCCTGTTTTTCTTCATCGCGATTCTGGAAGACTGCGGTTACATGGCTCGCGCCGCGTTTCTGATGGATCGGCTGATGACAAAACTCGGTTTATCTGGCAAATCGTTTATTCCACTGATGTCCTCGTTCGCCTGCGCCATTCCCGGCGTGATGGCGGCACGCGTCATTGAGAACCGCCGCGACCGCATGGTGACGATCCTAGTCGCTCCGCTGATGAGCTGCTCCGCGCGGCTCCCGGTTTACATGCTCCTGATCACCGCGTTCATTCCGTCGAAGACCTATCTTGGCGGCGGAGTGAATCTGCAAGGGCTGGTGCTGTTCGGGATGTATTGCCTCGGCGCGCTCGTCGCCATTCCTGCCGCGTGGCTGTTAAAGAAAACCTTTTTCAAAGGAGAAACACCGCCGTTTGTGATGGAGCTGCCGAGTTACAAATGGCCATCCCCGCGCATTGTTCTGGGCCGGGTGTACGACCGCGGCCGGGCGTTCGTCACGCGTGCCGGCACGCTGATCTTCGCGACGTCGGTGATTGTTTGGGGGGCGGGATATTTCCCCGGCGATCATGCCGCGCTGGATGGCGTGATGGCCGAGATCGAATCGCTTGATACCGCAGGTGATGAAGCTGCGGGAAAAACGAATCCGCGTCTTGAAGAATTGCGAACGCAACGCAACCAGCTCAGCAGCGAACTGATCGCCGGCAGCTTTCTGGGACGGGCAGGGCATGCCATCGAGCCGGCAGTAAAGCCCCTCGGCTGGGACTGGCGGATCGGAGTCGGCGCGATCGCCTCGTTCCCCGCGCGGGAGGTGATCATCTCCACGCTGGGAACCATTTACAGCCTCGGCGGCGAGGTCGATGAGGAAGACGCGGGGCTCGAAGCGTCGCTGCAACAAGCGACCTGGCCCGACGGGCGCAAGGTGTATAACGTGCCGGTCGCGCTGTCGATCATGGTCTTCTTTGCCTTATGCGCGCAGTGCGCCGCCACGCTGATGGTCATTCGCCGAGAGACGAACAGTTGGTTGTGGCCCGCGTTTACCTTTGGCTATATGACGCTGCTGGCGTATCTGGGGGCCTTGGTGACGTACCAGGTTGGTATGATGTTTGTGTGAGGGGCGTGGATCGACAGCGGTTCGCGCCAAACGGACCGCACGATATTCACGGCGTAAAGCTTAGTGACAGCCGTCGCTGGGCTTGAATAGCGCCACACGTAATTTAGTACCGAATGAACAATGTCCTGGCAACTGACGCTCACAATTCTTTGCATCACGGCTGCGGTTTGGTTTCTCGCTCGCCGATTGCAAGTGTTTGTGCGCGGCGCGATCGTAGGTGGCCGGAGTAAAACGGGACACACCCCGGGTGATTCCTTCGGTTGCGGATCGGGAGGCTGCGGCAGTTGCTCGACGTCGGAGGTTGCATCAAATCTCGGCCAGGCGAAGCCGTTTGTGTCGTTGGATTCACTCCGCGCGATGACCAAGCGAACCGCTGAGAATCCTCGCACGGTTGACTGATTGCTTTTAAAAGCATTTCACGATCGTATGCGAAGATGGACATCCTTGAAACCACCATCGGCAATGTCCTCACGCGGACCAGCGGGTATTTGCGGACGGTGACGTCGCACTCACTGCAGCCGTATCGCGGCTGCACGTTCGGAAACGCGCTCTGCGGCGTCGGCTGTTATGTGCAGCACAACCGGCATCTGCTGGCCGGGCGCAAGTGGGGAAGCTTTCTCGAAGTCCGCACCAATGCCGCCGAGTCGTATCGCGAGAATTACACCCGCGAGGCACGCTGGGCACGGCGAACAATCGATCCACCAAGCTTATCAGAACCGAGTAACAGCGCATGCGGGATTGGCCGACCCGGTAAATTTTCTATTTTCCTTTCGAGCGCGACCGACCCGTTCGTGCCGCAGGAGTTTCGCTATGGTGTGACACGGGCCGTGCTCGATGTGATGCTCGAATTGCCGCCGGATGAGCTGGTGATTCAGACCCATTCACCCCGCGTCGTCGATTACCTCGATGCGTTCCGGGCGTTGGCGGACCGGTGCGCGTTGCGGGTCCATGTTTCTATTGAAACCGATCGGGAGAATCTTCCCGGACTCCCCCCGCACGCCGCGAGCGCTGAACGCCGGCTGGAGGCATGTGCAACGTTAAAGGATGCGGGCATTCGGACGGTGGTGACCGTTTCGCCACTGCTGCCGATCGAGCACCCCGAGCGGTTCTTTGCGCGGATAGCCGAAGTGGCGGATGCCGTTGTCATCGACCATTTCATTGAAGGGGACGGCAGCCCAGACGGAAGCCGAACAGCCAGAACGCCGTTGCCGGAGGCGATGCGGCAGATTGACCCCACCTCGGTCGGCCTCCGCTACAGAGACGAAATGGCGGACTTGGCCCGGCGAGCAATGCCGGGGAGGGTCGGGGTATCCATCGACGGTTTTGCCGGGCGATTTGGGCTGATCTGAGCCAATTCTTGTCGAGCAAGCCATTTGTGGGAAATGACTTAAGAAAATCTTCGCGCGCGGAGCTTTTCTCCTCAACCGGGCGTGAAATTGTGCCGATATTAACGACTAGCGCGACTACATTGAGTTTTCGCGCGGAACCGTCGTCCGAGGGGGGCGGCTGTTCTCATGATGTCCGCTCCTTCCAACCAAGCCGCCGGAACATATCGAGAGAACAGAGCTGGGACGTTGGCTTAACCGTTTATCAAACGGAGATTTGGCCGTGTCGAAGCTCACCTTCCTGACAGCAGTTCTTGCCGTCATTGCACTCACCTCCACCGCACTTTCCCAACAACCTGCTCCTCGAGGAGTGCCGTTATTCGTCGCGCAAGCGCCGGAAAACGCTCCCGGCGGCATGCCGCCGCAACAGTCGGGTGCACCGCTGCCGCAACCCAATATGCAGCACGGATCGCCGCAGTCCGGCATGTCGCAAGGCAGCATGACCTATGCTCCGGATGGAGCGATGCCGTACGCACCGGAGGGAGAAATGATGGACATGACTCCCGAACAGGGGGGCATGCCGAATTCGTATTTCATGCAGGAAGGGCATGGACCGCAACCCTCCATGGATCGGGGTTGGATGGAAGACGACGGTTACGGATGTTATGGAACGGAGCGCCGCCGATTCTGTGGTCGTCAGTCGCGGCATTGTGACGACCCCGGTTGCCCTTGCCAGTCCGGTGGTGCTTGTCGATATGACGGCAACTGTTGTGAACCGCGTTGGTACATGCGGGCGGAAGCGGTGTGGTTGAGGCGTAATGACGGACCGACCCGCAATCTGGTGGTGTATGACGACGATGGTGGGGCACCGCTGGAAGATATGATTGTGCTCGGGACCAACGATTTCGATCTCGGGTCCGCTCTCGGACTGCGGTGGACTCTCGGGCGGTACATCAACGAGCGAACGAGCATCGAAGGGGGCTTCTATGGCCTGCACGATTGGGATGACACCAAGCGGACCGTCCTCGACGAAGCAAATCAACCTTACAACCCCTACTGGGGCGATGACAGTGAGTCGAGCTTCGATACCAGCGCCTTCTCGAACTCGGCTCAGTATGTGCTCTCGTTCGACACCAAATTCGACAGCGCCGAACTCGGCATTCGCCGTTGGTGGCGGTCAGATACTTCGTTCCTGGCGGGTTTCCGCTACATGCGGCTCGACGACCGGTTGCGGATGCTCTCTCGCGATCAGGGAACGATCGATCCCACGGCGCTCGGCTTGTACGAAATCCGCACCGAAAACGATTTGTTCGGTGCGCAGGTGGGAACGGAATTTGTCCGCCAGTTCTGGGTGCCGTGGCTGTATTTCAATGTCGAGGGGAAGGCGGGTGTTTTCTTGAATTCCGCGAAGCACCGAAGCTCGTTAGCGGTCACGACCCCGGCGAGCGACATCGACTCGACGTCGGAAAGCTCGATCGCCCTCGCGACGAACATGGAATTGTCGATTGGGCTCTCGGTACAGCTCACCGACCGTTTCAGCCTGCGAGGGGGGTACACCGCCAATATGCTGAAGAACGGCCTCGCGACGGCGGCCGACCAGATCGACACGGCACCGCAGCGGTTCAATTCCCGGGAGTACGTGAACGACGACGGGTCGGTCATCCTGTTTGGGGGGTACTTCGGCGGCGAGTGGATCTGGTGATCAATTCTCCGGCATGACGACGTACGGCCCTTGCATCCTCAAGTTCGGGGATCGCAGAGGTGTTGGACTCGCCGAATGTTGAGGGAATCGGTCCCCCATCCCGACAATTGGTCGTCGGGTGTACAGACGGCAGGACCGTTGAGGGGATGGTAACGCGGGTTTGATTGAACCGGCGATGCGTTCCCCCGCGCGATGCGTTATGTTGTGGGAAGAGGCTGGAATCGTTACGTATCAGGGTCGATAAGCATGGCGCGGTGTCTGGTAACCGGGGGAGCGGGCTTCATTGGAAGCCACCTTACGGAGCGGCTGTTGGAACTCGGTCACGAAGTGACCGTGCTCGATAATCTGTCGACCGGGAACCAGCGGAATCTCTCCGGGGTTTCGACGCATCCGAAGTTTGAGTTCCGCGCCGGCTCGATCACGGATCCGGTCTTGCTGGCGGAGATCGTGCCGGGTATCGACGTGATTTACCATCTGGCTGCGGCCGTCGGCGTAAAGCTGGTCGCGGACGACCCGGTACGGACCATCGAAACGAACATTTACCCGACCGAGGTGCTGCTGCGGCTTGCGGCCCAGGGAGGGCAGCGGGTGTATCTGGCTTCCACGAGTGAGGTGTACGGCAAGAATCCGCGCGAGCGCTGGACCGAGGAAGATGATTTGTATCTTGGCCCCACGTCGCGGCCGCGCTGGGCCTACGGCTGCTCGAAAGCGATCGACGAGTTTCTCGCGCTGGCATACCACCGAAAATTTCAACTGAAAGTTGTCGTCGGGCGGTTCTTCAACGTCGTCGGTCCGCGCCAGGTAGGGCATTATGGGATGGTGATTCCGCGGTTTGTCGACCAGGCGCTCGATGGAGGGCCGATCCAGGTTTACGACGACGGCGGGCAGGTGCGCTGCTTTGCACATGTGCGCGAAGTGGTCGATTGCGTCATCCGGTTGATGGAAACACCGGCGGCGGAAGGGCGCGTATTCAACATCGGCAGTGACGAGCCAATCTCAATTCGCCGTTTGGCGGAAGAGGTGATTGCACGGGTCGATGCCGCCGTTCCGATCAGCTATCTCCCTTACAGCCATGTGTATGGAGACGATTTCGAGGATGTCCGTCGTCGCGTCCCGGATTTGACGCGACTCGTGGAAACGATCGGCCGCAAGCCTGCATTGTCGCTGGGGAAAATCCTGGATGACATCATCGCGTGGAAGCGCTCGGAGAGAGATCGCGCGGGTTAAGTGCCGACATTGGTCGCGGAAATAGACGCAAATTCGCTGAACGGCCCGAGGAGTGAGGTGCGGAGTTGGCGACGGTGGATGACATCCAGCTTGTCGAACTAGCGGCTGACCGTCCCGCCGAGCTGTTTCCGACGTTGCATCGCGCCTCCGCGCTGCGTCCTCTGCTGGTCGTGCTTTGCACGCTTCCCGGACTTTACGCGCTGGTGCACGGTGCTTGCGATCATGCTGACGCGCTGTGGGGCCTGCGCACGCTCTCTTTGCTGCAAGCCTCGAACGTGGAAGAGTTCGTCGATCCGGACAGCATCGGCCCGGAAATGGCACTCAAATGGCAGCCGTTGCTTGGCAACTGGCTGGAGGCGTTCGGTTTGAAGTTGACTGGAACCGCGTCTGTTGGCGCGCTTTATATTGTCCCCTACGTTTCCAC